>CAYTJE010000316.1:0-3510 GCA_964437855.1 uncultured Anaerolineales bacterium | reverse complement strand
TGCGCGACATGGTCCAGAACCACATGATGCACCTGGTGAGCCTGGTGGCGATGGAACCGCCCGTCTCGCTCGCCCCGGACGCCATCCGCGACGAGAAGGTGAAGGTCCTGCGGGCGCTTCGGCCGATCCCGGCCGACTGCGCCCCCGACCGCGTGGTCCGCGCCCAGTACGCCGCCGGCACCACCGGCGGCAAGCCCGTGCCCGGCTACCGGGACGAGGACGGCGTGCCGGCCGACTCGCGCACCGAGACGTTCGTCGCGCTCCGGCTTTTTATCGACAATTGGCGATGGGCGGGCGTCCCGTTCTACCTGCGGACCGGCAAGCGGATGCCGGCCCGGATCACCGAGATCGGGATCCACTTCAAGCCCCTGCCCCAGGTCCTGTTCGGCGCCCCGCCCCACGGCCCGCTTCCGCCGAACGTGCTGGCCATCCGCATCCAGCCGAACGACGGCATCACCATGCGGTTCCAGGTCAAGGTGCCCGGTCCGGGGATGCGCCTGGAGCCGTACCAGATGGATTTCGGCTACGCCGAGGCGTTCCGGGAAGGCTCGCCGGAGGCATACGAACGGCTCATCCTGGACGCCGCGCTCGGCAACCCCACCCGCTTCACCCGCAGCGACGAGGTGGAGGCGGCGTGGGCGTTCGTCCAGCCGATTCTGGACGGCTGCGCCGAGTGCGCCGAGGCATGCCTCCCGACGTACCCGGCCGGCTCGTGGGGCCCCGAGGCGGCCGACCGTCTCATCCGCCGCGACGGGCGGGACTGGATGCTCGTCCGGCGGCGGCTTCGATGACGGCGCCGCTCGCCCAATGCGTTGCGCGGTGGGTCTCCGCACCCACCGCGTGCGAAGAGGCGGCGCGGCGGGTGCGGAGACCCGCCGCGCACAATGGAGCAGTATGAGCCGCCCGTTGCGAGGCGGAGGACTCGCCATGCCACTGGAGACCCTCACCGCCACCCAGACGATCCTCTACGGCCTCGGGGCCAGCACGGCGGCGGGCCTGGCTACCGGCGTGGGGGCCCTGCCCGGCCTGGTATTCAAGGACCTGTCGCGGAAGGTGCTGGACACGCTTCTCGGCTTCGCGGCGGGCGTGATGCTGGCGGCGACGGCCTTCAGCCTCATCGTGCCGGGCATCGCCTACGGCGAGACGATTTACGGCGCGGCCCACTGGGCGGTCATCGTGATGGTGGGCGGCATCCTGTTCGGCGCGGTCTTCCTGGACCGGCTCGATGCGTGGATCCCGCACGACCATTTCGTCAAGGGGCACGAGGGGCCGTCGGCGAGCCTGCGGAAGACGTGGCTGTTCGTCCTGGCGATTACGCTGCACAACTTCCCGGAGGGGCTGGCGGTGGGCGTCGGCTTCGGCGGCGGGACGGACGAGGCCGTCGCCCAGGGCACGACGCTGGCCCTGGGGATCGGCCTCCAGAACCTGCCGGAGGGCCTGGCCGTGTTCCTGCCCCTGGTGCGGGAGGGGTACGGCCGGGGGCGGGCCCTCTGGATCGCCGCCGCCACCGGCCTGGTGGAACCCGTCGGCGGGGCGCTGGGCGCGGGGCTGGTGGGCCTCTCCGCGCCCGTCCTGCCCTTCGGGATGGCCTTTGCCGCCGGCGCCATGCTCTTTGTCATCAGCGACGAGATCATTCCCGAGACGCACCGCGGCTCGGAGCGCCTGGCCACCTTTGGCGTCATGGTCGGGTTCGTCGTGATGATGGCGATGGACGTGCTGCTGGGATGAGCGCAGCGGCGGAGGCGCCGTCCCGACGAACGGCCGGGCGATTTCGCCGGACGGTTGAAAAGGGCTACGCCGCCTCCCTATGATGCTGGTACGCCTTCGCACCGCAGGAGACCCGCCGTGTCGCACGTCTACGACGCCGTCCGCCTGACCGACCGCGTGTACTGGGTCGGGGCGATCGACTGGGGCATCCGCGAGTTCCACGGATACGCCACCGGCCGGGGCACCACGTACAACGCCTACCTGGTGATGGACGAGACGGTGACGCTCCTGGACACGGTCAAGGCCCCGTTCGCCGATGAGATGCTGGCGCGGATTGCGTCGGTCGCAGACCCGTCGCGGATCGACCTCATCATCTCGAACCACTCGGAGATGGACCACACCGGCTGCCTGCCGGCGGTCCTGGACGCCACGGGGGCCGAGCGGGTCCTGGCCTCCAGGAACGGGGTGAAGGCCCTGGAGGCCCACTTCCACCTGGACGGCGGCATCGAGGCCGTCGAGAACGGCCAGACCGTGGGCCTCGGCGCCACCGAGGCCACCTTCGTCGAGACCCGCATGCTTCACTGGCCCGACAGCATGATGACCTATCTCTCGGGCGAGGAGATCCTGTTCTCGCAGGACGGCTTCGGCATGCACCTGGCCTCCTCCGAGCGGTTCGCCGAGGCGTTGCCCGGCGACATCCTTTACCGGGAATTGGCCAAGTACTACGCCAACATCCTGCTCCCCTTTTCGAAACTCGTGACCCGGGCGGTGGCCGGCCTGCGCGAGATGAATCTGCCCATCAAGATGCTTGCGCCCGATCACGGGCCCATCTACCGCGAGAACCCCACGTGGCCGGTCGACCTGTGGGCCCGATGGGCCGAGCAGCGGCCCACCCGCAAGGCCGTCGTCGTCTACGATACGATGTGGGGCAGCACCGAAGCGATGGCCGGCGCCGTGGCCGAGGGGCTCCTGGACGGCGGCGCCGCGAGCGTCCGCGTCTGTCCGCTGGCCTCCTCGCACCGCAGCGACGTGGCCACCGAGGTGCTGGAGGCGGGGGCACTCCTCGTCGGCTCGCCCACGATCAACAACACCGTCTTTCCGACCCTGGCCGACTGCCTGACGTACCTGGAGGGCCTGGCCCCGCAGAACCTGGTCGGGGCGGCGTTCGGCTCCTACGGCTGGAACGGGAAGGCCGTGGGCCGGCTCGAAGCGTGGCTCGATGCGATGGGCGTGGAGCGCGTGGCCGAGAGCGTCGGCCTCCTCTACGTGCCCGACGAGGAAGGGCTGACCAGGTGCCGGGCCCTCGGCCGGCAGGTCGGCCAAGTGCTCGCCGAGCGCAGCGACGGGGCGTGAATCCAACCCCGATGCCCGCGCGGCCCGTACGGGCCGCGCATCGAAGATGACGCCTGCCAGAAAGGAGACTCTACATGCAGAAGTACGAATGTATCGCCTGCGGGTATATCTACGATCCCGAGAAGGGCGACCCCACCCAGAACATCGCGCCCGGCACCGCGTTCGAGGACCTGCCGGACGACTGGACGTGCCCGGACTGCGGCGCGGGGAAGGACCAGTTCGAGCCGGTCGACTAGCGCTGCAACGCGAAGTCCCGCGGGGTGCGCGGTGGGTCTCCGTACCCGCCGCCCCAGGCTGACGTGCGATTTCGGCGCGGTCGGCAGTCTTGCCCACCGCGCGATGCCCAAGACTGGGCACCGCGCATGACCCCGCCCATCCGCGAGGAGAGAACCCCATGGACTTGCTCATCCGCGTCGCCGGCGAGGCCGGCCAGGGCGTCCAGACGACCGG
>CAYTJE010000315.1:0-3516 GCA_964437855.1 uncultured Anaerolineales bacterium | reverse complement strand
ACTTCGGCGACGCCCAGGGCGTGTGGCTGTGCCGGCCGGACGGCACGAACCACGCCCTCCTGTGGGGGAACAACACCGCCTCGCCCGGCGGCGTCATCGACGCCCGCGCCATCCCCGGCACGGAGCGCTTCGTCGCCACGTTCACCTCGTGTCACGACCGGCCGTGGGGCGCGCTCGCCGTCGTCGACCGCTCGCGCGGGATGGACGGCAAGCCGCCCATCGTTCGCACCTGGCCCGCCGAGGCGCACGACCTCGTCATGGTCGGCAACTACGACACGTTCAGGCGGCTCGAGACGAAATACGAGGACCCGTATCCGCTGTACGATCCGCAGGTCCCCGCCTCGGCCGGCAAGTACTTCCTTTGTTCGCGGCAGACGGGCGAGGGGGAGGCGATGGGCCTCTTCCTGGTCGACGTCTTCGGCAACGAGGTGCTCGTCCACGCCGAGCCGCCCGGGTGCTTCGACCCGGTGCCGCTGGCGCCCCGGCCGCGGCCCCCCGTCATCCCCGACCGCGTGGACTTCGGCGAGCCGCGCGGCACGTTCTACGTCCACGACGTGTACATCGGCACCGGCATGGAGACTGTCGAGCGGGGCACGGTGAAGTACCTGCGGGTCGTCGAGTCGCCGGAAAAGCGGTTCTGGACCGGCTCGAACTGGCACGGCAGCGGCACGCAGGCGCCCGGCATGAACTGGGACGATTTCAACAACAAGCGTATCCTCGGCACCGTGCCGGTCGAGGCGGACGGCTCGGCGTACTTCAGCGTCCCGGCCGACCGGTTCGTCTACTTCCAGTTGCTGGATGAGAACAAGATGATGGTGCAGTCGATGCGGTCGGGGACGATCGTCCGGCCGGGCGAGACGCTGGGCTGTATCGGCTGCCACGAGGACCGCCGCACCGCCGTCCCGAACGTCTTGAAGGCGGCGGCCTCCCGGCCGCCGAGCACGCCCGAACCGCCCTTCGGCCGCGAGCCGTTCCTCTTCAACTACCTCTCGGAGGTCCAGCCCATCTGGGACCGCCACTGCCTCCGCTGCCACGACTTCGGCAAGGAGGCCGCCGACAAGTTCCTGCTCGCCGGCGACCTGACCCGTTCGTTCAACGTCTCGTACATGGAACTCCGCCGCAAGGGACTCGTGACGGTCATCGGCGCCGGCCCGGCCGCCGTCCAGAAACCGTACTCGTGGGGCTCGCATGCCAGCAAACTCGTCGCGCACCTCCGCAAGAGCCCTACCGGCAAGCGCCTGAGCCCCGAGGCGTTCCGCCGCATCGTGACCTGGATCGACATCAACGCCCCCTACTATCCGTCGTACGCCTCCACGTACCGGAAGAACCTGTACGGTCGGTGCCCGCTCGACACGAGACAGTTGAAGCGTCTGAAGAAACTGACCGGCGTGGACGTCCTGCGCCGGCCGCACGACGTGCTCATCAGTTTCACCCGGCCGGAGGTCAGCCCGTGCCTGGCCGCGCTGAAGGGGCAGGGGGGCGAGGCGTACGCCGAGGCGCTGGCCATCATCCGCCGCGGCAAGGAGACGCTGGCCGAGCGGCCGCGGATGGACATGCCCGGCGCCGAACTCGCCGGCCCGGACCGCGAGCGGCAGCAGAAGTACGTCCGCCTCCTTCGCCGGGAGGAAGCCGCCCGCCGCGCCATCGTCGCCGGCCGGCGTGTCCACGATGACGAACCGCTCGAGGAGTAGCCTCCCCGGAGATACACCGCGCGGCACCGCTGTTTCTTCTTGCGCGGCGGGTCTGGAGCACCCGCCGCGCCATGTGCTTGCCTTGCGCGGCGGCCCAGGAGGGCCGCCGCGCGGGAATAAGACACCCTCTCCCCTGTGGGAGAGGAACAGGGGGAGGGGGATCACATTTCCCGGGCGCCCCGGCAGGCCGTCGCTTCCACCTCGAACAGCAGGTCGTCGCGGCAGACGTCGCCGATGACCGAGATGCACGGCCAGTCGGTCGCCGCGGTGAACTCGTTTTCGAAAACGGCCTGAACCTCGGGCGTCTTCGAGTACCCGATGGCGTGGACCACGTCCGCGTCGGCGCAGTCCATGTCGCGCAGGCACGCCCGGACGTTGTCCAGGGTCATCGCGATCTGCCCCCGGGCGTCTCCGAGGCGCTGCGTGGCGCCGGCCTCGTCGATGGCGGCGGTCCCCGAGACGTAGACGGTGGTTCCGCCGGGCGTCGTCGCCCTGGCGACCCGCGAGAACGCCGACCCGTACTCGTAGGCGCACTGCTGCATGCCGGCGGCGTGGTGGTACGAGACGTCGGCCCCCTGGCCGATCAGGGCGAC
This sequence comes from uncultured Anaerolineales bacterium, assembly GCA_964437855.1. GTDB lineage: Bacteria > Planctomycetota > Phycisphaerae > FEN-1346 > FEN-1346 > BS750m-G62. The sequence continues at coordinate 1,232 of CAYTJE010000315.1, read as the reverse complement.
GGCGTCCAGCGCGCAGGTCGCCTCGCCCGCCGGCCCCACGCCGATGCCCGTGCTCGCGGGCAGTTGGGCGCGTCGGCCCTGCTCGTCGATCAGCCCGCACCGTTTGAAGAAGTCCGTCCGGACGGCGTTGAAGGCGTCGTACCACGAGAGGATGTCGCCGAGCCAGAGCCACGTCCGCGCCACCGACTGCATGCTCGCGCCGACGCGGCGGAGGAGGTTGGCGCCCCTTTCGAAGACGGCCCCCGCCTGCGCCTCCCGGCCGCCCGCCCCCGGCGCGGTCAGGCCCGACAGGGCCACGTACCCCCCCCGCTCCGTCCGGACCAGGCGCCCGCAGGGCGCGTCCTGCTCGGTCAGCACCGCCGGCGCCTCCTCCGTGCGGACCGCGTGCACCTGGACGCCGGCCAGCGGGCCGAGCGGCCCTTCCGGCACGGCCAGCAGGTCCGGGCCGAGACCGTCGTCCAGGTCGCCGTACACGGCGGCACGGACCCGGGCGGCTTGGGGCAGAGATGACTCACAGCCGAACACCCGTTCCTGAAGCGGGCGGGCGCCCGCCTCCCGCAGGGCCTGTGCAATGACGGTGAAGAGGACCTCGGCCTGCGCCTCCGCCGGCCGGACCTCATCCGGCATGGCCGTGATGTACACCTCTGCCGCTGGTCCCGACGCGCTGATGCGGACGTTCGTAGAGATGGCTTGTCTCCTTTGGGGACCACCCCCCGGCGGTGCCACCCGGGTTCACTGCGGCCTTCTTCCTCTACGATAAACGCATTCCGCGTGCGGAGGTACCGCTTGAACCGGGGGAATTCGGCTGACGCCCGCCCCGCGCGTGGGCCCGGCCTGTGTCCCCTTCCCCCACAGAACGTACGACGCTGTAGCGCCGGGCTTTATGCCCGGCGGCCGCGAGCCCGTGGGGACCGGGGCGTGCGCCGGGGATAAACCCCGGCGCTGCCGGAGCATCGAAATTACGGCACGAGAATACGTCCGCGCCGCCGAAAATCGATGTTTTAGTGCATATCGTCGCCCGTCCATACGGGGTCAAAAAGCGATCAAAAACGATCAATTCCGAACAAAAAACGAAAAAAAGCGCAAAAAGCCAAAAGTTTCGCCTTACCCATCTTACCATCTGAGCGACGAATCGCCTCTGGCGCTCGAAAAATGGCGATTCGGATACCAAAAAGCGCCCAAAACCGCGCCCCCAGCCTGAGCCATTTTCTCAGAATATATGGTTCAAGACC
>CAYTJE010000314.1:0-3517 GCA_964437855.1 uncultured Anaerolineales bacterium | reverse complement strand
GGGGGGGGGGGGGGCGGGGGCGGGGGGCGGGGGGGCGGGGCCGGCGGCGAACGGGGCGGGGTGGCCTCCTCGGCCACGGGGAGGTCGGCCTCGTCGACGGGTTCCGCGACGGGCAGGTCGTCGTCGGTCTCGTCGCGGCCGAGGGCGGGCCGGTCGCGGGTGAGGTCCTCGGCCTCGGGGAGGGCCTCCTCGCCGGCGGCCTCGGGGCCGGGCGTCTCCGGCGGCGGGGCGTCGTCCGGCGGGCGGGCGTCGTCCGGCGGACGGGCGTCGTCCGCACCGGGTTGGGGGTCCGACTCGGTCATGGCCTTACCCTGCCGTGCCTCCCGTGGGGCCGGGGATCTTCGTGCCCGGGGCCACGCGTTTCAGGGAGACGTTGTCGAAGTAGTACGTGCCGGGCGGCCAGTAGGCGTAGATCTTCAGGACGAGGTACTCGACGGGGGCCTGGGTGTCGGTGGGGATCTCGCAGATGCGGACGCCGCGCTTCCACTTGCCGGCCCCCTCCACGCACCGGAGGGCGAGGTAGGCGTCGTAGACGACCCGCTTCTCGCCCTCGACCGTGGCCCAGCCCCGGATGAAGAGTTTCGGGAAGAAGACGTCCGTGCTCTTCCCGCGGTACTGGATGGACACCTTGTACGCGCGGCCGGGCGTGACGGGGATGGGCTTGGAGTCATATTTCACACCGTAGATGCCGGCCACGGTGTTGTACTTGGGCCCGGAGGTGGGGGTGGGGTCGGGGGCGTCGTCGGCGTCGGCCCCCTCCTTGTGTTTCTTTCGCCAGGCGACCCACTCGTCGTGGTAGACGTCGGTGTTGATCTTGAGGCACTTGCCGCCGGCGCCCCCGCCCGACCAGAAGGTCGTCAGGCCGTCGATGCGGTCCCATCCGGCGGGGGTCGTGGTGCCCGTCTCGAAGCCGCCGTTGGGGGCGAGTTCCGGCCCGACGGTGGGGACCTTGGCGTCGGCCTCCGGGGTGGCCTCGGCCACGGGCTTCTTGCGGCGGCCGGTCAGTTGCCGGAGGATCTCGTCCTGGATGGGGTTGACCTGCTGGGGCTCGGGGGCCCGGCGGGTTTCGCGGAGGGTCAGGCGGCCGGCGCCGCGGTCGAGGTTCAGACCGCGGAAGTGCATGACGAGGGCCTGGCCCTGCCGTTCGACCTTGCCCCAGAGGCCGATCTTCGCGGCGAGGCGGTCCTTCAGGAGGTCGGCCACCTTGGCGGGCGGCGTGTCGAGGCCGGGCATCTCGGCCCCCGTCATGGCGTCGCGCAGGCTCAGGGGGTCCACGATGACCAGCCCCAGCCGCTTGGCCCGGAGGCGGAGGCGGTCGGCGAACTTGCGGCCGGCCTTCCCGCCGTCGGCGGAGGCGAACGGGAAGATGACGACCACGGTCGGCGTCTCGGCGGCGGGGGCGGGGCCGGGAACCAGGCCGAGCAGGATCGCCGCCGCCAGCAGCACCGCGCCCGCCCGGCGGGTGGCCGTGTTGCTGCGCGGCGGGCAGGACTGCCCGCCGCGCCAGTCCGCAAATCCCGCCGGGACTTCGGGAGGGCCACCGCGCGGGAACTCAGGTGTCATGGTTGCTCTCCTCTCCGGTCCTGAGTGCGGCGCCAGGCCGGGCTGCGGGTGGGCAGGGACCGCGGCGGCAGGGCGATGCGCAGACCCGCCTCGGTCAGACGGACGCGCGGCCCGGGCTGGGCCGGCTCGGCCGGCCCGAACTCGTACCGCACCGGCGGCGGCCCCTCTTCGGACGGCTCCAGCCACGGGTCCGACACCCAGACCGCCCGGTACCCGGGGGCCGAGACCACCAGGTGCGCCTGCTGAGTGTAATACGGTCCGTAATCCGGCGGCGAGCCGAACGGGAACAGCACCTGGTGCCAGAGCCACTGGGGGTGGGGCGCGATGGCGAACCGTCCCTCGCCCAGGTGCCGGGCCGGTTGAGTCTGCGGCACGTCGGCGGGGTCGGTCTTGGGCGCGAGGCGGCGGACGGCGCCCTCGGCCGACTGCGCCACGCCCCACCGCACCCACGGTCGCGGCCGCATGTCGTTCGACCAGGGGATGCGGGCCAGGCGAATCTCGGCCGCCGGCACGGCCTCGCCGGTGACGGCGTCGACGACCTCCACGGTCCGAAGGGCCGCCGCCGGCCGCTCGGTCACCTCCGGCAGGAACAGGAGGCCGCAGCCACCGGTGACGGCGCATCCGAGGGCCAGCGCGAGGAGCACGACCCCATGACGAGCCCATGCCGCGCGGTGGGCCTCCCGGCCCACCGCGCCGGGGCGATTTCGCCTGGTTGCGAGCGTCCCCGCGACCTCACCCGCCTTCGCCAAGGCGACGGCGGGCAGGCGGTCGCGGCTCGGGCGCGGCGGGGGCGGAGACCCGCCGCGCCAAAGGCTGACATGGCGTTGCCGTGCCAGGTGGCGTTGTCGTGTCAGCGCGGTCCGCATGGCCGGCTCCCGCTTCGTCCTGCGACGCACGTGCGTTCGTCGTTTCCGCGTGGCGGCCTTTCCAGGCCACGACGGTCCCCCGGCAACCCCGGTCGCGGCGGCCTGGGAAGGCCGCCGCGCGGAACGTGCGCGGTGTCGGCGTCAATTCTCGCCGCGGCGGCGGAGGTCGCGGGCGGTCTCGCGGAGGCGCCGGATCATGGGCCCGCGCGGCGACCGGGCGCCCTGGAAGAGAATATCGGCCACCTCGGACCAGTTCGTGACGACGTGGACCGATTCGGGCAGGGCGGCCAGGTCGGACGCGATTGTCTCGTAGTCCTCCGGGTCGTCCTCGGACCAGTCCACGTGCAGGATCAGGATGCTCGTCAGGCCGCCCTCGGCGTAGGCCCGGGCGTCGGAGACTTTATCGCCGATGCCCACCTTCAGGTTCGTGAAATGTCGGGCCAGGTCGGTCAGGCGCTGGGTCTTGTACGGGCCGCTGCCGCCGACCAGGCCGCCCAGCGTGCTCGTCAGCACCGGGCCGAGCGGGTAGCCGTGGCGCCGGAGCCAGTCCTTGCTCGTGGGGCCGAGAAAGTCCGGCCGGTGCGTCAGGTACACGATGGTGTGCGTCCTGGCCAGCCGCGCCAGCACCACCCGCGAGCCGTCCATCGGCCTGGCCCGGCCGCCGCCCAGCAGCACCCAGTGGAAGCCGGAGGCGACGAGCGTCTTGTCGAGGTCCACGACGGCGATGGGGGTGTCGGCCTTGCGGACGGCCACCAGCAGGCGCGTGGGGGCCGCGTGGTCGTCGGCGTCGTCGGGCTGGTCGTCGGGCTTGACGCGGACGCGGACCGGGTAATCGCCCGGCTCGGCGGGAGCCGTCCAGCGGACCGCGACGTCGCCGCCCGAGTCGCTCGTCTCTTGCCCCAGGCGGCGCTCCTGGAGGTGGAACTGGAGGCGGACGCCCTCGACACCGTCCAGGCGGAACCCGCCGCGGAGGCTGGCCCGCAGGGTCACCTCCTCGCCGGGATGGCAGAGGACGTCATGGGCGAGCAGCACCCGGCCGAGTTCGTCGCGGACGCGGCGGAGGATATCCGAGAAGCCCGCCCGGGCGG
>CAYTJE010000313.1:0-3530 GCA_964437855.1 uncultured Anaerolineales bacterium | reverse complement strand
TTTCCTCCATGCTCGTCGCGAACGAGAGCCGGGCGCACGCATCGTCGCCGAAGGCCGCGCCGGGCACGACCGCGACGTGGGCCTCTTCGAGGAGCCGGTCGGCGAAGGCGAGGCTCTTGGGTTCGACGGCCCCCGGCCCGAGGACGCGGTCGTAGGCGGCGCTGAAGTCGGGGAAGGCGTAGAACGCGCCCTGCGGCGGGACGAGGCGGACGCCGTCGATGGCCGCGAGACGGTCGGTCATGGCCTGCCGGCGGCGGTCGAACGCCTCGTACATCTGCCGGGTGGGATCGGTCGGGCCCGTCAGGGCGGCGAGGGCGGCGTACTCGGCGATGGAGGTGGGGGCGGAGGTCGACTGGCTCTGGAGCCGGCCGATGGCGGCGATGACGTCCTTCGGGCCGGCGGCCCAGCCGATCCGCCAGCCGGTCATCGCCCACGTCTTGGAGACCCCGCCGAAGGTAATCGTCTGGTCCGCCAGGCCCGGCCGCAGCGTCGCCAGCGAGGCCGTCTCGACCCCGTCGTAAACGAGTTCGTTGTAGATTTCGTCGGCGAAGACCCAGATGGGCCGGCCGGCGACGACCTCCGCCAAGGCGCGGAGTTCCTCCCGCGTGTAGACGACGCCCGTGGGGTTGCAGGGGGAGTTCAGGACCAGGGCGCGGGTCTTCTCGGTAATGGCCCCGTCCAACGCCTCCGGCGTGATCTTAAAGCCCTGCTCGGCACCCGCGTGGAGCACGACGGGTTCGGCGCCGGCGAAGCGGATCTGCTCCGGGTACGAGACCCAGTACGGGGCCGGGAGGACGGCCTCGTCGCCGGGCTCCAGGACCGAGAGGAACGCCTCGAAGAGGGCGTACTTGCCGCCCGTGGTAATACAAATCTGCCCCGGCTCGTACGACAGGCCGCAGGCGCGCTCGAGGTAGTCGGCGACGGCGGCCTTGAGGTCCCCCAGGCCGGAAGCGGGGACGATGTAGCCGTGGTGGCCGTCGCGGATGGCCTGGATGCCGGCCTCGCAGATGTGGGGTGGCGTTTTGAAGTCGGGCTGGCCGGCGCCGAAACTGACGACGTCGGCGCCGTCGGCCTTCATCTGTTTGGCCTTGGCGGTAACGGCCAGGGTCATGGACGGCTGGATGCGCTGGACGCGGTCGGCGATTTGCATGGGTTGGCCTCCCGAGCCCGCTGCGTAAGCAGCGGGGTACGTTCGAGTGGCGGTGTCGGCATCACCCGACAGATGAAGATACCCCCGAGCTTACGGTCGGGGTTCGAGCGGCGCGAGCGCGGCGCGACCCGGCACGATTCGTGTAAAAGCGCGGCGGCCCGTCAGGCCGCCGGTGAACAAGCCCGTTACGCCCGGCGCGGTGGGCCGGGAGACCCACCGCGCGGAATGCGTTCCCTTGACGGGTGGTCTTACGTCTGGCCGGCGATGCCCACCAGGCCGAGGAACCGGTTGAGGTTCAGGATGGGGATCGAGAAGTTCTCGGCCCGGGCCTTGGCCTCGGTGTAGGCGATGAACTTCTGGCGGGACTGCTGGTACGCCTGGACCTCCTGCGGCGAGGCGGCGGGCGCCGGCGGGGCGGGAACGGGCGGCTCCTCGCCGACGACCAGGAAGTCTGCCTGGACGGTCAGTTCCGGGTCGATGCGGCCGCCGAACTCCTGGATGAGGGCCTTGAGTTCCTCGCTGTCGTCGAAGCCGTCGCCGTCGGTATCCATCTTGCCGACCAGGACGAATCGCATGCGGCGTTGGCGGTCGTAGACGGGGTTGTGCAGGACGTCGCCGGCGACGACCGGGTTGTCGCCCTGGATCTCGTAGATACGGAGTTCGCAGGCGTTATCCATGATTTTGACGATGCGGCACTCGGCCTTGGGGGTCGGTTCGGTCTTGCCCAGTTCGCCCGGTCCGAAGATCGAGAAGGTCATGCCCAAGAGGACGCCGTCTTTTTTGCCCAGGTCGCCGAAGGCCACCTGCTCCTGCTGGGCGACGCTGACGATGCGGCCGTCGACGCCGGTTTCGGTGGGGACCTCGCGGAAGCGTTTGACCACCTCGGAGAGGTCCTTGAGATGGTTCTGGAGTTTGGTGACCTCGCTCTTGAGTTCGTCCACTTCCTTGGCGTGGGCCCGCTGGTCCTGGAGCATGCGGTCCTGGAGCCTCTTGTTATCCTCCTTGATGGTCTTGGCGGTGTCTTCGGCGCTCTGGCGGGCCTTGGTCAGGCGTTCCTTCTCGTCCTGGAGTTCCTGCTGGACCTGGGCCACCTGGCGTTTGTGCTCGGCCTGGGCGGTCTGGAGTTGGTCGTTGAGCCCTTTGATCTGGGCCTTGAGGTCGTTGATGGCCACATCGTCCTGCTGGATCTGCCGACCCAGGGCGTCGACGCGCTGGACCAGCGCCCGGATGGCCGTGACCATGCTCGTGGGCCGGACGTCGGCGGGCGGGGCCTTCCGGCCGACGGTGTAACTCCGCTGAAGTTCCTGCTCGGTCGTGATGAGCATGTCGTTGGTGGCCTTGAGGACATCCGCGACGCTCTGGCGCAGTTCCTCGCCATATTGGTTGGTCAACGGGTCGCCGGACAGACGTTCGGCCAGGTGCTGAATCTCGTTGCGGAAGACGTTGGCCCGCTCCTCCTTGCTCTCGATGATCTCCACCAGCGTGCTGCCGTCGTCCTTGTACGTCTGGAGGAGGTCGTTCCACAGGGCGGTGGTATCCTTGGTGGTCCGGAGCGTCTGCTCGCCGAACACCTTCCGAAGGGTGTCCTCCTTCTCGGTGTACATCCACGCAGCCAAGATCCAGCCGGCCACCGTCAGGATGGCAAACGCGATCACCAGGTACAGCATATACGGACTTGCGTGTCGGGCGCGGATCATTCGCCTGGCCATCAATCACCTCCGCTATAACCGGATACACGGCCCCAGGGGGACGGCGTCAGCCCGCACGGGAGGTTCCGCGCGAACAGGAACCGTGCGTGCTAACCTCCGGTCAACCCTAGATTTGGCCCCTGTGGTTGTCAACAAAAAAACGGTTCAACGCCCATTACCGGGAAGGCGGCCTCGGCCTCGGTTCCGGGGCTGCCAGGGGCGCCCCTTGCGCCCCATCGCCTCGGCGTCGGCCCGGCGCCCTTCGGGCCTCGGGTGAGACCGACGCCGACGCGATGGGGCTCCAGGGGCTTGAGGGGCGATTCCGGAGGAGCGCGGCGGGTGCTCCAGACCCGCCGCGCGACCGGCGCCCGGAACATCGCCCTTGACACCACGCCCACGCCGGCTAGGGTGGGGGCACGGGAGAATCACGCCGCATGTCCGACCGACTCTACGTTATCGACAGCCACGGCCAACTGTACGCCAGTTACTACGCCATCGGGAACCTGGCGAGCCCGACGGGCGAACCGACCGGCGCCACGTTCGGCTTCGTCGGCACGCTGCTGAAGGTGCTCCGCGAAGAGACCCCCGACTATCTCGTCGCGTGCTTCGACCTGCCGGGCCCCACCCGGCGCCACGAGGCCTACGCCGAGTACAAGGCCCAGCGCAAGCCCGTGCCGGACGACCTGCCCGTC
>CAYTJE010000312.1:0-3542 GCA_964437855.1 uncultured Anaerolineales bacterium | reverse complement strand
GCGTTGGGCATGGGCCGAGGGGGTCTGGGGGAGATGGCATCTCCCCCAGGGTGTGTGCGTGGCCACGGGAACGCGCCGCCGGCGGGCCCCAACAGTCCGAGGCGTCGGCGCGGCACAGGTCACCCGGCTGCCGGGAAGAGAGGAGGCTTGAGCCTGTTGCACGAACCGCGCGGCGGCCTTCCCAGGCCGCCGCGAGCCCCATGCAGCGGGCGTGGTGGCCTGGTCCATACGGAGGCGTATGCCGAAGGCCGCCACGCGGAAGTGCGCAAGCCGCGCGCTTTTCCTGGCACCCGCCGGTCGCGGGCGGTATGCTGGACCCGGCCGTGCCGCGCGGCGCGGTCCGGCAAGGGGCCTGGCGTGGCGAGTGAGCGGACCCGTGGTGCCTGGCGGAGCCTGGGTGGGCTGCTCCTGGTTCTTGGAGCGCTTCTGGCGGCGGGATGTGCGGACGGGCCGGCCGAGGTCTCCGCCCGCATGCCTCGGGTCCGCCTGTCGGACGACGGCCGGGGGTTCGTCCTGGAGGGCACCGGCCGGGCGTTCGTGCCCTGGGGGTTCAACTACGACCACGACGGCCGCGGCCGACTCATCGAGGACTACTGGGACACCGAGTGGGAGCGGGTGGAAGCGGATTTCCGGGAGATGCGCGGCCTGGGGGCGAACGTCGTCCGCGTGCATCTCCAGGTGGGCCGGTTCATGGACGGCCCGGGGCGGCCGAACCCCGCCGCGCTCGACCGCCTGGAGGCCCTCCTCCGCCTGGCCGAGGCCGAGGGCCTGTCCCTGGACCTCACGGGCCTCGGCTGCTACCACAAGGCGGACGTGCCGGCGTGGTACGATGCGCTCGATGAGGCCGACCGCTGGGCGGTCCAGGCCCGGTTCTGGGAGGCGGTGGCCGGCCGCTGTGCCGACAGCCCCGCCGTCTTCTGCTACGACCTGATGAACGAGCCCGTCCTGCCGGGCAGGGGCAAGCCGGCCACGGAGTGGCTGGCGGGGGAATTCGGCGGCAAGCACTTCGTCCAGCGCATCGCCCTGGACCTCGCCGGCCGCTCGCGCAACGAGGTGGCCAAGGCGTGGGTCGAGAAACTCGCCAAGGCCGTCCGGACCCGCGACGCGCGGCACCTGGTGACGGTGGGCGTCATCCCGTGGGCGCACGTGTGGCCCAAGGCGAAGCCGATCTTCTACGCGCCGGAGGTGGGCGGCCCGCTCGATTTCGTCAGCGTCCATTTCTACCCCAGGAAGGGCGAGGTGGACAAGGCCCTGCGGGCCCTGGCCGTCTACGACGTGGGCAAGCCGGTCGTGATCGAGGAGACGTTCCCGCTGAAGTGCGGGATGGACGAGTTCGAGCGATTCGTTGAGGCATCGCGCAGCCACGCCTCCGGCTGGATCGGTTTCTACTGGGGCGAGACGCCCGAGCAGTTGCGCGACCGCGGGACCATCGCCGCCGCCATCACGCGCCGGTGGCTCGAGTTCTTCCGGGGCCGGGCCGAGACGATGACCGCCCCCTGAAGGCCGACGTGCCTTCCCTTGCCGCGGTCCGGGCGTGGTGCTATGCTTTGGGCGCGACGAACCGTGGCAGAGAGAGGGCGGGCCGTGGTTGATATGGCCCCGATAGACATTCAGGACTTCGTGAGGCTCGTGCCGCGGGTGAAAGAGGCCCCGTATCACCTGATGTGGCTCTCCTGCGACACCGAGGCCGACACGCTGTACGTCAACTTCAAGAAACCGTCCCGTGCCACTGACAGCGAGTTGACCGACGACGACGTCATTGTCCGCCATGAAGGGGAGGAGGTCGTTGGCGTCACCATTTTGCATGCAAGCAACCGCTAGTACTACGACGCCACTTCCCGCGCGGCCCGTACGGGCCGCGCAGCGGCGGAGGTGCCACGGGTTGCTCGCAATCCGTGTTTCCCGGCCCAGGACACGGTTTGACAAGCAAACGGTGGCCCCCGGCTTGTCACATTGCTTTTACCGGGCTCAATAGCCGCTTTCCGCTGCGGGCAGGGAGGGCACGATGAGCGCCGACGCCCCACGCTACGACCGCTTCGTCTCGCCGCTGGTTTCCCGCTACGCCGGCGAGGCCATGCTGCGCCTCTTCAGCCCGGCCGAGACGGTCCGGACGTGGCGGCGCCTCTGGATCGCCCTGGCCGAGGCCCAGCAGGAACTCGGCCTCGACGTCACCGACGAGCAACTGGAGCAGATGCGCGCCGCGGCCGAAGAGATCGACTTCGCCCGCGCGGCGGAACTGGAGCGCGACCTGCGGCACGACGTGATGGCCCACGTCCATGCCTTCGGCGAGCAGGCACCGGCCGCCCGGCCCATCATCCACCTCGGCGCCACCTCCTGCGACGTCGGCGACAACGCCGACCTGGTGGCGATGCGGCGGGGGCTGGACGTGCTGGCGCGGCGCCTGGCCGCGACGATCCGGGCCCTGGCGGATTTCGCCCGCACGTGGCGCGACCGGCCCGTCCTCGGCTTCACCCACTACCAGCCGGCCCAGTTGACGACCCTCGGCAAACGGGCCTGCCTCTGGCTGTGGGACCTCGTGCTCGACTACCGCGCCGTGACCGGCGCCCGCGACGGCCTGCGCTTCCGCGGCATCAAGGGCACGACCGGCACGCAGGCCTCGTTCCTGAGGCTCTTCGACGGCGACCACGCCAAGGTCGAGCGCCTGGAACGGAGGGTCGCCGAGGCGCTCGGCTTCAGCGAGGTCCAGCCCGTCACCGGCCAGACGTACACGCGGAAGGTCGACGCCCGCGTCACGAGCGTGCTCGCCGGCGTCGCCCAGAGCGCCCACAAGTTCGCGAACGACCTGCGGCTCTCGGCGAACCGGAAGGAACTGGAGGAGCCGTTCGAGACGACGCAGGTGGGGTCCTCGGCCATGGCGTACAAGCGGAACCCGATGCGCTCCGAGCGGATGACGGGCCTTTCGCGCGTGCTCCTGCATCTTGCGCCGGCGGCCGGGGCGACCGCCGCCGAGCAGTGGCTGGAGCGGACGCTGGACGATTCGGCGGCCCGGCGGCTCGTCCTCGGCGAGGGGTTCCTGCTGGCCGACGCGATCCTGCGGCTCTACCAGAACATCGCCGAGGGCATCGTCGTCTATCCGAAGATGATCGCCCGGCACATCGAGGCCGAGTTGCCCTTCATGGCCACCGAGAACATCCTGATGGCCGCCGTCCGGGCCGGCGGCGACCGGCAGACCCTGCACGAGGCCATCCGCACGCACAGCCAGGCCGCCGCCCACGAGGTCAAGACCGAGGGCCGCGACAACGACCTGCTCGCGCGCCTCAGGGCCGACCCGCTTTTCAAGGATGTCGATATCGACGCGGAACTGGAACCCGCACGCTTCGTCGGCCGGGCGCCGGAGCAGGTCGACGCGTTCCTCTCGGAGCACGTGGCCCCGATTCTCTCGGCCCACCCGCCCGGCGAGGGCCTGGAGGCGGATATCAGCCTGTAATCGGCGCCGCGCGCACGAGACGCGGCGGGCCGTCTTGCTGTTCGCCGGCCCGCTTGCGGGCCGCTTGCCGTTCGCCGGCCCGCTTGCTGTTCGC
>CAYTJE010000311.1:0-3544 GCA_964437855.1 uncultured Anaerolineales bacterium | reverse complement strand
TCGTTTCGTCTCATTCTGACGGCGCGCGGCCCGCAAGCGGGCCGGCGAACACGGCACGCGAACCGCACGCGGCCCGCAAGCGGGCCGGCGAACACGGCGCGCGGCCCGGCGAACACGGCGCGCGGCCCGCAAGCGGGCCGGCAAACACGGTGGCTACTCCGCCTCGCCGTGGGCGGCATCGCGCTCGCCCTTTCGGCGGGCGAGGCGGTCGCGGACGTACTGCGCGAAGGTCGGCAGGCCGGCCTCGGCCCAGCGGCGTTCGATCCGTGACTTCATCTCCGCGTTGCACCGGATCAGTTCCCGGACAAGGTCCCGCTCAACCTCGGAGGCGGCCTCGGCCAGCATCCGGTCGTGGCAGTCGACCGTCAGGACCCAGTCGCCCGTCTCCGGCACGCGGTCCAGGCCGAGTTTCATATACGGATACCGCGGGTTGCCCAGCCTCAGGCGGAGGCGCGTGCACCGCTCGGGCGGGGCGTCGGGAGGCGTACGCTCGAAGGCGTCGCCGGCGGCGACCTCGGCCAGTGTCTCTCCGGGCGGCCACTGGAGCCGGCCGCGCACCCGCTCCGGCGGCTCGCCCTCGCCGTAGGCCTCGTCCAGGTAAATCCGGACCGCCTTCTCGAAGGCCGGACGGTCGATGTCGCTTAAATCCAATCGTTTTCCCTACAAACAGGCGCGCGGCCCGCTAGCGGGCCGGCGAACACAGGCGGCTAACGCGCGCTTTCCGCGCGCCGGGTCTCGGCCTACACCTCCGTACCGGACAAGCGGGCCGGCGAACCCGGGCAACCCATGGCCTGCCTGGCGGCCCCCGAACCGCCCAGAGGGCGGCCTCGCTCAGCCCAGCCGATGCAGCACGGCCAGGACCGCCAGGTACAGCACCCAGGCGGCAAACGCGCCGGCGGCCAGCGCCATAGGCCACCGGGGGCAGCGGTCAGGTTGTTTCCGAGGGTCGCTCATCGGACAGTTCGTCCACCTTCGGCAACACGAACTCACAGGCAAGAATCTTCACGGTCGAGGCCAGGGGGACGGCGGCAATCAGGCCGAACAGGCCGAACACCTCGTACCCGACCAGCAGGGCCACCATCAGCGTGACCGGGTGCAGGCCGACGGCCTTGCCCTGGATGAACGGCGTCAGGACCCATCCCTCCAGGGTCTGGACGACGATGTAGACGGCGGCGGCGCCGGCCACCGCCCAGCCGCTGCCCGCGTCGAACCACGCCACCAGCATCGCCGGCACCAGGCCGACGAAGATGGGCAGGTACGGCACGATGCCGGCCACGCCCGTCGCCACGCCGATGAGGTACCAGTACGGGACACCGACAATCGCCAACCCCCCGGCCGTGAGCACGCCCACGACCACGCACACCAGCAGCCGGCCGCGGAGGAACGCGTTGACGGCCGCGTCGATCTTGAGGACCACGTCCTCGATGCGGGCGCGGTACTTGCCCGGCAGCCTGCGGCGGACGGCCCGCACGATGCGATCGAAGTTCATCAGGGAAAAGAAGAGGTAGAACGCGGTCAGCCCCACGCCGAAGGCGAACCCCTGGAGGTTCCAGAGGAACGAGACCAGGCCGGTGCCGGCCTGCTTGAGTGTCGAGAGGGCCCCCTTCAGCAGCCCCTCTCGGGCGTCGGCCGACGTGCTGATACTGGCCAGGACGCGGTCGAACCAGGTGCTCTCGCCCGTCTGGAGCCGGTCCGCCACGCCGCGGGCCCATTCCAGCACGGCGGGGATGTATCCCCGGTCCCACTCGCCGTTGGCGTTCAGGTCCTTGTAACCGGGCGGGGCCTCGGCCGACGGTTCGCCGACGACCGTCACGCCGAAGTCGTACAACTGGCCCACCAGCGGGGGCACGGCAAAGAGCAGGATGACGACAAACACCCCGAGCAGGACCAGGAAGATAAGCGTGGCCGCCAGCCCGCGCGGGATCCGATGCCGCTCGGCCCACCGCATGACCGGGTTCAGGACGTAGGCGATGGCCAGGGCCACCGCCAGCGGCGCGAGGATCTGCCGAAAAAGAAGCGCCAGCCCTAACAGGGCCAGCGCGCCGACGGCGATAAGCACGTCGGTCCGGTATCGCCGCCACCGCCCCGATTCAGCCGTCTCCGTCCTGCTCATCGCCTTCCCCCGCCGTCAGGTGCAATTCGAAACCGCGGTCGAGCGCCTCGATGAAATCGAGCGCGCCGACGAAATCCTCGCGGCGATCCTCTTCGGTCTTCCGCAGCAGGCCCACCTCGACCATGTTGAAAACGATGTTGCCGATGTCCTCGCTGGTGCGGACACCCCAACTCTCGAGCACCGCCCGTGCCAGCCGGCCGAACTGCCGGAGGGCGTACTCGGCCAACCCCTCGCACAGTTCCCGGCCCGACACGTGGCCCACCCGGCCGGCCTGCTGCACGGTGTAGCCGAGCGATTCGGAGACGAAGATGTAGGCGTCGCGTGCGTACCGCCGGTCGGCGGCCAGAATTTCGTCGAGCATCTCGTCGGGCGACTTGCGTTCAGGCATGGCGCGTCCGTCCTCCTGGGCTCCCGCGCGGCGGGTCTACTCCCCCGCCGCAGCGTGGTCGGCCTGGAGGGCCTTGGTCTCCTCGATCACGGCGTCAACGGCCTCGGGGTCCACGCGTTCGGCGATGCGCTGGAACTCGGCAATGGGGCGGTCCTCGATGCGCTCCGAGAGGTTCGTGAAGTCCGGCGCCGGGCACCCGAGGAGGCTCGCGATCTTCTCCGGATACCGCGGCAGGACGGGGCCCAGGTAGGCCGCCAGCAGGCGGACGCCGTTCAGGACGGCCGTCAGCGACGCCCGCGCCTCTTCCGGGTCGGTGGTGGCGGTCTCCCAGGGCTTGGTCTGCTCCATGTGCTGGTTCAGCCGGTCGGCCTGGGCGGTGACGGCCCGGACGGCGGCGGCGTACTCGCAGGCCTCGTAGGCGTCGCGGACGGTGCCGGCGGCGGCTTCGATCTCGGCAAGCATGGCCCGGCCGGCGTCGTCGAGGCGGCCGAGGCGGTTCTCGAGCCGCTTGGCCAGGAGCCCCGCGCTGCGGCTGGGCAGATTGGCGAAGTTGCCCACCAGGTCCTTGTTGACGCGGGCGATGAAATCCTGAATGGAGAGGTCGATGTCCTCGGTGCCCGGCCCCAGTTTGCACGCATAATAATACCGCAGGTACTGCGGGTCGAGATGCGCCCGGTAGGTGCGGGCGTTGATGAAGGTGCCGCGGCTCTTGCTCATCTTGGTGCCATCGACCGTCAGAAAGCCGTGGACCCAGATGCGGCTGGGCATGCGGAAGCCCGACCCCGCCAGCATGGCCGGCCAGTACAGGGCGTGGAAGTAGAGGATGTCTTTCCCGATGAAGTGGTACAATTCGGCGTCGTCGGCCACCCAGTAGTCGTCGAGGCTGCGGCCCTCGCGCTTGCACCAGTCGGCGGTGCTGGCGATGTAGCCGATGGGCGCGTCGAACCAGACGTAGAAGTACTTGTCCTCCGTGCCCGGAATCGGGAAGCCCCAGTAAGGGGCGTCGCGGGTGAAGTCCCAGTCCCGCAGCCCCTCCTCGAACC
>CAYTJE010000310.1:0-3548 GCA_964437855.1 uncultured Anaerolineales bacterium | reverse complement strand
GCCGTAGCAGAGGAGGTTCTTCGTGAAGGCGTCGGCCATGGGCGGCCTCCGGTCGGATGCAAAGATGTCCCGACGATTAATGTACGGCGCTTGGGTCTGGCAGGCAAGGGAAGATATGCAGCAGGTGGGACTTTGGATACGGATTACGGGGGTATGGGCTTGGCCCCGGAGGGGCCCAGGAAGGTAGCCCCGGCCGCGAGGCCGGGGGCTCGGGGACCGAAACGAATCCCCTGAGCCCCGGGAGGGGGGATAGATATTCCTTCGCCCCTTCCGGGACTCCACCTCGATCCCAACGCCACACGTTCCCCGCCCTTGCGGACGGGGCTACCTTCTGCCGCCCCTGACGGGGCTGCTGCCACGGCCCGCGGCTGGCAGCTCATGTAAACGCGCGGCGGGTGCGTCCATACGGAGGCGTACGCCGAGACCCGCCGCGCAGGCCCTCCGCTACGGTTCCGCTTCGACGCGGGCCTCGTGGACGGCTGCCAGGGGCAGGGCGTCTTTGCCCTCGAGGGTTACCTGCCACAGGGTCCGTGCCCGTGGGGCGACGGGCCAGCGCTCCAGGGCCACGGTGCCGGGGCGGGCGGCGCCGACGACGGGCCGGCCGGCGGGCCGGCCGTCGGCGCCCACCGGTTGGACGGCCATCACGATGCCGCCGCGAATCGGGTCCGGGGCCATCAGTTCCACGGCCAGGCGGGCACGGACCTCGACCTGGCGTCCGCCCTCGCCGGCGGGAACGGGCAGGGCGGCGGGCCGCGTCCGCAGGATGGTCAGCCGGCGGCCGTTTCGCAGCCGGCCGGTCAGGGTCAGGGTGCCGGCCGTCGGCAGCGGGGCCGCCACCCGGAGCGTCAGGCGGTAGACGAACAGGCCGGCCTCGTGTCCGGCGGCGGGGAGGTCGGCGCCGAACTCGGCCTGGGCGTACGGCTCGTCGTCGGACGAGGCGCGGAGCGGTGCTCCCTCGTCCGGCAGGCCGCCCGTCTTGACGGGCGCGAGGACCGCCGCGTCCGTCCACGGGGCCCGGAGCCGGGCGCGGGCCTCGTCCGATAGACCGATGGCCGGCGGGCGGTCGATGACCTGGAGGCCGGACGGCGCGGCCGGGGCCTCCTGCGTGTAGAGGTTCTGTCGGCGGTTCAGGGCGAACTGCTCGGCGTGCCAGGCCAGGACGTCGGCGGCCCGGCTCTTCCAGAAGGTCCAGTTGTGCCCGCCGTGGCCCAGGTGCCAGCGATAGGCGATGCCCTTGGCGTCGAGGACGCGGCGGAAGGCGTTCATCTGCTTGAGGGCGCCGTCGGTGTCGCCGGCCTGGAGGGAGAGGGCGAACGGCAGGGCGCCGGTGTGCCCGGCGGCCAGGACCAGGCACGAGCGTTCCCGGTACCGTCCGGGGAAGGCGGGGTTGCGCGGCCCGATCCAGAAGTCGAGGCCCACCGCGCCCGCGTAGCCGCGCAGGTCCATCGCGCCGGAGAGGGCCGTGACGCTGCCGTAGAGGTCGGGCCGGCGGATGGCGTGGTAAAAGGCCGCGTGGCCGCCGGCCGAGATGCCCGCGATGCCGCGCTGGCCTTTCCGGCGGGAGACGGGCAGCCGGTCCTCGACGAAGGCGCGGAGTTCTTTGGTGAGGAAGTCGCCCCATTTCATCCAGGGCTGCCGGGGGGAGTTCATGAACCAGGTGGCGCCGCCCACCGCCGGGCAGACCGCCACCAGCCCGTGGCGGGCCAGGTGCGGGTCCAGCGCCCCCTTCCAGGTGTCGTCGCCGTCCAGCAGGCCGGGCAGGAAGTAGACGGCCGGGTAGGCCCCGTCGGCGTCGAGACCGCGGGGGTGCCCGATCCAGAAGCGTTCGATCTTGCCCGTGGCGGGCGAGCGGACCATGTACTTCGTCCAGGCGTTGGCGTCTTCGGCCGCGGAGGCCGCCGGCACCGGCATGGCGACGTTCGCGGCCAGGGGCAGCAGCAGGGCGAGTGCGGCTCGGGGGCAATGCATGGGGACCTCGCTGTTCGTTCTGCCAGGGATGCCGGGCCGCCTTCCCCGGAAGGCGGGGCGGCCGGTGCTGGCCTCGGACGGTCGGGGTCGGTGTCGATTCGCGCCGAAGCGCGCATCCGCATTGTATCGGTCGGCCGGGCGCGACACAAGGGACCCAGGCGCGGGCGACCTGGCCCAGGGGTGTTTGTCGTACCGCCGCGCGCCTATAATCGAAGAGCGGGCAAGTCGATTTCGGTAACGGGCGCGCCCGCGACAGGTGCGCCGGTTGCCGGGTGGAGGCGATAGATGGATATCGTTATTGACATCCTGTCCGGTATATGGTCCATGCTCAGCGACGCCGGCGTGTACGTGGTCTTCGGTCTGCTGGTGGCGGGGCTGGTACACGTGTTCGTGTCGCGGGCGTGGATGACGCGGCACCTGGGCGGGGCCGGGGTCGGAACGGTCCTGAAGGCGGCCGTGGTGGGCGCGCCGCTGCCGCTGTGCAGTTGCAGCGTGCTGCCGACGGCGTACGCGCTTCGTCAGAAGGGCGCCGGCCGGGGCGCCACGGTCTCGTTCCTGATCTCGACCCCGGAGACGAGCGTCGACAGCATCGCCGTCACGTGGGCGCTGATGGGGCCGGTGTTTGCGGTGGTGCGGCCGGTGGCGGCCCTGGTGACGGCGACGGCGGCCGGGGTCCTGGAGACCCTTCGGGGGCCGGACGAGGCGGCGGCGCCGGCGGAGGAGGCCGCCTGTCCCCACTGCCGGGGCGAGTCGGGCGAGCCCGTGCCCGGGCCGGGCCGGTGGACCCGCTTCTGGCGGTTCATCGTGTTCGAGATGGGCGACGACGTCGGCCCGACGCTGGCGCTGGGCCTGGTGCTGGCGGGGCTGGTGACGGCCCTGGTGCCCGACAACTTCTTCGAGGCGTACCTGGGCAACCCGTGGGCGTCGATGGCGGTCATGCTGGCCGTCGGCCTCCCGCTGTACGTGTGCGCGACGGCCTCGACGCCGCTGGCGGCCGCGCTGATTATGAAGGGGCTGAACCCCGGGGCGGCCCTGGTGTTTCTGCTGGTCGGTCCGGCCACGAACCTGGCCACCGTTCTGACCGTCGGCCGGATGCTCGGGAAGACCTCCGCCGTCCTGTACGTGGGGACGATCGTGGTCATCGCCCTGGCGTGCGGTGCGGCGCTCGATGCCGCTATGGGTGCCCTGGCCCTGGAGGTGACGAGCGAGCACGCGCATCGCCTCCTGCCGCAGGGGGCGCTCGTGGCCGGCGGCCTGGTGCTGGGGCTGTACCTGGCGTATGCGGTCGGCCGATGGGTGCATCGGATGTGTCGGCGGCGGCCGGCCGGCGAGGCAGGCGGCCAGGAGGAACGGGCGCACGAGGCGCACCACGAGCACGCTTGATTTGAGGGCTCCGACGCCCTTGCAGGGTGGCCACGTCACCCGCGATTGGGGCCGGCTGCCGGGCCGTGCGCCGCGCTCTGGCCCCACCCTGCCGGACGCTGTGCATAATCCGTCCCCCCTCCGGCGTGCCTAAGGCTACTTCGTCAACTCTTACCAACCGACAACGACTCTAGCGCGGTGGGCCGTCTTGCCCACCG
>CAYTJE010000309.1:0-3548 GCA_964437855.1 uncultured Anaerolineales bacterium | reverse complement strand
GCCTGGTTGAACCTGCACCCCGGGTCCGGCTCGCGCAGGTCGCCGAAGTACCCCCAACTCCGTGCCCGGCATCCACCGCAATAATACTTATAGTCGCAGGTAAGGCAGTGACCGGTCCGGTCGTCCCGGTCGCGCAAGAGTTGCATGACGGGGTGGTTCCAGATGGTCTCAAAGGCGTCGGTCCGGAAACTGCCCACGCCGATGGGCATGAAGACGCAGGGGGTGGCCTCCCCGTTGGGCTGGATGGCCATGTAGCACCGCCCGGCCCCACACCCTCCGACGTACTTGGCCAGGACCCGCGTCATCGTCCCCCCGCCGTAGCCGTAATGGCCCGTGTTGACGGGGTCGTCGGGGTCGCCGAGTTCCATACACGCCCGCCCGTACTGGGGCGCGGACGACATGATGCTGATCCGCCCCTCGACCAGATACCGCTGGAGGACGGCGAGCATCCGTTCGCGCTGGCGGGGCGAGAGGTCCAGGTCCACCAGGTCCCGCCCCCGCCCCGTCGGGATAAAGTTGAAGGCGTAGAACGTGTCGACGCCCTCGTCGATGCACCACTCGAGCATCGCTTCCATCTCGTCGAGGTTCCAGCGGGTCACGGTCATGGCCACGCCCGCCTTGACGTCCGGGTTGGCTACCACGTTGCGGACCCCGGCCACGGCCCGCTCCCAGGCGCGCGGGCCGCGGAAGTCGTCGTGACGGGCGGGGTCCACCGAGTCGAGGCTGATCTCGACGTACCGGATCCCCGCCTCGACCATCGCCTGCACCTTCGCGGGCGTGCACAGCGTCCCGTTGGTCGCCACGGTCAGGTGGAGACCGCGGTCGGCGGCGTAGCGGGCGACGGGCAGGAAGGTGGGGCTCATGACCGGCTCGCCGCCCGAGAACGCGATCATCGCCACGTTCCGGTCGGCCAGCAGGTCCACGATGCGTTTCTGCTCATCCAGGGAAAGTTCGTCGTCGGCCCGGGCGCCCGCCTCCTGGTAACAGTGCTTGCACCGGAGGTTGCAGGCCTGGGTGAAGTTCCAGACGACCATCAGCGGGGCCACGAAGTTCTGCGGATACGTCAGTCCCAGGTGCCCCACGCTGCGGACCGTCGCGACCAGCCCGTGTCGGGTGGCGGGGTTGCCCAGGACCCGGCCGGCAATCGTCTCTCGCCGCGCGCCGGTCCGGGCACGGACGTACTCGGTCAGCAGGTACGCCACGGCGAAGCGGGGATCGTAGGCGCGGACGGTACCGGCGGCGTAGGCCTCGAAGAACCCCATCAGCCAGCATTTCCCGCCCGGCCGCTTGGCGGTCATCCACCGCAGCAGCCGCTGCACGTCCGGCCGGGCGAGAAGCCGTTCGATCTTCTCGGCGTCAGCCATCGGGACCTTTCGCACACGGCGGGGACCGGACGCCCGGCGGGCGGCCTCCCATTCTGCGCGGTGGGCCTCCTGGCCCACCGCGTGTCCAACGGCCTCCCGCCCCGCGCCCCCGGCCGACGCACACCTATCCTAGACCCCGCGCCCTCGGCCGACAAGGCTTTTGTCCGACAGACTATCTGCTTGCCCGCCATGAGGCAGACCCTATACTCTCGCCGGAAGACGTGGGGGAACACGCATGCGCCGTCGCTGGCAATGGGCCCCGGGGCTGGAGCCGACCTTGCGCAACGTCCTCGCGCAGGCGTTCGACGCCGAGACCCTGGTTCCAGCCCCATCCGCACCAAGCCGGGGCGTGGCCGGGCGGAGGTACGGCCGGCTGCCGACCCGGCCGGCACTGCCGTTCGACGTCTTCGTCAAGGAGTTCCTGTACTGCTCCTGGTGGGGCCGGGTGCAGGACCTCTGCCGCCGGAGCGGGGCGGTCCGCGAGTTCGAGTCGGCCGTCGGCCTCCACGCCCTGGGTCTGCCCGTCCCCCGGCCGCTGGCCCTGATGAGCGAACCGGACCCCGACCGGGGCAGGCGGTGCTTCTTCCTCATGGAATACCTGGGGCCGGGAAGCACGCTGTCGCGGGCGCTGGCGGACGCCTCGGCGGCCGGGCCCGGACGGGTCCGGGAACTCGCCCACTCGTCGGCCCGTCTGCTGGTGGACCTGGCGGCGGCCGGGGTCTGGTTTCGTGACGCCAACCCCGCCAACTTCCACGCCGTCCGGCCGGTGGCGGACGGAGCGGCGGCGATCCGGCTGGTGGATGCGCGGCACGCGCGGTTCGGGGCGGAGCCCGTCCGGGCCTTGGCCGGCATGCTCGCCTCGCTCGCCGCCTTTCTCTATCGCGACGGCGTCGCCCCCGAGGCTGTCGCGGCACTGGTCGAGGCGGCCTCGGCCGAGGCGCGGGCCCGCGGCGGCCCGTTGGGCGCCCTTTCCACCGACGGCCTCCTGGAACGGGCGAGGCAAGGCGCCACGGACCTCCTGGCCCGCGACGTCTCCAAAGGCCGCCGACCGCCCGAGGACTTGGACCACTTCGCCCGGCGCTACGCCACCGCCCCCGACGCCGCCAACTATCGCGACCGGCGGTTCGGCCGCTCGCGGCACGGGCGGAAGGTGGACGCGGCCGAGCGGCAAGCCGTGAACGACCTGATCGGCCGCCTCGGCGTCCGCGGCCCCGTCCTCGACGTGCCGTGCGGCACCGGCCGGTTCGTCCCGGTGTTCGCGGCCCGGGGGTGCAAGGTGCTGGCCGGCGACGTCTCGACGGAGATGCTGGTCCTGGCCCGCCGGACGGCCGAGGAGGCGGGGGCCGCCTGCCGGTGCCTGGCCCTCGATGCCCGCCGGCTCCCGATCGCCGACGGCGCCGTGGACCTGGCCGTGGCGATGCGGCTGCTGCACCGGGTGCGCGACCCGGCGGAGCGCGTGGCCGTCCTGCGCGAACTGCGGCGCGTCAGCCGCCGGTGGGTCGTCTTCTCGTTCTACAATCGGCGGTCGGCCCGGGGCCTGCGGGACCGGCTCCGCAGGCGGTACGCGGGCGAGACACGGTCGGCCATCCGGCGAGATGCCGCCGAGGCCGGCCTCCGCCTGGAACGGTTCCTGCCACTCCGCCCCCTGGCCCGCCAGACCCTGGTCCTGTGCGGAGTGGCGGAGGCAGAGGAAGGCATGTGATAAGGGGCGCATCGCCGAAAGCCCCAAATGCAGATGCGATGTGCAGAGTGATCTGTCGGCCTGAACCACGGCAAGGAGAAACTCGAACTTGGTCTCGGATGACAAACAGCATCAGAAACTCCCGCGTTACTACTTCGTAGATGAGGCGGGCGACCCCAACCTGTTCAACCGCCGCAAGCGGGTTATCGTGAGCAAGTCCGGTTGTTCCGGTTTCTTCCTACTGGGGCTGATCGACGCCAAGCAGCCCGAAGCCCTGGGCCGGGAACTCGACGAACTCCGGGCCGACCTCCTTGCCGACCCATATTTCAGCGGGGTCCCCTCAATGCAACCGGCGTCGCGTAAGACGGCGCTCATGTTTCACGCCAAGGACGATCTGCCGGAACTAAGAAGGGCTGTCTTCGAGGTCCTGAAACGTCACCCGCTCAGGTTCTTCGCCGTCGTGCGCGATAAGCACGCCGTCGTTTCGTACGTCCGGCAGCGCA
>CAYTJE010000308.1:0-3569 GCA_964437855.1 uncultured Anaerolineales bacterium | reverse complement strand
CCACGGTCGTCCGGCAGGCGTTGCGGTAGGCGGGGGAGTCCGGCCGGTCGTAGATGCTGCCCGGCAGGTTCGGGAACGGCCCGCGGTCGTCGGCCAGGGCGGCGCTGGCGCGGTCGGCCTCGCCGCGGATGAAGGTCATCACGTCGCGGGCCACCTCGACGGCCTTCTGGGAATCGTAACGCACCCCAAGCCGGAGCAGCATGTCGGCAAATCCCATGACACCGAGGCCGATCTTGCGGTTCCCCATGACGACCTCGGCAATCTGGGGCAGGGGATGCCGGCTCATCTGGATGCAGTCGTCCAGGAAGCGGACGGCCAGGCGGACGACCTGGCCCAGGTGGTCGTAGTCGATGCGGCCGTCGTCGACGACGGTGTTCAGATTCACCGAGCCCAGGTTGCAGGCCTCGTAGGGGAGCAGGGGCTGCTCGCCGCAGGGGTTGGTGCACTCGATGCGTCCGAGGTGCGGCGTGGGGTTGGCCGCGTTGATATGGTCCAGGAAGATGGCGCCCGGGTCGCCCCCGGCGTGGGCGCTGGTGACCAGGGTCTCCCAGATGCGTCCGGCGGGGACGCGCCGCATGACCCGGCCGCCGTGGGGGTTGACCAGGTCCACCTGCTTGCCGTGGGCGAGGGCGTGCATAAACTCCCGCGTGCAGGCGACCGAGATGTTGAAGTTTTCGAGTTCGCCCTCCTGGAGTTTCGAGCGGGCGAAGGTCTCGACGTCCGGATGGTCGCACCGCAGGACGCCCATGTTGGCGCCGCGGCGGAACCCGCCCTGGTTGATGGCGCCGGTGGCGTAGTTGAAGACCTTCATGAACGAGATCGGGCCGGACGCCTTGCCGCGGCTCGACTCCACCAGGTCGCCTTGGGGTCGGATGCGGCTGAAGGAAAAGCCCGTCCCGCCGCCCGATTTGTGGATGAGGGCCGCGTATTTGATGGCGTCGAAGATCCGCTCGATGTCGTCCGGCACGGGCAGGACGAAGCAGGCGGCGAGTTGCTGGAGCCGGCGGCCGGCGTTCATCAGCGTCGGCGAGTTCGGGAGGAACTCGAGCCGGGCCATCATCCCGTAGAACTCCTCCTCCGCCAGCCGGGCCTCGCGGAGGGTGCCCCAGGTCATCTCTGCCTGGGCCACGTTGGCGGCCACGCGGCGGAACATGTCCTCGGGGGTCTCGATGGGCTGGCCCGTGTCGTCCTTCTTCAGGTAGCGTTTCTCGAGGACGAGGCGGGCGTTTTCCGTCAGGTCAACCGTCTCGGGCGTGTCGGCATCGATGACCGGGAACTTGACCTTCATGGGCTTTTCCTATCTGCGATGACCGCTGACTGTTGCCCGCGATGTTTTAAGCGACGGCCTTTTTGGTTTTTTCATTCTGAGCCCTGCTTGCGGGCCGAAGAATCTCGCCGTGGTCGTCGACTTTTTGCACTTCGCACGGCGAGACCCTTCGCTTCGCTCAGGGTGACAACCTTTATGCCGGCGCTCCCGCGCGGCGGGGCTCCCGACCTGCCGCGAGTGGAACGGAGGCCCTGCCCTTGCGCGGTGGCCGGGAGGCCCACCGCGCGGGACGCGCTTTGCCGGATGAACCTCTACCTATTGTAGCCGCCGGGGCCTCCGGATGCTACGGGTGGGATGCGTCCGGTTCCTCGCTCGCCTCGGCCTCCTCTTCGGCTGCCTCGTCCGATTCAACCCCGGGCGCGTCTTCTGCCGGCTCCGACTCGTCTTCGCCATTCGCCTCGGCCTGTTCGTCCGCACCGTCCCCGTCGTGTGACTGCCGACCCATGAGTTCGTCGTCGGTGTAGAGCGGGCCGGCGGCCCGGACCTCGGGGACGTCCACGGCGTCGAGGAGGTCGTCGAACTCGGTCTTTTCGAGTTGGGCGATTTCGTCGGCGTCGTCGAGGAGCGTGCGGCGGGACGGCCGGCGGGGATGTTTGCGGGCCAGCGCCTCCTTCGACTTGGCCGACCCCTTCGGCTTGCGCTTTCGGGGTGGCGTTTCGGCCTCGGAGTCCCGCAGGTAGAGGCGGACGTCCTGGAAGTCCGCGTCCTGCTCGGCCCCGATGCGGCGCTGCCGGACCAGTTCCAGAATGGCCAGGAACATGGCGATGCAGTAATCGATGCCCCGGCCGCCGGCGAACAGGTCCGTGAAGCGGACGGCCTGTTCCCGTTCCAGGCGGGCCAGGAGTTCGTCGGCCGCCGCCTCCACGGGCGTATCGTCGTAGATGACTTCGCGCGGCTTGGTGTAACCGAGGGTCCGCATGACGTCGGAGAAGGCGCTGATGAGGTCCCAGACCTCGGCGCCGTCGAGGAGGTCGTCGGGTGGGACGTCCTGGGCGGCGGCCTCCAGTTCCTCCAGGAGGTGGTCGTCGAACCGGCGTGGATGGCGGCGGGCCATCTCCCGCTCGCGATGGTCCAGGTGGCCGGCCGCCCCCTTATATCGACGGTACTCGATGAGTTGGCGGATGAGGGTCTCGCGGGGGTCCTCGCCGGCCTCCTCGGTTTCCTCGTCCTCCACCGCGGGCGGACGGGGCAGAAGGGCCCGGCTCTTGAGTTCCAGCAGCGTGGCCGCCATGACGACGAACTCGCCCGCCAGTTCGATGTCCAGCGCCTGCAACTGCCGGAGGTAGGCGACGTACTGGTCGGCGATGCGCGCGACGGGCAGGTCGCGCACGTCCACCTCCTCCCGCCGGATCAGGTACAGCAGGAGGTCCATCGGACCGTTGTACATCTCCAGGTCGACTTTGTACGTCATGGGTGGTCCGTCTCACTTAGAGATTCAAGTCGCGCCAGCCACCCATCAAAGTGCGGGCACTTTGGGCGAAGGATTTCAAGGCCGATGCGCTCGGCTATTATAGGGCCAGCAGAGGCCTTTCTCGCGGCATATTGGGGGAGTTCTGCAATGATCCGCTTTGAAGGGGCCGTGCTCTCACCATCGTCGATGCGTTCCGGAGAGTCGAACTGGTCGGCCATGTCAGCCAGGCGGCGGATTGGCTCGTCGCAGCCGATGAATTCCTCGCCAAGGTGTTGAGGCGACGCTAGGAGGAGGGCTTCGAATTCATGCAGTTGCAGGTAAGGAATGAATCGCTGGTCCTGGATGTCCATCTTCCACGACCCTTCCAGTGCGGTCACCTTATCATAGGGATCAGGAATCGCCTCAGCATCCTGCCACCCGGGAAATTCGTCGCTGAGCGCATGTAGTCCGTACAGGTCAACCATCGTCGTGAAGAAAACGTCAGCGTGATTGTCCTGTTTCATCCACCGGCAAAGATCGTTTTTGAGTTTAGCGTACGTACGGATTCCGCCGCGGTACGTCTTGCCTCTTCGGCGCCCGGTTTCGACCACGCGTACAGAGGCAAAGACCTGAAAGCGAGAAAGATGGGGTACAATCTCAAGTTTGGCGTAGGTTTCCTCGCTTTGGCCTTCGACGACCATGTTAAGGCGAACGCCCATCACGGCCGCCCCCCGATGACGTTCTTCTCCCAGAGTTCGGACATGGAGTAATCTTCCAGCCAATCGTCTAGGGCCTGTCGGTCGAGTCTCCTGAAGGTGGATTCCCGCTTGTCGCGGTCGACAACGACAATGT
>CAYTJE010000307.1:0-3596 GCA_964437855.1 uncultured Anaerolineales bacterium | reverse complement strand
CGCTCGTGGAGCAGCCCGCCCTGATGAGTTTCTGGGACCTCGCGCCCGAGGAGCGCGAGCGCCTGGGCATGCACGACAACCTGGTCCGCCTCTCGCTCGGCATCGAGGAGGCCGGCGACCTCATCCGTGACCTCGACCAGGCGCTGGCGGCCGCCGGCCTGTCGCGGACCCAACAGGTGGAAGCGAAGCATGCGTGAGCCGGGCGGACGCCCCAGCCGCCCGCAGGCATTTCCACGGAAAAACGCCGTGATTTGACTTGCATCAAGGCAATCTCCCGGGCGGCGCGCCATAATGGGAAGCAGAGACGAACCCCAGCACGAAGGGCCGGACCATGCCGACACGCCGCTGTCCCGGACAGGACCCCCGCTTCTGGCGGCCGGAGGACGTCTCCGAGCACCCGTGCCCGGCGTGCGGCTATGCGGTCGAGTTCTTCAAGGACGATCCCGGCCGCCGGTGCCCCGCGTGCGGGACGGAGGCGCCGAATCCGAACTTCGACGCCGGCTGCGCCCGGTGGTGCCCGTTCGCGGAGGCGTGCCTGGGGGAAATGCGGCAGGGAGCAAGGGAGCAAGGGAACGAGGGGTCGAGGGATCGGCAACGGCACGTAACACGACAACGCTAACTCATGCGCGGTGGGCCGGGGGACCCACCGGGCGAAAAACGCGGAACACACGACGCGTCACTCGGAAAGGAGATGTCATGAACATGTTCTGTTACCAATGCGAGCAGACGGCCAAAGGCTCGGGCTGCACGGCCCACGGCGTGTGCGGCAAGGACCCGGAGACGACCGCACTCCAGGACCTGGCGGTCCACATGGCGCGCGGCGTCGCGCAGTATGCGCATCGTGCCCGCGGGCTCGGCGCCGAGACGAGCGAGGCCGACCGGTTCGACATCGAGGCGCTCTTCACGGCGGTCACGAACGTGGACTTCGATCCGGAGCGGGTGGCCGAGGTCGTCCGCCGCGGTGCCGCCGTCCGTGACCGCACCCGCGCGGCCTACGAGCAGGCCTGCCGCGACGCCGGCAAGGAGCCCGAGGCGCTGACCGGCGATGCCGCCATCGAACCCGCCGAGGACCTCCAGGAGATGATCCGCCAGGGCGAGGGCGTGACCATCCGGAACCGCATCGAAAGCCTCGGCGAGGACGTCACCGGCCTCCAGGAACTCATCACCTACGGCCTGAAGGGCGCCGCCGCCTACGCCGACCACGCTCGCATCCTCGGCGTCGAGGACGACGGGATTTTCGCCACGTTCCACGAGATGCTCGATTACCTCGCCGATAACCCGACCGACGTCGACGGCCTGCTCGGCAAGGCCCTCGCCACGGGCGGGTTGAACCTGAAGGTTATGGAGCGGCTCGACGCCGCCAACACGGGCGCCTACGGGCACCCGGAACCGACCGACGCCCGCGTCACGCCCGTCGCGGGCAAGGCCATCGCCGTCTCCGGGCACGACCTGAAAGACCTGAAGATGCTGCTCGAGCAGACCGAGGGCAAAGGAATCAACGTCTACACGCACGGCGAGATGCTGCCGTGCCTGGCGTATCCCGAACTGAAAAAGCACAAGCACCTCGTCGGCAACTACGGCGGCGCCTGGCAGGGCCAGCGGCAGGAGTTCGACGCCTTCCCCGGCGCCATCCTCATGACCACCAACTGCATCCAGAAACCCAAGGAGACGTATAAGGACCGCCTCTTCACGACGGGCCTGGTGGCGTGGCCGGGCGTCGAACATATCGAGACGGGTCCGGACGGGCGGAAGGACTTCACGCCCGTCATCGAGGCGGCGCTGGCGGCCGACGGCTTCCAGGAGGACGCCGAAGAGAAGACCATCACGATCGGCTTCGCCCGCCACGCGGTCATGAGCCTCGCCGACAAGGTCCTCGAGGCGGTCAAGGCGGGGAAGATCCGTCACTTCTTCCTCATCGGCGGATGCGACGGCGCCAAGCCCGGCCGCAACTACTACACCGAGTTCGCACAAGCCGTCCCGGACGACTGCCTTCTCCTGACGCTGGCCTGCGGCAAGTACCGGTTCAACAAGTTGGAGTTCGGGACGATCGGCGGCATCCCGCGGCTGCTGGACTGCGGCCAGTGCAACGATGCGTACTCGGCCATCCGGATTGCCTCGGCCCTGGCGGAGGCGTTCGACTGCGGCGTCAATGACCTGCCCCTGAGTTTCATCCTGAGTTGGTACGAGCAGAAGGCGGTGGCCATCCTGCTGACGCTGCTGCACCTGGGCGTCCGCGACATGCGCCTCGGCCCGACCCTGCCGGCGTTCGTGACGCCGGCGGCCCTCGACGTCCTGGCCGATAAGTTCAACGTGATGCCCATCTCCACTGTGGAGGACGACTTGGCCGCCTGCCTCGCGCAGTAACAGGCCATGTGCGTCGTATCAGGCCGTGTGCTCGAGAGCCGTTTTCCCGGAGCGGTGCGAGGCCGCCGCGGCCGGCGTCTCCGACGGGTGCCCTTCCCTCGTTTGCCGGTGGCGCCGGCGCGCGGCCGCCCACCTTCCTTGGGACCGCCGGCCGACGCGTTCTTCACCCCTCCTCCAGGAATGGGCCGCGCGCTGCGCGAAGCGGGCCCGGACGCTGGAGCCGATGTTCGGCCCGATCGAGGACACCCTGCGTCCGGCCGGATTCTGCCATCGGGGCCTTTCGCCGGGCGCCGGCGAGTGGTGGGCGATCTGCGCCACGCCCCATCCGCTGAAGTGGCAGGCAGCGGCAAGGCGGGTCGGAACGGAAGGGCCGTGGCGGGTTGACGCCCCTCCCCGAAACCGTTACCGTTTTCTCCAACACGGCGTCCCGGCCGGCTTGAAGCCGCACTCTACGGGAGCGGGCGGTCGGTCAGGGGTGGCAGGGAACAGCGCGCGAACAGGAGTGACGTCATGACCCGGATCAGGCGAATCGGAATCCTATTGGCAGTCGTGGCGCTGGCGGTGGCGGCCTGGGGGCCGTCTGTCGCCGCCAAGGATATCCCGGAGCAGTTGCCCGACCCGGACGGCAAGCCGGCCGACATGTCCAAGCCCGTGCAGGTTTACATCCTGGCGGGCCAGTCCAACATGGTGGGCATGGGCGAGATCTCAGGCGCCCGCTGCCGCTACACCGGCATCTACCTGACGGCCGACCCGGCCGCCCCCACGGGGCCGCTGACCATCTGGCGCGCGGGCAACTACAAGATCGAACCCCTCACCATCTACCAGCCGGACGGAACGCCGACGGAAAAGCCAATCGCACAGGGCCTGCTCGAGGTGCCCCAAAAGGGCGACTACAAGGTGCAGTGCGGCGCCGGCGAGAGTTCCTACGTCAAGATGGAACTTGACGGCAAGCAGGTGTACAGCCGGGCCGCCGGCAGCGAGGCGGTCAAGCAGGAGGTGACCCTCAAGTCCGGCAAGCGATACCCGTTCAAGATTTCCGGCTTCAAGGGCGATCCGCCAAGGGTCTGGATGGAGAAGACGGACCTGGTGGGGCACGGCGATCTGGAGATCGTGACCAGGCGGGAAGGGAAGTTCCCGAACCTGATCGACGACAAGGGCGAATGGACCGTGCGGAATGACGTCTATTTCCAGGAGGCCAGGATCCACTTCAAAGGGGCCCCCTTGACGGTACC
>CAYTJE010000306.1:0-3604 GCA_964437855.1 uncultured Anaerolineales bacterium | reverse complement strand
CTCAGGGTGACAACTTGGGGCCCCACGCTAAATACGTACGTCGGCTCGTTATTGCTTTTCGGACAGCCGTTCCGGCGCAACCTCCGTAAGTCCATGACACGACGAGGCTTGCGCACGCCATGCTCTTTCAAGCCACCCCCAAAAACCGCGAAGAGCCTTTTTTGCGGCGGTGCTCGGCCGTGCCTGCCGCCCACCCGGGAGACCCCGCCGGCCGGGCTGCCCCCGACTTGCGCTTGACCTCGCGTGGCGGTCCTCTATGCTGAGCCGTCGGCGGGGAGACGGGTCTCGCCCCCCTACCCGTAACGTCCCGCGTAAGGAGAGCCACGTGAACCGCCGACGGTTTCTTGGGGTCGCCGGGGCAGGAGCGGCGGCGTTTCTGACGGGGTGCCGCTCCACCGCCGGCTCGTCCGCCAGGGCCGGCTCCGCCGCCGGCCGGCCGAACATCGTCCTCGTTATGCTCGACGACATGGGGTTCTCGGACCTCGGGTGTTACGGCGGCGAGGTCCGCACGCCGCATATCGACGCCCTGGCCGAGCGCGGCCTCCGCTTCACCCAGTTCTACAACGCGGCCCGGTGCTGCCCGACGCGGGCGTCGCTCTTGACCGGCCTGTATCCGCACCAGGTGGGCCTGAAGGTGAACGGCCGCAGCCTCACCCGCGACGGCATGACCCTGGCCGAGGCCCTCTCCGCCGCCGGGTACCAGACCGCCATGGCGGGCAAATGGCACCTCTCGGAGACGCCGCGCCTCAAGCCGCCCGCCCGGCACCAGAAGTGGGTGGACCACCAGGTGGACCCGGACCGGCCCTTCGGCCCGCCCGACACCTACCCCGTCCGGCGGGGCTTCGACCGCCATTACGGCATCATCTGGGGCGTGGCGAGTTACTTCGACCCCTTCTCGCTCGTCAACGGCATGGAGGCCGTGAAGCACGTGCCGGACGATTACTACCTCACCGACGCCATCACCGACCACGCCGTCCGGTACGTGCGGGAGATGTCGGCGACGGAGAAGCCGCTGCTCCTGTACGTGGCGTACGCGGCGCCGCACTGGCCGCTGCACGCCCGGGAGGAGGATATTGCGCGGTATCGCGGGCGGTTCACCGACGGCTGGCATGCCATGCGGCGGCGCCGGTATCGCCGGCAGGTCGAGATGGGCCTGATCGACCCCGCCACCCATCCGCTGCCCGACCTCATGGGCCGCGGACCCGACTGGGACGACCTCTCCGAGGCCGACCGCGCCCTCATGGCCGCCAGAATGCAGGTCCACGCCGCCATGATCGACCGGGCCGACCAGGGCGTCGGTCGGATCGTCGAGGCCCTGAAGGCCGCCGGCCGATACGACGACACCGTTATCTTCGTTCTCTCGGACAACGGGGCCTCGCCGGAGACGCCGGCCGACTGGGGCCCCGGCTACGACCGCACCGCCGAGACCCGCGACGGCCGCACCGTCCGCTACACGGGGTTCCGGCCCGAGGAACTCGGGTCCGAGACCACCTACGCGGGCATCGGGGCCTGGTGGTCCAACGCTTCCAACACGCCGTACCGGTACTGGAAGAAGGAATCGTTCGAGGGCGGGTGCCACACGCCCCTCATCGTCCATTGGCCGAAGGGACTCGGGGCCCGGCCCGGCTCGCTGACCGACGAGATGGGGCACGTCATGGACATCATGCCGACGTGCCTGAACCTGGCGGGCGCGGCGTATCCGAGGTCGTTCAACGGCCACCGGATCACGCCGCCGGAAGGCCGGTCGCTGAGGCCCGTCCTCCGGGGCGGGGGTCGCCCCGGCCACGAGGCCCTCTTCTTCGAGCACGTGGGCGGCAAGGCCGTCATCGCCGACGGCTGGAAGGCCGTCCAACCTACCCGCGGCAAGACGTGGGAACTGTATCACCTGGCCCGCGACCGCACCGAAACCCGCAACCTGGCCGACGCCGACCCGGACCGGCTGGCCCGGCTGGTCCGGCGATGGCAGGGATGGGCGACACGGGTCGGCCTCTGAGCGCGGCTCACCGCCGCTTGGCGTACTTGACGCTGCACCCGTAGGGTTCGGTTTCGGGCGCCTCCGGCTCCTTGCCGCTCAGAAGGGCCTCCAGGGCCTTCTCGACGTAGTTGATCCGCTCCTCGGGCTCCTTCTCGCCCTTCGGGTCGTTGTCGATGGCGCCCTGGTAGGCGATCGTGCCGTCCGGTGCCTTGATGAAGAGGTGCGGCGTGGTCTTGGCGCCGTAGAGTCGGCCCACCTTGCCCCGGTGGTCGTCCAGGATAGGGTACGGCACGTGGAACTCGCGGGCCGCCTCTTTGTTCGCCTCGGCGGTGCCGCCGCGGCTGCTGTTGATGGCCAGCCAGACGACCCGTTGGCGTTTCTTGCGCCTCTTGCCCTTGCGGGTTTTCGGTTGCGGGGTCTGGCCCGGCAGGCCGTACTGGTACGTCTTGAAGAGGTCCTTGAAGGTGCCTTCCTGGTAATGGCGCTTGGAGTAGGGGCAGTTGGGGTTCATCCATTCCAGGACCACGATCTGGCCGCGGAATTTCGACATGAGGACCGTCTCGCCATCCTGGTCCCGGAGGACGAAGGCCTTGGCGCGCGGCTTGTCGGGGTCGGGCAGGGGGGGCACCTTGGCCGGCAGGCCGGTCGCCAGCAGCGCCGCCGCCAGGACCGCCGCGGCGACAGCCGTCAGCAGGTATCTCGTACGCATGGCATTTTCCCTTACGGGTGGCTTGGGGCTTGGTCTCCAGGAGTGCAAACCCGCCAGGGGTCGGCAGGTGTCGCCGCCTTCGCCGCGCCGGCGACCACGCGGGACGTGTGGCTATCAGAATACGAGGCAAACGCTCGCGAGAAAGTAGAAGTAGAAAGGAGACCGCCGGAGAGCGTTTCCCTTGATGCTGCACGGGGTCGTGGCCGTTGCCGTTGCTTGCCGTGCTCTCCTTTCCCCTTTCTCCTGAGGCTGTTGCACGAAGGTCTTTTTGTTTCCGCGTGGTGGCCTTCCTAGGGCTCCTTTGTCAACTCTTACCAACCGACAACGACTCTAGGGCGGTGGGCCGTCTTGCCCACCGCGCGGTGCCCACGACGGGGCACCGCGCCACGGCCTTTGTGGATGACGGCGAAGTTGACAAAGTCGCCCTAGGCCACCACGCTCGGTGTATGGGGCTCGCGGTGGCCTGGTCCATACGGAGGCGTATGCCGAAGGCCGCCGCGCGGTTCGTGCAACAGGCTCTCCTGCTCTGGCCTTCTGCTGCCCGCCGGGCAGCAGAATGGCTGGCCCCCAGGGATTCGAACCCCGACTGAGCGGTCCAGAGCCGCTTGTGCTACCATTACACCAGGGGCCAGCCCGATGTGCCGGGGCGGCCTGGCCGCACCGGCCTGCTCATCGTCGCGGGTCAGTATAGGCGCGCCGACCGCGAAATCAAGCCATTCCGCGGCCGCGCGGGGCCCGGCCGGTTCCCGTCGGGATTCCCCGGCGGTCGCGGGCTGCGCGGCGAGCGGTCGCGTACCGGGTTCGGCGTGGATAATGTGGTGAGCGCCTGCGGGGGGCTGGCGAAGCCGCACCCCCACCATTATAATGGTTCAAGACCCAATTCCGGGGAAAGGCCCTCTGCCTCGGCTCCGAGGCTGCCA
>CAYTJE010000305.1:0-3620 GCA_964437855.1 uncultured Anaerolineales bacterium | reverse complement strand
TGACCAATGACCAATGACCAATGACCAATGACCAATGACCAATGACCAATGACAAAGGCCCGCCGATGACCCGCCTTGGTTATCTTCTCGCCGCCGCCCTCGCCGTCGCGGGATGGTGCAACCTGGCGACGGCGGAGTTGCCGCCCATCGAGACGGTCGAGGTCCGGGACCGGGCCTTCCGCGTCAACGGCAAACCGTTCTTCCCCCGGATGGTCTGGCTCCAGGACGCGAAGAATTTCCCCGCTGTCCGGGCCTGCGGGATGAACACCGTGGCCGGCTACTGGCCGAAGTCCAGCGGCACCCGCAACGTCACCGAGTACCTGCCGCTGGTCCGGCAGGCCGGCCTCTACGGCGTCATGCCGTTTGACGAGCGGCTGAAGGGCCGGCCCGCCCTCCTCGGCTACATCCACGGCGACGAGCCCGACTTGCCGAAGAAGAGGAGCGGCGCTCCTGAGCCGCGGACCACGCCCGACGAAACGCTGGCCGTCTACAAGACGATCAAGGCCCACGATCCCTCTCGGCCGGTCTTCATGACGGTGACCGGTTATTTTCATCCACATTTCAAGAAGTGGTCCAAAAACCAGCGCGAGCGCCTCTACCCCGCCTACGTCCGGGCGGCGGACGTGGTCGGCTACGACATCTACCCCGTCTACGGGTGGAACAAGCCGGAGTGGATTCACCTGGTCCACGACGCTACCGAGCGGCTGACGGCGATGGCCGGCCCCCGGCCCGTCTACGCCTGGATCGAGACCAGTCGCGGGAGCCGGTGGACCGGGCCGCTCGCGAAGCAAGAGAAGGTGACGCCCCGGCACATCCGGGCCGAGGTCTGGATGGCCATCACCGGCGGCGCCACCGCCGTCGGCTACTTCACCCACGTCTGGAAGCCGTCTTACAAGCAGTTCGGCGTGCCGGAGGCGAACCGCGAGGCCCTGGCGGAGATCAACGCGCAGATTACGCGCCTGGCGCCGGCCATCCTCGGCAAGCCGGCCGAGGGCCAAACGGCCGTCGCCGAACCGGGCGTCAAGGTCGACGCCCTCTTCCGGGCCCATGACGGGGCAGCGTACGTCTTTGCCGTCAACTATGACGAGCGACTCAAGGGCACCGACGTGCGGTTCGAGGTGCCGGGCCTGGCCGACGGCGCGGCGGTCGAGGTCCTCGGCGAGGGCCGCACGCTCCGCCTCCGCGGTGGCCGCTTCACCGACCGCTTCGCCCCGCTGGCGGTGCACGTCTACCGTGTGAAGGGGTAGGCCGAACGCCGCGCGGGCTTCGAGCCGCCATCGTCAGATGGCGGGTATCTGCCGGTGGGGCGCACGCACCGCACCAGGGCATCCCCGCGACCTTACGGTCGCGGCTCGGCTCACCGCGGCGCACTGGCGGGCCAGTTTACCCGCCGGAGGCGGACCGCCGGTGGCACCCGGCGAGGCGGCGGACGATGAATCATTTCTTCGGGCGGGGGCCGAAGCGGCACCCCAGGATGCCCACGGAGACGGTCTCCTGCAACTGCACCTCCAGGCGCATCGCCTGCGTCTTGACCGGCTCGAAGGTCACCCGGTTCCACCGGTCCTTCGCGGTGCCGTAGGAGGCCCCGCCCGTCAGCGCGACCGGTTTCCACTCGTCGCCGGCGCGGTAGAGGAGCCGCCACGCCTTCGGCACCCGGCACTGGCCGACGCCGGTGTCGTCGAACCAGTAGACCTCGCACGTCCGCACGGAGCGCGGCTCGGCGAAGCGGGCCTGGACCCATTCGTCGGTGCCCTTGTGCGGCCAGAAGGTGTGGCGGGGGATGGAATGGTCGTTCGAGTGCTTCGGCTCGGCGCCGTCGGCGAGGGCATCGACCGTGTCGCCCGGGTGGCAGTGCGAGGCCATCGCGCGGTAGGCCGGCTGGGGCGGGGCCCGCCAGCGGTTCGCCTTCGGGTCGGTCGTGACGCGCGGGAAGGCGCTGATCCGCAGCCGCGCACAGCCCATCGGAATGAGCGCGACCTCCTCGAGCGGCTCCTCCGTGCAGGCGGGGCTTGGCTGGAGAACCGCCACCAGGCCGTGCCGGTCGAGTTGCCACTGGGGCACCTTGCGGGCCCTGGCATTCAGGAGGATGGCCGGGCGATGGAACCCCGTGCCCGGCGTTTTGGGTCGGACCCGCGGCCGGACGACCGCGATCGATGCGTCGGGCCGGTCCGGGTCGACCGCCAGGCCGTAGTTCCACGGCGACTTGGGGAGGACTTCGTAGGCGGGCCAGTCGTCCGTGCCGCCGATGCGGTTCCACTCCTCCTCGATGGCCAGCGAGTACCAGAGCGGCCCGCGGCGAATGGAGATTGCCCCCTCGTTGCCCGCCCACACGACCGCCTCCAGCCGCATCGGCAGCGTCAGGGCCACCGTGTCGCCGTCCGCCCACTCCCGCTCGATGACCAGGTAGGAGAGCGGCCGGGCCTCGGCGTCCATCGCCTCCCCGTTCACCTGGACGCGTGCCCCATCGCACCACGCGGGCACGCGCAGGTACAGGGGGAAGCGCACGGCCTTTGGCGCCTGGACGCGGAACCGGACCGTCTCGGAGAACGGGTACGTGGTCTCCTCGGTCACCGTGACCTCGGTGCCGTCGGCCACCTTCGCCGTCACCCGGCTCGCGGCGTAGAGCGAGGCGCACAGGCCCCGGTCGCTGGTGGCGAGCCAGAGTTCCTCGGCCATGTACGGCCATCCGTGGCCGTGGTTGTGCTGGCAGCAGCGGTAGCGGTGCGGGTCGTAGGCGAACATGCCCCCGCGGTTCTGGATGCCGGGCGAGTGGTTCTTGGCGTCGAGGACGACCTGGTTTGGGGCGGTCAGGTAGTGGAGGCCCCGCTGGTCGGGGGGCTGGGAGGCCGGCAGGTCGTTGAAGGCCACCTCCTCGCAGCGGTCGGCCCAGACGGGGTCGCCGGTAATCTTCGTGAGCATCTCGAACGAGTGCATGAACTCGACCATGGAGCACGTCTCGGCGCATTGGCGGGGGTCGGTGTAGCCGGGCCGGCAGTTCTCGTCGGCGCCGAACATGCCGCCCGGCACCTGGCCGTAACGCTCGATGACCGTCACGTAGTTGCGGCAGGCGGCGTCGCGGAAGCGGTCCCGGCGGGCCTGCATCCAGAAGATGGCGGGCTCGCGGAAGCCCTGCGTCAGGTTCACGCCGTGCCAATTGGGGATGCCGCCGGTCCAGTCGGCGGTGTTGCGATGGACCTTCTCGGCCACGTCCAGCAGCCACGCATCGCCCGTCCGGTTGTAGAGCCAGTAGATGGACTCCAGGTTGTCGCCGGCTCGCATGTGCTGCCAGAACGGGACGAGGAAGTCCTCCTCGGGCACGGAGCCCTGGAAACGGAAGTAGGCCGTCATGAGGTCGAGGACCCGCTCGTCGTCCGCGTATTCGTAATACGATTGGAGACAGTTCAGGGCGACCATGTTGGGCCAGAAGTCGGGCTTGCCCTTGGCCCGGCGGCTGCCGGTCTTGTTGGCGACCGGGCCGAACCAGCCGTCCGGCTGCCGGCTGGCGAGGATGCCCTCGATCCACCGGCGGCTCTCTTTGACGATGCGCTCGTCGCCCAGGACGTAGCCGAGGTCGCCGAAGCCCTTGAGCCAGTAGGGCAGTTCCTCCCAGGGGCTGTGGC
>CAYTJE010000304.1:0-3623 GCA_964437855.1 uncultured Anaerolineales bacterium | reverse complement strand
GCCACCCGCCGGCCACGACAGCCCCGCGTGCCGCAAAAACAGGGGGCAAAGCCGATGCGCGCACCGCCTCCGCCCCGCGATCGCAACACGCTAATGGGCATACCATGCCATGGCATCCCTATTCTACCGCCTGGGGCCCCACAGGCAAGCCCAACCCGCGCGGGCCGTTGCAATACGCCGTCCGGGCCGGTACACTCGGCGGCATCGCTGTACCCGCGGAGCAGCCATAAAGGACCCATGATGACCCTCCGAACCCTGACCCTTATGGCGGCTGGGGTGGCGGCGTTGGCGGCGGGGGGCGCGGCGTCTGCCGCCGGCCGGCCGACCCCCCCGCCCCCCGAACGCCTGCCGACCGTACCCGGCAACGGCATCCTGTTCGCGTTCTCCGGCCTCGACGGGAACACGTGGATCGAGACACCGGTCGTCGCCACCCTGGCCGACGGCGGCCTGACGCTGCGGTTCCACCTGCCGAAGGAGCCGGTGCTGCGGCTGCTGCTGGCCAAGCGCCAACGGCTGTCATGGCGCGTCGTCTCGAACGACCTGCTGGTGGCCGACGTGGCCGGCGAGGAGGACCCGCTGGTCGTGGCCTTTGCCTCGCCGACCGTCGTGGTGGGCCGCATCCCGTCCGGAGCCGTCGCCTCCTCCAGCGGGGGCGGGTACTCCACGGTCCTGCTGCGCGACAAGGTCGGCCGGCGGACGCGGTTCGCGTTCGCCTACGACCCGAAGGGGTCCCAGGCCGCCGCCGACGTGGCCGCCCAGGCCATCCGGGTCTCGCTCGAGACGCTCGTGGAGACGCGGCTCGATTTCTTCGCCGAGGCCCCGGGCCGGGAGGCCGACCTGGAGACGGACCGGTCGCAGACGCTGGCCAAGGCCTTCTCGGTCATGAAAGTCAACACGTACTCGCCGGAGGCGCCCATCACGGTCCACTGGACCACGCCGGCCCGCTGGCCCACCCGGTACCAGGGGCTGTGGGCGACGGCCTTCCACGCGGTCGGGCTGATGCACCTGGACGACCACCTGGCGAAGGAAGCGCTGACGGCCGTCTACCAGACCCAGACCGAGGACGGGTTCATCCCCGCCTGGTCGGGGCCGGTCAAGCGCGACGAGCAGAGCCAGCCGCCGCTGCTCGCCCGCGCCGCCTGGGCCGTTTACCGCCACGACAAGCGTCGGGACCGGCGGTTCCTTCGCGCCTCGTTCGACGTGGCCTCCCGGCACGTCCTCTGGTTCTTGAAGAACCGTCGGCACGGGGGCCCGCCGCGGCCCGAGAAGCCGCTGACGTTCGGCTCGCCGCTGTACGGTTGGGCCTCGGCGGAGGAGGCGGGGATGCCCGGGTCGCCGCGGTTCGCCGGCGGCGCGGACGTGGCCGCCTGCGACCTCTCCTGCTACCTGGCCGACGAGTGCCGCATCCTCCAGCAGATGGCCCAGGTGCTCGGGTACGGGATGCTGGCCCAAACGTGGGGCGACCGGGCCGAGGCGATCGCCGGGGCCGCCCGCGACCACCTCTGGGACGCCGACCGCGGTTTCTTCTTCGACCGGCGCGGCCCGGACGGGGCGTGGGTGGACGTGTGGTCGTGCGCCGGGCTGCTGCCGCTGGCCCTCGGCGTGGCCGACGAGGCGCAGGCCGAACGGCTCAAGGCCCACCTCGCGGGCGACCGCTTCCGCACCCCGGCGGGCGTGACCACGCTCGGCCGCTCGCAGGACGGCTTCACCGGCACCGGGTGGAAGGGCGCCGTCTGGCCGCCCATGACCTACCTGCTGATCCGCGGGCTCCAGGAGCGCGGCGAGGTGACGACGGCACGTCGCCTGGCCGAGCAAACCCTGGCGACGATCACCCGGCAGTATCACAAGGCCGGCACGCTGGCGGAGTTCTACACGACGGGCGGCCCGGGGGGTGCAGGGACGGCGGTCGGCGGCATCCGCGACCCCTTCCCGACCGCCGCCGTCTTCGCCGACCTGGTCCTGCGGCCGGAGCCGTGAACAGCCCAGCGCCCATGCGACCCGTCGACGCCCAGACCATCGGCCTGACCGCCACCGTGCCGGTCGAGGTCCTCCTGGCCGCCGGCGCCGCGCCCCTGGACCTGAACAACGTCTTCATCACGAGCGGCGACCCGCAGACCCTGGTCCAGGAAGCCGAGCACCGGGGCTTCCCGGTCAGTTGCTGCGCGTGGATCAAGGGCATCTACGCGACGGCCCGTCGGCTGGGACTGGCGCGGGTCATCGGGGTGGCCCAGGGCGACTGTTCCAACACGCACGCCCTGATGGAGGTCCTGGCCTCCGAGGGCGTCGAGGTCATCCAGTTCAACTACCCTTACCCGAAAGACCGTGCGGAGTTGGCCTCCCGCCTCGACGCCCTGGCCCGCCGCCTGGGCACCACCCGCGCCGGCGCCGAGGCGCAGCGCGAGCGCCTGGCCCCGCTGCGGCGGACCCTGGCCGAGATCGACCGGCTGACCTGGCAGGCCGGCACCGTCACGGGCGAGGAGAACCACCGGTGGCTCCTGGGATCGACCGATTTCGCCGGCGACCCCGACCGCTACGCGGCCGACGCCGAGGCGCTGGCGCGGGAGGCCCGCGAGCGGGAGCCGATCGCCGGGCGGCACCGGCTGGGGGTCCTGGGCATCCCGCCCATCTGCGAGGGGCTGCACGGGTTTCTGGAATCGCTGGGCGCCCGCGTCGTCTTCAACGAGTTCCAGCGGCAGTTCAGCATGCCGCCGGGCCCCGAGGATTTGGTTGACCAGTACGCCCGGTACACGTATCCGTACGGTGTGGCGGGACGGATTGCGGACATCCGCCGGGCCGTCGCCCGGCGCCGCCTGGACGGCCTGGTGCATTACGTGCAGAGTTTCTGCTTCCGGCACATCCAGGACCGGCTGCTGCGGGAAGCGGTGGACGTGCCGGTGCTGACCCTGGAACTGGACCGTCCGGGGCCGCTCGACGGCCAGAGCCGGACGCGCCTGGAGGCGTTCGTGGAGATGCTGGACGCGCGGCAGGGGGCGTAAGGGCGATGCGCCGCCGAGCCGCCATCGTAAGATGGCGGGGACCACCGCACGGGGCAACACGTTCACGGCGATTTCAAACGTCCCCGCGATCTTACGATCGCGGCTCGAACGACGTGCACGCTACGATCGCGGCTCGAACGACGTGCACGCTACGATCGCGGCTCGAACGACGTGACACCATGAGTTCGAAACCCAAAAAGGCGCTTTGGACGGTGCTCCGGCTGGTGGTGGCGGCCGGACTCATCGCCTACGTCCTGAGCCAGGCCCGGCTCCGCGACGCCGTCCGCCCGGCCCCGGACGCCGAGCCGCGCC
Organism: uncultured Anaerolineales bacterium; assembly: GCA_964437855.1. Taxonomy (GTDB): domain Bacteria; phylum Planctomycetota; class Phycisphaerae; order FEN-1346; family FEN-1346; genus BS750m-G62. The sequence continues at coordinate 315 of CAYTJE010000304.1, read as the reverse complement.
CCATCGTCCGGACCACCGACGAAGGCGTGGTCATCCTGGCCGAGGACGGCTCGGAACAACTCGTGCCGAACGGGGCGTTCAGGCCAGGCGGGGCCGTGTACGTGGAGGGCATCGTCAGCATCGGTCGACGGCTGGCGGCCCACTGGTGGTGGGCGGTGGCGGCCCTGGGGGCCATGATGCTCCAGTCGCCCCTGGGGGCGGTGCGGTGGCGGCTGCTGCTGCGGGTCCAGGGCATCCACATCACGTTCATCGAGAGCCTCCGCCTGACGTACATCGGCTGGTTCTTCAACAACTGGCTGCCCGGGGCGACGGGCG
>CAYTJE010000303.1:0-3634 GCA_964437855.1 uncultured Anaerolineales bacterium | reverse complement strand
CCCAGGCCGCTGCGGGTGCCGGGGAAGATCTCGGCCGCAATGATGACCCGCCAGGCGATGCCGCCGCCCACGCGCAGTCCCGTCAGGATCGACGGCGCGGCCGCGGGCAGGATGACCTTCGCCAGGACCTGCCGGCGGCTCGCCCCCAGGACGCGGGCCGCCTCGATGTGCGCCTCGCGGACGCCCTGCGCGCCCCCCGCCGCGCTCAGGGCAATCGGGAAGAACGCCCCCAGCCAGATGACCGCCACGATCGCGAACCGGACCCGGTCCAGAAGCCCGTACCGCCAGGCCTCCTCTCCGAACAGGGCGGTGGCCGGGCTGGAAAGACCGAACGCGATGATCGCCACCGGAATCCACGCGATCGGGCTGATGACCATCGCCGCCGACATCGTCGGCGAGAGCATCCCCATAGCCGTCCGCGACCGGCCGACCCAGATGCCGATGGGCACGGCCGTGGCCGACGCCAGGGCGAACCCGCACAGCACCCGCAAGAGGCTGACCAGGGCGCCGCTGGCCAGGCTGGTGGCGTCGAGGGCAGGCGGCTCCCGCAGCGGATGGGCCAGGACCTCCAGCACCGCCCCGACCGACGGCACCACCACGCTCCCGACCGACGCCACGTACCAGATAAGCAGGACGGCGACCGGGGGCACGGCCCCGAGGGCCAGGCGAACCAGGATGCGCTTCGGCCTCATCGCGCGGGCAGGAGTCCTTGTCGCCGGAGGTCAGCGGCGGCCTCGCGCACCAGCGCCAGGTCCAGCACGTCCGCCACGAACGCCTCCGGCGTGACGTCGGCGTACGTTCCCGTGAACAACGTAACATCCGACGCCATCTCCCACCAGGTTTTCATGCCGGCGATCCAGGAATCGGTCGGCTCGGCGAGGTAGGTCACCGTGGGGACGGAGGCCTGCTCCACCGCCCTGGGGTACTTCGTCCAGCGGTGGGCGCACTCGATGGCCAAGTCCTGGTCCTCGTGGATGAGACGGGTCGAGAGCAGGATGACCTTCAGCAGGCCCTTCAGCGCGCCCGGCTGAGCGGCAATCGTTTCCTGGGTAGCGGCGACGCAGCAGCACGGGTGGTTCACCCACTTGCCTTCGGGCGGCAGGTCGCGCAGGTGGGCAACCGTCTTGCCGAGGCCCTTATGCTCGGCCACCGCCACGGCGGGCTGGTTCATGACGAACCCGTCGATGGCGCCGCTCTCCATCAGGGGGATGGGGCTCTTCTCGGAACCGAAATTGACGAGGATGACGCCGGTGTCGGTCTCGCCGCGGTCGTAGCCGTAGGGGATGCCCTCGGCCACGAGGGCCCGCTCGAAGACCATCTTGGCGATGGCGACGGGGGCCTTGTAGCCGATGCGGAGGGGCTCCTGGCCCTCCCTGGCGGCCCGGACGAACGCCGCCCAGTCGCCGACGGGCGAGTCCTTCTGCATGACCAGCATGTCGCCGTCGGTCTGGAGGGGGGCGATGATCTTCAACGGCTGCCCGCCGTCGGCGAACTTCGCCACGGCCGTCACGCCGCCCAGGCCGATGGCGATCTCGCCGCGGCTCATCGCCGCCGGCATCCGCGACGCCCCACCCACCTTAACAAAGACGAGGCGGGCAAGGTGCTCGCCCCCGTCGACCAGGTCATAGACCTGCTTCGGTTTGACCTCGCGGAGATAGACGCCGAAGGCCTGCTTGAACCGCTCTCCCTCCAGCGCCGCCACGTACAGGGCCAACTGGTGGTCGTGGCCGACGTGACCGAGACGGAGCGTCGGGGCGCCGGCCTCGCCGGAAGCGCCCCCGGGTTCGCCGCCGCAGCCGGCCAGGGCCATCAGGGCGACGGCTGCAAGGGTCAGTCCTACGATGCCATTTCCCGCGCGGCGGGTCTCCCGACCCGCCGCGCATGTGCAGAATCGCCGTTTTCTACGCGGTGGGCGCCCCGGCTCACCGCACAGAATGCCTTTGTCGCGTTGTCGTACCAGGCACGTGAGATGCGTCGCATGGTTCGTGTGCATAGCATGTCTCTCCGCTCTCGAACGGCAACGACCCGCGCGGTGGGTCTCCGCAACCACCGCGCCTCGCGTGTGGGGGGGGGCAGCGCGGCCCGTACGGGCCGCGCTCTCGTCTTGCCTAGAGTTGCTGCGGTTGCCGGACCGAATGCGCGCAAAAAGGGAGGCACGCCTCGGCGTGCCTCCCGGCGAACCTCCCCGATGTTTCAGCGCGCTACCGAAGCGTGTGCCGTTTCGGTTCCTGCGTCCACTCGAACGGACCGAGATCCATCTTGACACGGACACGGAACGTCCCCTCGAACCCGTCTGGCACTCGCCATGAGTGCCGGCACGTGCCGCCTCACCCGTACTCGAACTTGCCGGTGTGGACGGCCTTATCGTCGTCGCCCAGGACCTCGAAGGCGGGCGGCGGCTGGCGCCGGCGCCCCTTGGTCACGCCGGGGACGTACGTCTCGCCGCCGGCCCCCTTGAGCGAGAGGCCCAGGTACGCCACGCGGTTCCGCTGCCGCACGTCCACGACCGCGGTCAGCGGGGGGCCCATCCGGACGCGGTGCGTCTGTTCCGGGCGGATCTCGATGGGCTGGAGGGCTTTCGGGGGCTCGGTCATCGTTCAGTTGCCAAGACTCGCCCGCCTTGTCGGTCTTCGCCAGCGTCAGGCGGAGAAAGGCATATCGGCCGACCGGCAGCCGGACGGCGCCCCCGTCCGACGACCCCGCCCGATACACCCCGTAGTCCGAGTACGCGAGCAACCCGCCCACGCCCGAACCCAACTCGAGCGTGCCATATCCCGGGTCCACCGTCTCCAGCGTGATGCTCGACCCGTCCGCCGCCACCGAGACCGTGTAGAACGCCTCCCCGACCTGGAGGCGTGTGCCGAGCGGCATGACCTCGAACGGCCCCTCGAGCCCGCGCACCGGGTCGAACGTGCCGCTGGAATCCAGGTCGCCCCCCAGCCCGTCCAAATTCCTCCGATCATACGTGCCGGCAAAGGCGTCGTTGAACCGGCCGTTCCGGTTCCCGTCCACCAGGGCCACGGCGTGCGTCTTGCCGGCCAGTTTGACCGTGCCGGTGCAATAGACGCCCGGCATGACGAAGAGATACCGCGGTGGTTCGCCCGCTTTCCGGGCTCGCCCCATCAGGCGGAGCGTGGCCGAGGCGCTGTCCCCCAACGTCACCGTCACGGTTCCGAAGTCAATCGAGGTGCCCGAGGCGCTGCCAGCCAGCGGCGTCTCGTCGGCGAAGTCGTTGTCGCCGTCGGTATCGACCAGGAGTTTGGGCGTCTCGCCCGGCACCGTGACCGCCCAGTGAGGCTTCTCGCCCACCGGCACGCCGAAGAAGCATGGCGCACCGTCGGCCACCGCGGCCGGCACGCCTGCGAGGCCTACCGACGGCTTGGGCTGGGCCCCGCAGGACTGCGTGCCCATCCGCAGCGCCGGCGTCTGGTTCGCCTCGGCCGGCTTCCGCTGAAGCGGGAACGTGCCTTGGGCGTCGGCGGTCGCCGCCGCAAGACACAAAGCAAGCGCGGTGATGAGGGCGGTTCGCATGGCGTGTCCCCCCAAAAGGGCCGGATGCTTCTACCAGCCCCCGCTTAAGGCGACTTTGTCACCTTCGCCATCATCCACAAAGGCCGTGGCGCGGTGCCCCGTC
>CAYTJE010000302.1:0-3659 GCA_964437855.1 uncultured Anaerolineales bacterium | reverse complement strand
GCCCCGCGCGGGAGCACAGTTAGCCGCGGGGCTCGCCCCGCGCGAGGGCACAGTTAGCCGCGGGGCTCGCCCCGCGCGGGAGCCGTTACCATGAGACGCATCGCCGCCAGCGCCGCCGTCGTCACGTGCCTTCTGCTCGCCGCCGTGGGTCTGGCGAGCGGCGTGCCGCCGTTCGCCTGCACCCTGCGGGCGCTGGTCGGCGCCGGCGTGGCGTACGGGCTGGTGACCCTCGCCGGGCGGGTCGTGGTCCGTGTTCTCGTGGACCTGCTCCGGGACCGCCCGCCCCCCACGCACGCACCTAAGGAACCGCCGCCGTGAGCGCGCCAACCGAACCGACCGTCTCCGAGGCCCCGACCGCCAAGGCGCAGAGCCAGGCCCAGGCCGCCTACGCGCAGGAGTCGGCCAAGGCCCGGCAGGACCAGCAGATCGTCGAGTACCTTCCGCTGGTTCATCACATCGTGCAGAAGGTGACGGCGACGATCCGCCGGCGGGTGGACACCGACGACCTGGTCTCGGCCGGCACGGTGGGCCTGGTCCGGGCGGCCCGTGCCTACGACCCGGACAAGCACGCCGCCTTCAAGACCTATGCGTACATTCGTGTGCGCGGGGCGGTCATCGACGAACTGCGGAGCCAGTCATTCGCCCCTTCCGGGGCGCACCGGCAACTCCGCCGGATTCGCGAGGCCTACGAGGCCCTGCTGGCCGAGACCGCCACGCCCCCGGACGACGAGACGATCGCCGCCCGCGCCGGCCTCACGCTGGCGGCCTACTACCGCACCGTGGAGGAGGCCCGCCGGCAGCATTTCCTCTCGATCCACGGCCTGGGCGAGGAGCAGCCCTGCCTGGCCAACCTCATCCCCGCCGACACCACCTCGCCCCAGCACCAGGTTCAGAAACGCGAGACCCTCCGCCGGCTGACCGAGGCCATCGAGGAACTGCCCGAACGCGACCGACACGTCATCCTCCTCTACTACCAGCGCGACCTCACGATGAAGGAGGTGGCCGAGGCCCTGGGCGTGACCGAATCCCGCGTCAGCCAGGTCCACGCGGGGGCCCTGTTTAGGCTCTCGATGAAACTCCAGGGGGATGCGCCATGACCGCGCCAGCCGACTACGCCGTCCAGGGACCCGACCGCGGACGGGAGATTCACGAGACGGCGCCCGTGGGCAAACGGGACAAGCGGTTCCCGCGCCGCACACCGCGCGGCGGCCGTCGCCACCCACGCAAGGACGACACCCGCGACACCGCGCAGACGCCGGAGCCCCACGCCGAGACGCCGGCGGACCACGACGAGGAGCCGCCCGGCACCTCGACAGGCGGCGAGGACCATGTGATCGACACCCTCGCGTAAGCCCCGGACCCGCAAGGGGAAGACCAGCCATGCCCGCGAACGTCGCGACCGTGGTCAAGAAACACCGCGTCAAAGTCGCCGGGCCCCGGCCCCTCGGGCGACCGGCCGCGGGCGGCGAAACGGCCGCCGCTGCCGCCGGACGGCCGGAGGTTCGCATCGCTCACACGGACGCCGACCGCGCCGTCCTGGAGGTCCGGTGCGGCTGCGGCCGCGTCATCCACGTGGAATGCCGATGGGAGACGCCCGGGGCCGGCGGGGCGCCTGATGCCCCCGACGCCGCCGGCGACCCCCCAGCCGAACAAGGAGACTGACCCATGAGACGCATCGTCCCGATCGCCCTGGTCCTGGCTGTTGCCCTCGGCGGGTGCACGTTCCTGCGGAAGGACGAGGATGCCCTCGCCGCGCCCCCCGACCCGCCTGAGCAGGCCTCGTACCTGAAGGAGACGGGGGTGAGGCCGGACGAGGAGGCCGCCTCGCCCACCGCCGTCGAGAGTGCCCTGGCCTGGTCCGAGAAGTACTCCCGCGCCGTCGAGCAACTCTCCAGGCAGCAGCAGGAGGCCCACAAACTGGCTGAGGAGAAGCGGCAACTGAACCAGAAGATCGCCGCCCTCGAGGCCGAACTCGCCCAGACCCGCCAGGAACTCCAGGAGGCCAACGACCTGCTCCTGGACGTCCGACGGGCCAACCAGCGGTGGAAGACCGACGTCCTCGGCTACCGCGACGAACTCCGCCAGGCCCACGAGGCCGAACTGACGGCCCTGTACAAGGTGCTTCGGCTGCTCGGCGGCGAGGTCCCCGCCTCGACGCCCACGGCCGGCCCGGCCGACCAGGCGCCCCCCGAGGCGTCCGCCGACGCCACCGCCGACGCCACCGCCGCCGGCCCCGAACCGGAAGGAGATACCGGTGCGTCTTCCGATTAGGCTTGCTGCGTCACTACATGCGCGGCGGGTCTCCGTACCCGCCGCGCGCGGGCCGGACCACTGTTTGTCACGCGGTGGGTACGGAGACCCACCGCGCGACATGGCTACGTGGCGCTGGCGTGTCAGCGCCATCGCCCTGGCGGCCGGTCTCCTGGCCGGCTGCGGGCCCGAACCGGCGAGCCGCCTCGGCTACTACGTGGCCCCGCGGCGAGACCTGGTCGCCCTCCGCCGCGTGGTTCTCCTGCCGCTGGCCAACGAGACCGACGAGCCGGGCGCCGAACTCGGCCTCTCCGAGGAACTCTTCCGGGCGGTCCAGGGGAGCCGGCTGTTCCACGTGCGGGCGGCGCCGGCCGACGGTCCGGTCGCGGCCGCCCTGCCGGCGGCCGGCAGCGGACCGTTCACCCTTCAGGACCTGGCCCGCTTCCGCCGCGCCCTCGGCGCCGACGCCGTCCTCGCCGGCGCCCTCACGCGCTGGCAGCCGTATCCGAGGATGCAGACGGGGCTGACCCTGCGGCTCGTGGACCTCCGCGACGGCCGCGTCCTCTGGGCCGTCGACCACGTCTGGGACGCCACCGACGAGGGCACCCAGCGGCGGATCCGACGGTTCTTCGAGCGCATCATGGGCACCGGCACCGACCCGTTCGGCTGGGAACTCGGAACCGTCAGCCCGCGGGCGTTCCAGAAATTCGTGGCCCACGAGGTGATCGAGACGCTTCCGTCCCGCCCGGGCCGGCGTGCCCCGGCGGCGGGGCTCGCGCAGAACTTTAGAAAAAATCCGGGATCCTGACCTTTTTTTCTCAAGTCCCGGTCGCCGGGTTCGAGAATACGTGTGACCGCCCGTGAGCGGGGGAGTTGCCATGCAGATTGACCCGACACAAGGATTCGACGCCCTGGGGGTGCCCGACGGCGCCCGCAACGTCCCGCACCCGGAACCGAGCCCCTCGGCCGACCGGGAGGCGCGGGGCGAGACGCCCCCGGCCGCCGCCGGTATCCCCGCCGCCTACATCGAGCAGGCGGCGGCCGCCCAGACCGTCCGCCCGGAGGCCGTGGCCGAGGCCAAACGCCTCCTGGCCTCCGGCGGCCTGGATACCGCGGAGGCGGCCCGGCAGGCGGCCGAGACCATCCTGACGCTGGGCATTTAGGCGAGTCGGCCCCCGGAGCCCCGTATAGCGGGCCCCAAGGCGGCCTGACCCCGACATCTTGGGGCCGGGCCGCCTTTCTTTTGGCTCAAATCCCATTACCGGGAAGAGCGCCTCGGCCTCGACTCCGGGGCTGCCAGGGGCGCCCCTTTCGCCCCGCCGCCTCGGCGCCGGCCCTCCAGGCTTCGGGCCTGGGGTGAGGCCGACGCCGACCCTTTTACGCCGACCCTTTTACGGCACGGGTCCGTA
>CAYTJE010000301.1:0-3665 GCA_964437855.1 uncultured Anaerolineales bacterium | reverse complement strand
CGGCCGGTCCGGGCTGGACGCCCAGCAGGTCTTCCAGGTAATCGGTCTTCGAGACCCGCAGGGGGATGGGCCCGTCGGCCAGGCCCTCGACGAACTGCCGGACCCGGTCGTCGCGGGTGTCGCGGAACTCGTCGGGCCGGCCGAGGGCGATGAACTCCCCCCCGTAGAGCATCGCCACGCGGTCGCCGATCCGCATCGCGCTCTTCATGTCGTGGGTCACCACCAGGCTCGTCACGCCGAGTTTGGTCCGCAGGTCGGTCACCAACTGGTCGATGACGCTGGTGGCGATGGGGTCCAGGCCGGAGGTCGGTTCGTCGTAGAACAGGATCTCGGGGTCCCGGGCGATGGCCCGGGCCAGGCCCACGCGCTTGCGCATGCCGCCGGATATCTGGCTCGGCATCAGGTTCTCGAAATCCCGCAGGCCCACCAGTTCCAGTTTCATCTTGACGACCATCCGGATGATCTGGTCGTCGAGGTCGGTGTGCTCCCTGAGGGGCAGGGCCACGTTCTCGCCCACGGTCATCGAGGAGTACAGGGCCCCCGACTGGAACAGGACGCCGAACCGCTGCCGCAGACGGTCCAGCCGCGCCGCCGAGGCGCAGCAGACGTCCTCGCCCCACAGGTACACGTGTCCGGCGTCGGGGGTCTCCTCGCCGATGATCACGCGCAGCAGCGTCGATTTGCCGCAGCCCGACGGCCCCAGGATCACGACCGTCTCGCCCGGGGCCACGGCCAGGTGGATGTCCTTCAGGACCTGCCGGCCGCCGAAGAACTTCTGCACGCCCCGCACTTCCAGGATCGGTTCGATGCTCTCGGCCATGCGTCACCACACGAAGTAGAAGAGGGCCGTGAACGCGCAGTTGGCCGCAATGATCAGGAAGATCGACCGGACGACGCTGCTGGTGGTGGCCTGGCCCACGCCCCCGGCGCCGCCGCGAACGCTCAGCCCCTCGTGGCACGAGACCGTCACGATGATCAGGCCGAACACGCCCGCCTTGGCCAGCCCCCGGAGCACGTCCTTCAGGACCAGGGCGTCGATGGAGGTATGATAGTATTGCCACGGGTCCAGATCCAGAACGCCGTAGGCGATCACGCCCCCGCCCAGGGTCCCCACGATGTTCGCCAGCACCGCCAGGGCCACCGTCATCAGGACGCAGGCGATGACGCGCGGCACGACCAGGAACCGGACGGGGTGGATGGCGCTCGTGCGAAGGGCCGCCACCTCCTCCCCCACGACCATCGTCCCCAGTTCCGCCGCGATCGCCGCCCCCGCGAACCCCGTCAGCACCACCGCCGCAATCAGCGGACCCAACTGCGGGAACACCGCCTTCGCAATCACCGTCGCCAACTGCCCCAACTGCCCGTACGTCTCCAGCACCGGCGCCAGCGTGAACGCCAGCGTCATCCCCACAAAGAGCTGGACCATGGCGATGATCGGCACCGCCCGCACGCCCAGCCGGACCATCTGGTAGATGGTTTCGTCGGCCTTGATCCGCGGACGCCGGACCAGCCCCAACGCCGTGTGCCGGACGGTGTCCAGCGCCAGGTACCCCAGCCCGCCCAGGTACGCCAGGAAGCCTTCACCCTGGGCGCCCACCCGTTCCAGCAGCCGAAGCCACGGCTCGCCGGTCACGATTCCAGGGCCTCCTCCACGGTCTCGGCCGTCGGGAACACGGTGTCGAGCCGGGCGATCTCCAGGACGCCGCGGACCCGCTCGGCCACGCCGGCCAGCACCATCTCGCCCCCCAGGCCGCGGATCTCGCGAAGCGCCTCGACCAGCGTCGCCACGCCGCTGGAGTCCACGTACCCGACGCCCGAGAGGTCCATCACGATTCGCCGCGGCCCGTCCTCCAGGACCGACCGCAGCCGCTCCCGCAGCGCCGGCGAGGTGAACACCGTGACCTCCCCCTCCAGCGCCACCACGGCCGCCCCGCCTTCCCGGCGGGGTCGGATCGTGAGGTCCGGCTCGTCGGTCGGAAACCCGCTCGTCATTGCGGCTTCTCCTTCGCCTCGTCCGACGCCGTGCCGGGGTCGGCCGGCTTGATCGTCGGCAGCCGGAACTCCGTCGGCCCTTCGTCGGGCCCGTCCGTCGCCCCGGCGGGGCCGGGTGTTTCCGGCTCGTCCCCCGGGGCGGGGGCGACGGTCGGGGCCTTGCCCTCGGCCGGCTCGGCCTCCGGTTCCGCCGGTTCCTCGGCCGGCGCCTCGGCCGGCGCCTCGGCCGGCGCCTTGGCCTCCTCGGTCTCTTCCTCGGTCGGCTCCCACGCGGGCACCGGGTGGCCGGTCTCGGCCTCGTACCATCGGTGCCACTCGGCCACGATGGCCCGGCGCCGCTCGCCCCCGGCGAAGTGGAAGCCCCGGTCGATGTCCGTCAACCGGTGGAGGGCGGCGGCGGCCATGAAGCGGACCCCCTCGTCCTCCGACTCCAGCAGGCGGATGAGTTCGCCCGCCAGCGACGTCTTGCCCTCGCGGGTGATGCGGGCGATCATGGCCGCCTGATGACGCGGGTCGTCCTTCCGCAGCGCCGTGCGCGCCGCCTCGTCGGAGAGACACCCGCTGGCCAGCAGGCACGCCGTGATCGCGATGAAACCTCTGGGCGGCAACGGATTGGTTCCCGGCACGGACCGGCCGGGAGACCCCCGGCCGACGTTCGGCCGAATTATACCCCCCAAACCCACACCTGCCAAACCATTTCGTGCCCGGCCCCGCGGGGTGTGGCCCGGCCGGTCTTGCCCGGCCGGGGGATGCGCCTCTGTGTGGCCCGGTCCGTTGCCTTCCTCCCCGCCGGTGTGGTACAGTATCCCCGCCGGCGCCGGCCCCCCGGCGGGAGCGAGCCCCATGGACATCACCCGCAGCGCAAAGCGGTCGTTCTGGCGCGGCCTGGCCACCCTCCTGCCCACCCTCCTGACGGTCATCGTCCTGGTCGTCGGCCTCTCGGCCCTCCATACCTACGTGGGCAAGCATGTGAACGTGGCCATCAAGTACATCGTCCACTGGTCCACCGGCATCCCCTCGGCGGAGGTGGACGCGTGGTACGAGCGGCACTGGCTCGGCATCCTGGGGGTGATCGTGGCCGTCGTCGGCCTGTGCGTGGTCGCCTATTTCGTCGGGACGTTCATCGGCGCCCGCCTGGCCCGCTTCTTCGAGGGCTGGATGACCCGGATGCCGATCCTTCGGCGAATCTATCCCGGGGCCAAGCAGGTCTCGGAGTTCTTCTTCTCCGAAAAGCAGGTCGAGTTCCGCCGCGTCGTCGCCATCGAGTACCCGCGCCGCGGCCTGTGGTCCATCGGATTCGTCACCGGCCGGGGCCTCCGGGCCGTCGCCGAGCACACCGAGCAGGAACTGCTGACCATCTTCGTGCCGTCCTCGCCTGCGCCCGTGACCGGCTACGTCCTGGCCGTCCCGCGCCGCGAGGTCGTGGACCTGGATATCACGGTCGACGAGGCGTTCCAGTTCCTGATCTCGGGCGGCGTGATCGTCCCGAAGGCCGAACGCCTGGAATCCCTCGAGGTGGCCCAACTGGTGGCGGCCAAGCATCTGGCCGGCCCCGACGCCGACCGGGCCGCCGACGCCCGCGAACGAGAGGGCGCCGGGGCCACCGACGCCGACCAGGCGCCCGAGCCCGACGCCGAGGCCGACCGCACGCCCGAGCCCGACGCCGAGGCCGA
>CAYTJE010000300.1:0-3668 GCA_964437855.1 uncultured Anaerolineales bacterium | reverse complement strand
GGGCATGGGGGGTTCAGGAAACGTGCTCCCCGGTAATGGGACTTGAACCAAGAATAGAAGAGGCGTACCGCACGTGGCAGACGGCCCTCGGCCACTACGTCGAGCAGGAACGCAAGGCGCCCGTCCTTTACACCAAGGGAGGGCCCCGACAGCGTCCGCCTGCGGGCCGGGGAACTGATCGTCCCCCGGTTCGTCCTGAACCAGCCGGGGGGCCGCCTGGGCCTTGAGCCCGGCTGGTTCCGCAACACCTTCACGGGCGAGGAACATGAGACGTTGAGGCTGAACGTGCTCCTGTGGCGGCGGGGGCGGGTCTATTTCGAGGACGGCGAAGATACCCTCCCGGTCTGTAAGAGCAACGACGGTCTCCGCCCGGCGCCGTTCCTCCAGGCCCCGAAGAACGAGGTCTGCGGCCACTGGAACGGCACGGGCCGGTTCGTCCCCGCGTGCCGGCTGGCGGCGTGGCGGTTCTCGGACGGCCGCCGTATCCCGCCCCTCTGCAAGGCCACCTGGAACTTCCTGGCGGTCCTGGAGGGCGACGACCTGCCGTTCTGGATCAGCCTCAAAGGGCGGTCGCTGCGGTCGGCCCGCCGGTTCCTCTCGATGTGCTACGAGGTGACCCGCCGAGGGAAGCCGGAACTCCTGGACTGCTGCATCACCCTGTCGTCGCTCCTGGTGGAGGGGCGGAGTTTTGACTACTACGTCGTCCGCTTCTCCGACCCGGTGTGGCTGGACCGGCGAAGCGCCCGTCACCGGCGACTGAAACACCTCCTGAACCGCTTCGGCCCGGCCCGCATCCAGGAGACCTTCGACGCCGAGACCTCGGAGGCCGAGGTGCCAGTGACCACGGGGTAGAGAGGAAAGGGGGGCAGGGATGGCACGGGCCGACTCCACACCCTCCGAGGCGGCCCTGGCGCTCGATAGGCGGCTCTTGGCGCTCAAGGCCGCCATCCGCCAGCGGTGGCTGGACCTGGGGGAGGTGCTGGCCGAGATCCAGCAGACCCTGGCGTACCGGGAGTTGGGCTTTCGGAACTTCCAGGCGTACGTTGAGGACCGGCTGGCGATCAGCCCGCGGTGGGCCAACTACCTGGTGTGCATGGTCCGGAAGGCCGAGCGGTTCGGCGTGAGCCGCGAGACCCTGGCCGAGGTGCAGGTCTCCAAGACGATGGAGATCTTCCGGCTGGACGACCCGCAGCAGGCCCGGGAGCTGGTGGAGGAGGCGGCCGAGAAGGGGACGACCCTCGCGGAGGTGAAACGGCGGGTGGCCGCCGCCCTGGGGCAGGCCGAGGACGGGCCGCAGCCGGTGCGGAAGGTGTGGTACTTCGCCGAGTCGCAGTGGGCGGTCGTGAGCCAGGCGATCAAGGCGGTGCAGATGAACACCGGCTCGGACAGCGAGACGTACGCGGTTGAACTGATCTGTGCGGATTACCTGGCGGGGATCGGCGTCGAGCCTGAGTGAGGGGAGGCGGCGGTATGACGACGGGACGACAAGACGGGATTGGCGCGGGGCGGGAGGCGGCGGGCGATCTCGATTCGGGAGATTGCCGGTTCTGGCACGTGCTCGTGCGGGACGGGTTCCGGTGCCAACTCTGTGGCACCCGCCGCAACCTTCAGGTGCACCATATCCGTTACCGGTCCCACTGCGGTGGCGATTCGACGGACAACCTTCTGACCGTGTGCCAGGGCTGTCATGCGGCGATTCATTCAGGCCGAATCACGGTGGGCGCAGTCGGTGGTTGAGGAACGTTGCTCGCCACCTCACGAGAGGTTTCGGATGATGCGCGGGCCGATCAGACGCGCCGCAAAGAGAGGCAGGCGCCGCCAAGCCCCCACGAGAAAACGGTACTTTGGATTGTCAGGATCGATCTCCGGCGGGCTGCCGCCTTCGGCCAGGAGGTACTGCCAGTACAGCGGCACTTCCTCGGCGCCCCATTGTCGCTTGAAGCGGTGGGTGCCCGAGTCGCGCGTGCTGCGGCCGAAGTCGAAGCAGGGCACGCCGCGGACGCACGCGTCCTTCAACATCCCCCAGTAGAGGAGCATGTTGGCGCCCAGTTTGCGGAACCGCCAGTCGTTGGCCGCCCAGGGGACCCGCATGGCCTTTGCGTCGGTCAAGGTAAACGACGCGGCCAGGGGCGACTTGCCCTGCCTGACGGCGAACAGCCGGACGGCGTCACCGAAGTGATCACGGATGATCTCGAAGAACCGTCTGCTGTGCGGCGGGCTGCCCAAGTCCCGCATCGTGCGGACGTAGACGGCGTGGAACTCGTCCAGCGTCGCATTGCCCTCGCCGTGGAGCGTCAGGCCCTCCTTCTGCGGCTTGCGGACCTGGCTGCGGACCTTCGGCTTAAGCGCGTCCCAAAGCATGTCGGGGTCGCCCGGCAGGGACAGGCGCAGTGCGACCTTGTCCTCGCGCCGTGGCAGATCGCCCGGAAGGGGTTTCGTTTGCCGGAGTTCCGCCCATTCGGCAACGGTCTCCGTCCGAAGCGAGGCGGCTTCGGCCAGGAGGGCCTCCACGGCCTCCGGGTTGTCGGCCAGGATGCCGGAGGTGTCGAAGTAGGGCAGGCTCGAGAGGTGCGTCCCGAACAGGAGGCTCTTCTGGAGGACGAGTTGCAGGATGCCGACAACCCTTTCGCACCGCCGGGCCGTCAGATAGAACGGCCGGTTGCCGTAGGCCTCCTGCATCACGAGGCCCCAGCGCGGGTCGTGCAGGAGCGTGGCCTCCTCCTGGCGGGCGAGGTAGTCCGCCCAATCGGGCGGGTCGCTCGAAACGCAGACACCGTGGGATGCGTCTGAGGCCGACACCGGTTTGGCGGGTTCGAGGTTCGTCATACGATTTCAATCGACAAGGCACGCGGTTCCGCTTGGGCATTTCCGGCTCCTCGAAGCCGGTCAACGCAGGGCGTGGACCTCCTGTCATGCTACGTCATTCGGGCACCCGAAGCAAAGACTTGCCGGCGCGCTGGCAGCAGGTTTACACTCTCGGTCGTGCAGGGCGGGGCGTAACCCGGCCCGCCTCACCCTTGGAGCGCCGATGAGACGCGACTCAGCAACGACGGAATCCGAGACAGTCCGCCTGGGCGCCGTCGGGGACATTCTGCTGACGGATGGGCAACCGCCGGCCGCCGAAACCGCCTCCCGTACGCTCGGCCCGGAACTCCGTCGCCGCCTCGACGATTGCGATGTCGTCTTCGGCAACCTTGAATGCACCCTGCCGGGAAGCGGCGAGACGGTCGCGACGGAACCGTGCGTCGTTGCGACGCCGGAATCCGTTGAAGACACCTTGGCATGGGGTTTCGATGTTGTGACCCTTGCCAACAACCACTCGTTCGACTGCTTGGCCGAGGGCTTTCACGCCACACGCGACCTCATTGGTAGCCGCGGCGTCGCTTGGTTCGGCGCCGGCGACGATCTGGCCGAGGCGACCCGGCCGGCGCTGCTCGATGTCGGGGACGTGAGGCTGGCGTTTATCGCTGCCGTGGACCATCGCAGCGGGCCGGCGCGGTTCGCTATGGAAGACCACTGGGGCGTGGCCCCGCTCGACGTGCCGCGCCTGGCGGAGACCATCGGCCGGCTTCGCGAGCAAGGGTGTCACGTCATCGTTTCCGTTCACTGGGGCGAGGAGCGGTTTCTGATTCCCTCCCCCATGCAGATTGAGCAGGCCCACGCCTTGG
>CAYTJE010000299.1:0-3676 GCA_964437855.1 uncultured Anaerolineales bacterium | reverse complement strand
CCGGGCCGACGAGCGAGTTGCCGCACTTGATGTTGGCGGCCAGGTCGGGCAGGGCCCGCTGGTGGAAGAGGCGGAGGCCCGCGTCGATGGACTCGTGGCTCTCGCCCTCCAGGACCTTCAGGAGGAGGCTGAGTTTCGTGACCTCGACGGCCTGCCCGTCGATGTCCACGCCGTGGATGTGCGCGAGGAGAATGCGTTTGCGCTCCGACGTGGTCAGCCGCCACTCGCCGGAACCGTGCTGGTACAGGCGCGGGTGCTTGCCGGTGGCATGGTTCTTTGGGCCTTCCTCGACGTAGCGGTCGCGGTACCAGTCCAGGAGGTACTGGTAGGCGCCCAGCAGGAAGGACCCGGAGCCGCAGGCGGGGTCGAGGATGGCCAGCGGGCGGACGCCTTTGGCCTTCGATGGCCGGAAGGTTTTTGTGAGGCCGCCGACCTCCTGGGGCGTCTTGTCCTTGACGAGTTCGCCGACGGTGTGCCGGACGATGTAATCGACGATGTAGGTGGGGGTGTAATAGACGCCGCCGGCCTTGCGGACCTCCGGTTTGTCCTCGACCTTGGCCTGATGGCCGCGGGTGAGGCGGATCACCTTGCCGAGGAACCGTTCGTACACGTGGCCGAGGATGTCGGCGGGAAGGACGGAGAACTCGTACGGGCTCTCGGGATAGTAGAGGTTGGTGAGGATGTCGCGCAGGACCTTGTCGTCGATGACGAGGCCGGGGGTGAGTTCGTCGGGCCCTTCGGGGCGGCCTTTCTCGGAGCGGAAATAGAAGAGCCCGGAGTTGTAGCGTTCGTCGGCCCGCTCGAAGCGCTCGAACAGCCGCCGGTACACGTTTTCGCCGTTGATCAGCCCCTGGAGGGTGCCGTACGGCTCGATGCCACGGTCCTCGCAGATACGCAGAAAGACGATGCGGTCGATGGTGCGCTGGACGGCGAAGTTGAGGTCGCGCTGGGAGAGGTCCGGGTTGCGCAAGGCGATGTTGCGGGCGAGGGCGTCGCGCCAGGCCTCGATTTCCGCGAGGAACGCCTCGTCGACCTCGGCCGTGCCGCGCTTGCGCCTGGCGGACTCGGCGTACTTGTCGAACGAGCCCTTGAGGACGGCGTCGCGGGCGAAGACGGACGCCAGTTCGTCCCACCGCTGGGGCAACTCGTCATAGTGGATGAGAAGCGTGCGGGCCTTGGACGGCTTGTCGTTCTTGTGGGGTCGGACGCGGCAATCGTAGACGGCCAGTTCTTCGAAGTCCGTGAGGATGGAGAGCGGGAGTTTGGCGGACCAGGCGTAGCGGCGGAGTTGAAAGGCCGGGTCCGGGTCGCCCTTCACGTCCACGCTCGGCTTCTTGGCTTCGACGAAGAACTTCCTTTGGCCGCCGATGCGGAAGCCGTAGTCGGGGGCCTTGGTGGCGGTACCCATCTTCAGAGAGTCTTCGTGGACGACGTCCTTGTAGGCCTCGGCGTAGCCCTGGGAGTTGTCGACGTCCCAGCCGAGGGCCTTGAAAAGCGGGTCGATGAACTCACGACGCAAGCCCGCTTCCTTGTACGTCGGATCGTGGTAGGAATCGATGTTGCGCCGGAAGCGTTCGACCAGGTCAATCACAGACGCTGGGGCGGCTATGGCGTTCTTGCCCTTGGGGCGTCGCTTGGACTTCCGCTTGGCCATCCGCACCCCCCGCATCGGTACGGCTCATACATCCAGGAGAACTTAAACGTGACGGGCAGGCTTTGCAAGGGGTTTGCTTTGCTTATTGTGACGCCGGCGGGTTGTCGCCCTTCGGCTCCCCGCCCAGGCGGTCGGCGAGGCGCTCCGCCACGTCGCCCTCGAAGTACACGGTCTGGGTCGGGAAGGCGATCGAGAGGCCCATCCCCCTGAGCGCCCGCATGATGGCCAGGTTCACCCGCTCCTTGGTCGCCATGTGGTCGGCGTAGGCGATGGCCCGGGTGAAGTAATAAACGAGGATGTCGAGGCTGGAGGCGCCGAACTCGCTGAACCGGACGACGATGTAGTCCTGGTCCACGGCCTCGTCGGCCTCGAGGAGGGCGCGGATCTTGGCCACGGCCGCCTCCATCTCGTCGGCGGTCGTCTCGTACGTGACGCCCACCGTCTGGAACACCCGCCGCTTCGGCATCTTCGACCAGTTGTCGATCTTGGTGGCGGCCACCGTCTTGTTGGGGATCGAGACGAGCGTGGCCGGCCAGGTGCGGATACGCGTGGACCGGAACCCGATCTGTTCCACGGTGCCCTGGACCCCCTCGACCTCCACCATGTCGCCGACCATGAACGGGCGGTCCAGAAAGATGAAGACCGACCCGAAGAAGTTGGCCAGCGTGTCCTGAAGCGCCAGGGCCACCGCCAGGCCGCCCACGCCCAGGCCCGCCAGGAGGCTCGACACGTTGTAACCGAGCAACTGGACGACCCACACCGCCAGCAGCAGGCCGATGACCACCTTCATCGACTTCCGCACCAGCGGCACCAGTTGGTCGTCCAGCGTGGACTCGGTCCGGCCGGTCAGGCGTTTCAGGTACACCGCCACCACGTCGACGAACCGGAAGAGGAACCAGAGGAGGTCGGCCACCAGCAGGACCTTCAGCACGCCGAAGGCCAGGCGGCGGACGTCGGTCGGCTCGGTGGGCAGGGCCAGCACCCACACGGCCGCCCCCACGCCCGCGAGCAGCAGGAGCCATCCCAGCGGCTTCGAGGCCGCCTTGGCCAGCAGGTTATCGAAGTCGAACCGCGTCCGCTCCAGCCGCGGAATCACCCGCTTCTCCAGGACGTGGCCCGAGACCTTCCGCGCCGCCAGTCCCACGAGCACCAGCACCACCCCTGCCGCAAACTGCCACAGCGCCGTCCCCGCCACGCGGTACCGCAGCCATGACGGCGCGTACCGCTCCAGGACGGTCGGGTCGGGCGCGGCGTCGGGCTCGGCCTCGGCGGCCGCGGCGGGCCTTTCCGCGCGGCGGCCCTCCGGGGCCCCCGCGCCCTCCGGCGCCGCCGCGCCCGACATTGCCGCGCGGCGGCCCTCCGGCGCCGCCGCGCCCTCCGGCGCCGCGCGCACTGCCTCAGGAGAGACACCGCGCGGGCCCCTCTCGGACGGCGACGAAGGCGCGGCCCGTACGGGCCGCGCACCGGGCTGATGCGCTGCCACCGGCGCGGCCGCCTCCCCCGCCACCAGTTCGCTCACCAGGGCCCACGCCAGCACCGCCACCGGCACCACGAGCACCAGCCGCGCAAGCCACACGATTCGACGGGCACGCATCGTAAGTCTCCCCCTTCGCCGCCACCCCGCGGCGCGGTAACCTAGCACAAACGCCGAGCCGATTGCAAGCACCCGCCGGGGCCGAGCCGGCGGCGGTAGCCGCCGGGTATCCGCGACCCGCAGCGTACGCGTTTCGACGCATGGCCCGGCCGCCAGGGCGGTCGGCAAGTTCCGCTCGCATTCCCGGCCCGGGACGGCTATGCTGAAAGCAAGGGCTCCGGCCCGGCGCCGCGCCGGTGCCCGGCTGCACGCACGTCACGAGGAGGAGGAGGAGAGGTCATGGCTCTTCACGTCTCGCAGGTCCAGGTATGGGCGGCCGGCATCGAGGACCGTCCGGGCGGCACGGCGGAGAAACTCCAGGCCCTCGCGGAGGCGGGGGCGAACCTCGAATTCGTCGTCGCTAGGCGGACCCCCGAGACGGGCGGCGG
>CAYTJE010000298.1:0-3682 GCA_964437855.1 uncultured Anaerolineales bacterium | reverse complement strand
CGGGAACGACGCGTGGACCCTGCGCCGTTGACCCGTCGGCCGCGAGCCGGCCGGCATCCCTCGGCCTCGATTCGGGCCGAAGGAGGCGAGCGCCGGCTGCGACCGTCGTCCCCGGCGGCGCGGAGGCGGCGGGCTCGACGGGCTCACGCCCGCGCCGGGTCCCCCTGGCACTGCGGGCAGACGTACGTGCTCCGCTGGTTGATGCGGAGGCGGCGGAGCGGGGTGCCGCATCGGGGGCAGGGCGCCCCGTCGGTCCGATGGCCCCGCAGGTAGCCCCCGGGGAAGCCGCCTCCGTGGACGGCTTCCCGGATGCCGACGCGCAGCACGCGGCGCATGGCCCGGTACAGCCGCTCCAGGGCCTCCCGGGTCAGGCGATGGCACGGGGGCTCGGGGTGCAGACCCGACTGGAAGAGGGCCTCGTCGGCCCAGACGTTGCCGAGCCCCGCGACGACCCGCTGGCCCATCAGGGCCGACTTGAGCCGGCCGCGGCGGCGGCGCCGCGTGTTGGCGGGCGCGGCGGCCCTCTCCGGACGGAGGCGTATGCCGAGGCCGCCGCGTGGGAGTTCGCCCTTGCGGCTCGCGTGGACGGGAGCGCCGGGGCCGGGAGGGCGGCCGGTCGGCGTGTCCGCCGTCCCTGACTTTAGGGCGAGGCCCCGGTGCGCGGCAACACGGAATCGTCCGGACGGGGCGAACCGGGGATTCTCTTACGCCCTCGCAGTGGAGCCCCCCGGCGCCGCCCTCGGGGATCCCCGGCTTCTCGTCCGCCCGGCGGCCGGGTACCATGGGGGGAGCCGGGGAGCCGCCGCCTTCGATGCGGCCGGCCGGCGAAAGACGGAAGACCTTATAAAGGAGCCCCACCCATGCAGCCCATCGCCCGCGACGCCCTCAAACAGCGGTTGGACGAGGACAAAGATTTGACCCTCGTGGAGGTCTTGCCGGAAGCCTATTTCCGGAAGTTCCACCTGCCGGGGGCCGTCAACGTTCCCCTCGGCGAGCCCTTCGAGGAGGGCATCCAGACGGCCGTGCCCGACAAGGCCCGACCCGTGGTCGTGTACTGCCAGAACACGGAGTGCCCGGCCTCGGCAAAGGCCGCCAGGCGCATGGACCAACTGGGTTACACGGACGTGTACGACTACGAGGCGGGCAAGGAGGACTGGAGAGAGGCGGGTCTCCCCACCGAGTCGTAAGGGACGGAAAGGTTCCTTTTCGCGCCTCGCCAGTGGCTGGTCTTTTGACCAGGCCCGTGGCCCCCTTCGCAATTGCACACAAGAAGTTACAGCGCGGCCGAGCGGCGCCGCGGGCGGCCCGCCGGTCAGGACTCGGCGATGAGATGGGTGCCGGACCGCGTGACCTCCAGGCGATACGGCCGTCTGCGGTGCCGGAACCGCATGACGACCCGTCGCCAGGCGGTCGGCAGCCTGGGGCGGGCCTCGGGCGTGTCCCCGTCGAGCCGGAGGCCCAGGAAGCCCCGCACCACGGCCTGCCAGGTGCCCCCCATGGCCGCCAGGTGCAGGCCCTTGTCCGTGTTGCCCATCCGGTCGTCCAGGTCGATGCGGGCGGAGCGCTGGAAGTACGTGTAGGCCTTCCCGCGGAGGCCGAGGTCGCTGGCGACGATGGAGTGGACGCTTGGGCTGAGCGAGGAGTCGTGGGTGGTTCGCGGCTCGTAGTAATCCCAGTTCCGGCGGAGGGCGCGCTTGGGCAGGAGGCCGGGAAACAGGAGCGGCAGCATGAGGACGTCGGCCTGCTTGAGGACCTGGGACCGGTGGACTCGCTTCATCCGTTCCCGCTCCGAGCCCTGGTAGCCGACGACGGAGAGCCGCCGGGCGTCGGCGTCGCGGAGGCGGAAGAAGCCGTCGAACTGCTCGATGAGGCCGTCGCGCGGGACCGCGCGGTCCAGGCCGTCGGCGATCCGGCGCCAGCGGGCCGTCTCCTCGCCGCTGGGGCGGAAGTACCGGAGCAGGTGGCTCCGGCGGTGGACGTCGCGCATGCGGTCCACCTGGTCGGCGGCGGTGCGCAGGGTCCACGCCGCCAGCAGGTTCGTGTACGCGTTGTTGTTCACGTCCTCGTGGTACTCGTCCGGGCCGATGACGTGCCGGATCTCGTGCCGCTCGTCGTCCACGTTGTAGACGACGCGGCCGGCCCAGAAGCGGGCGGTCTCGACGGCCAGGACGAACAGTTGGCGCTCGCGGAAGACGTTGTCGCCGGTCGTGCGGACGTACCGGCAGGCGGCGTGGAAGATGTCGGCGGTCACGTGGTGCTGGAGCCGGCCGGTCCGGACGCGGATGGTCTCGCCGGTGCGGGGGTCCCGGACGTGGGTGGGGGTGGTCTCGTCGCCGGTGTCGGTGCTCTCCCAGGCGAACATGGCGCCCTGGTAGCCGGCGGCCCGGGCCTTGCGGCGTGCGCCGTCGAGGGTGTGGAGGCGGTACTCGAGCAGGCGGCGAGCCGCCCGCGGGGCCAGGGCCTCCAGCATCGGCAGCATGAAGACCTCGGTGTCCCAGAACACGTGGCCGCGGTACCCTTCGCCGGTCAGGCCCTTGGCGGGGATGCTGACGGTGGGGTCTCGCGGCGGGCAGGACGCGAGGAGGTGGAAGACGGCGAAGCGGACGGCCCGCTGGTCGGCCTCCGGCCCGTCGATGCGGATGTCGGCCCGCCGCCACCGCCGACGCCACCGCCGGACGTGCCGGCGCCGATGCACGCCGTAGGCGCCGGCGTCGGCGCCGCGGAGGTCGGCCAGGCAGCACCGCTCGACGGAGGTGGTCTCGCGGTCGCGGGAGGTGTAGGTGGCGATGAGGCGCTGGAAGACCGCCCGCTGACCGCACTCCAGATGCGCCCGGTACGCCAGGCCGATGCGGTGGCCCTCCTTCACGTGGCGGGGCCGGGGCGGCGCCGCCTGCCGCACCCAGGCCGAGGCCCGGCAGGCGTGGCCGACGCGGGTGTGCGTCCCGGTGGTCCGGGTCACCAGGAGCATGCGGTTTCGGCCCATGTGGCCGGCGTGCAGGCACTCCAGGTGAGCCGTGCCGGCCTTCGTGACGTCGGGGTCCATCCAGAGGCGGACGCGGACCTCGCCGCTCCAGTCCAGCGGCGTGAGGGTGATGGATTGGCCCACGAGGTGGTGATTGGCGATACTGGCAAACCGCTCGAACTCCACCCGGACAGCCCCGCCGGCCGCGCGGTAGTCCATCGCCCGCTGGAGCAGGGCGCGTTTCATGTCGAGTGTGCGGCGGTACTCGTCAATGGCCTCCGGCGCGAGGCGCAGCGGCCGGCCGTCCAGGATGATCTCGACCGCCAGGATGTTGGCGAGGCCCACCAGTTCCGGCACGGCGTCGGCGCCGGGGTTGAAGACGCCCGCCACGAACACGCCGGGGGAGGAGGGGCCGGCGTCGAACGGTTCCTCCGGGAAGGCCCGGACCCCGATGTAGCCGTTGGCCAGCGCGCCGAGCGATTCCCAGGCCCGGTTGCGCTCGGGCTCAAACGGCGACTCTTCCAGGGTCCACTCGGCCGGTGTGACGCGCTGAGCCGTCATGGGAGTCGGTCCTGTTGGGTCGGGGAAACGCGCCGCGCAAGCGCGGCGGCGAACGCGAGGCCGACCGCGGCGCAGGCGGCGAACGCGAGGCCGACCGCGGCGCAGGCGGCGAACGCGAGGCCGACCGCGGCGCAGGCGGCGAACGCGAGGCCGACCGCG
>CAYTJE010000297.1:0-3698 GCA_964437855.1 uncultured Anaerolineales bacterium | reverse complement strand
CGCCTGCCAGGATTCGAACCTGGAACCGACGGCTTAGAAGGCCGTTGCTCTATCCATTTGAGCTACAGGCGCGGCCCGATTCGCGAGGCGGCGCAGGCCGGGGGGCCTCGCCGGGGCCCGTGTCCGGCACGCGGACGGCAGCCGGTGCGGCCCGGCCGGCCCCACCACTATAGACGCCGGCGGGTGAATCGGTCAAGCCGGCCCTCCTACTTGACCGGGCCGTGCTCCGGACATCGCCCCTTTGCGAAAACCGCGTCGGCGGCTCAGAAGGGCGTGCTCGTCCGTCGGCGAATGTAGATCTGGTCGATCGCCGCCCGGTCCGACAGCGACAGCAGGAACAGGATCGCCTGCGCCACGTCCTCCGGCTGGAGGAGGATCGACGGGTCGAGGTCCGGCCGGGCCCGGCGTACGAGGCCGGTATCCACGCCGCCCGGCAGCACGGCGCTCGCGCGGATGCCGCGGGCCTGGGCCTCGACCGCCAGGGACTTCGTCAGGCCCATCACCGCGTGCTTGGTGGCGGTGTAGGCCGCCTGGTTCGGATATCCCTTGAATCCGACTACGCTGGATATATTGATGATATAGCCCTGCCCGGCGGGGACCATCAGCCGCATCGCCTCCCGGCAGCACAGGAACGTGCCCCGCAGGTTCACGTCCACGACGGCGTCCAGATCCTCGGTGGCAAACTCCTGGACCGGCCCGTACCGGCCGATGCCGGCGTTGTTGACGAGGATGTCCAGGCGGCCCCACCGCTCGTGGACGGCGGCGAAGAGCGACCGGATGGACGCCTCGTCCACAAGGTCGGTGGGGACGGCGTGGGCCTTCCCGCCGGCGTCGGCGATCTCGCGGGCGAGGGCCTCTATCTGCTCACGCGTCCGTGCGGCGGCCACCACGCGGGCCCCCGCCTCGGCCAGGGCCCGGGCGATGGCCCGGCCGATGCCCCGCCCCGCCCCGGTCACGACGGCAACCTGTCCGGCCAGGTCCGGCTGCACGGCAGTGCCTCCCTTCCGCACGACGGCCCGGTTTCCCAATGCGGACGCGAGAAACCCCGGAGGAACACAAGGAGGGTACAGCCATCGCAGAGGCCTGACAACGGTATTCGTGCCCGGGCCCCGGCGTCTCCTGCGGAACCGGAACCCGGGGGGGGTCGGCAGGCCGGTCGCGGAGTCCCCCGGTCCAGATCTCGAACTCATGCCGACCGCCCGCCTCATTGGGCGCATAGAGGACCACGTAACTCATTTCCTTCCAGCAGGCGAAGTGTTCCTCCAGGCCGCCGGTCTCGGCCATCTGCCAGACGGTCCGCCAGGTACCCGTGTTCAGGTAGAAGCGGTCCCTGCCGTCGCGGGCCGACGGTCCCAGGGGGACGCTCTCCGGCCGGTGACTGTGCCCGTACACGACAAACCGTGGGGGGCGCCCGTCGGTTCCCCGTTCGCCCAGGGCATGGGCGGCGTACTTGGAGGCCGGCAGGTTCCGGACCAGGTGCCAGAAGCGTACCGCGCGATCCGCCAGCCGGGGCCAGGAGTTCAGGACGTTGCCCTTTCGTCGGCGGACGTCGGCCAGGACGGCCCGCAGATACCACCGCTGAAGCCAGGTCAACTGGGCCTCGGCCAATTCCTGGACGGCCCCATTGCGGCGGAACTCGCCGACCACCCGCTCCAGCGCCCGGTCCACGGCCCCGAGGAACCGGGGGTTGCCCCGGCCCAACTCCGAAATGGTTTCGAGGACCCAGGCCGCCAAATGGGTCATGGGCCGGACGTTATCGATCTCCTTGAGGCGGCGGACGGCGTCTTCGACGGCAGGGCCCGACCCCAGTTCCCGTCCGACCTCCCGGGGGAACCGGCTGAGCAGTTCCACGATAATGGCATCGCCCAGGCTGGGCGCCTCCTGCTTCCCTCCCGCCGCACAGTTGATCCGGTCGTGCACGTCGCCGTGACGGGCCACCACGTCGTAGTGATCCGGCGCGGAGCGGTACACCAGCGGGAAACCCGAGGAGGCGTACGCCCCGTCCAGCCGGAACCGTTCGGCCACGAGCGCCCTGGCCGACCGATACCGGTTGATAAGCCAGTCATGGTTGCCAAGACAGTAGTCGAGGCGAATCGGCCCCGGCGGCAAGTGCCCGGCCAAGGCGATGCGGGCCGGGATATCCAGCAGGTGGTCGATGGCCCAGCGGTTCGTTGAGATCGTCCGCCGGACGATGTCCAGGACCAGGCGTTCCTGCTGCGGGCCCGGCCGGCTCCAGGGGCGGATGCCCTCCCGGTTCAGCCACAGGTCGCTCCGAACCAGGTCCAGGCCGTCGCCCAGCAGAACGAGCCTGACCTCCTCCGGGCTCCGCCGGCGGACCAGGTCGACCACCTGGTCGGCGAAGCGGTCGAACGCCTCTTCGTTTATGGTCTCGCTGCTGGAGCCGTCGGTCAGATGAACGTCGCTGAAGAGGATGAGCATGGCTCGGCCGTCCTACCTCCGGGCGGACCGCGGCGGCCTCATGGCCGGGCCTCCGGCGAGCGGTCCGGCACAAAGACGGAGACGGTGGTTCCCTGTCCGGGCTCGCTCTGAAGGGAGACGCTCCCTCCGAGCCGCTCGACGGCGTGCTTGACGATGGCCAGGCCCAGCCCCGTGCCGCGGGACGTCGTGTCGCCGCTGCGCGAGGCGTCCGCCTGGTAGAAGCGCTCGAAGATGCGGCCCTGGTCGGCGCGGGCGATGCCGCAGCCGGTGTCGGTCACGCGGAACAGCAGTTGCCCATCCTGCCGCCGGACCGACAGCGCCACCCGGCCGCCGGCGCCGGTGAACCGGATGGCGTTATCGAGCAGGTTCTGAAGGATGAGTTCGAGGAGCCTGCGGTCGGCGGTGAACACGTGGTCGGGCTCGGAGGCGGTGCAGTCGAACGTGACGCCCTTGGAGGCCGCGGGGTCGGCAAACCGGGCCTCGGCCCACTGGCAGAGGGCGGCGACGGCAACCTGGTCCTCCCTGCCCCCGCGTTTCGCGGACTCGACGGCGTGAAGGTCGAGCAGGTCCAGGGTGAGATTCTCCAACCGGTCCACGTTCCGCTTCAGCATGCCGACGGTCCTGTCAATAGCGTCGGGGTCCCGGGACGGCCCCGCGCGCTCCTCTTCCATGGCCTCGACGGCGGCCCGGAGGGTGGCCAGCGGGGTCCGCAACTCGTGCGACGCGTTGGCGACGAACTCGGCCTTGATGGCGGCGGTGCGAACCAGGTCCGTGACGTCGCGGACGACGACGAGGCAGCCGATGTCGCCGGCGGGCGTCCGGGCCAGGCGCGAGGCGCCGACGTCCAGGTGCCGGCGACCGCGGCCGAGGTCCGCCTCCACCTGGCACCTGACGGGCTTGCCGGTGGCGGCGGCCTCGTTGTAGGCGTCGACGATATCCGCGACGCGGACGACGTTCTGGATGTGGTCGCCGACGACCGCTTCGTTTTCCGGCGCAAGGAGGTCTCGGGCGGCGCGGTTCATCAGCACGACACTGCCCCCGTTGTCGGTGGCGACGACGCCTTCGCGGAGGTTGGCGACGACCTGCTCCAGGTTCGCTCGCTGGGCGGAGACGGTTTCGATCTGCCGGGCCAGGCTGTCGCGCATGGCGTTGAGGGCGGCGCCGAGTTGGGCCAACTCGGCCGACCCGCGGACGGTGACCCGCCCCGACAGGTCGCCGGAGGCAATCTGGCGTGCCGCCTGCGTAATCCCGCGCAGGGG
>CAYTJE010000296.1:0-3714 GCA_964437855.1 uncultured Anaerolineales bacterium | reverse complement strand
AGGAAGAAACGCGCAGGCGTCACCTACGCCGAACTGGACAAGGCCCTGGCCGTCGAGGCGGCGCGGAAACTGGGGTAGCGGTGCGTGTGAGAAGCAAGGCATCGCTGATGCTCGCGGCCTTTGTAAGTGCGGATTCAACTCTGAAACGCAACACCACCCTTAAGCCCCTGGAGCCCCGTCGCGTCGGCGTCGGCCTCACCCGAGGCCCGAAGGGCGCCGGGCCGACGCCGAGGCGGCGGGGCGAAAGGGGCCCCCTGGCAGCCTCGGAGCCGAGGCAGAGGTCCTCAAACGCCACAAACCCTCGTCTGGCTTGTTGCGTTTCAGAGTTGAATCCGCGAAGCATTTCTTTCCGGGCAAGCCCTTTAGTAAGCATTTTCCTCGATCGGTAAGGGTTTTTCTGCCCCGCAGGGGATGGAAACTCGGTTGAACGCGGCCCTGACTACGCGGCACGTTTGCGGAAGCCGAGAAGGGCCAGCCCGCCCATGGCCAGCAGCGCGAGCGTGGCGGGTTCGGGAACGATCTGGCTCGGGTCGCCGTTCAGGCTGCCGTAGTAGAGGTTCAGGTTGCCCACGTCCAGCGTGGCGCCGCCTTGGAGGAGGAGTTGGTCGACGTAGAGCGCCTCGGGGTTACCGGCTGCTTCACCCATCGCGGCGAGGTGGCCCTGTGGATGGCTGTCGTACCGGTCCACCAACCGCACGGTGTTGCCCGCCAGGACCTCCAGCCGGTGCAGGGCGAATCCGCCGGCCCATCCCTCGGGGGTATCGCCGAGGTCCGCGCCGGCCACTTCGACGAGGAGCGGCTCCTCCTCGGTGCCGTCGCAGACCCGCACGACGGTGCGATATGTGTCGAAGTCCGCCGGGTCGGCGAGGCCGTTGAACCAGTCGCCGTAGAGGGCGATGTAGCGCGTGCTCGACCCGTCGCCGACGGAAAGGCTCGCGCCGGGCATCATCTGCCAGTCGCCGAAGAAGGCGGTGGTCGTCCCGGCTCCGATTTCGAGATGGCCGTACTGCTCAAGGTCGCACAGACGGGAGGTGGCCTCGGTGGTCAGGCATTCGAGCCGGCTGGTGGCGTCGAGCACGACCGGCGTGCAGGCGGTCCCGCCGCCGGTCTGCCACGGCCGGATCTGCGGGTCGCGCAGCACGCCGCCGTTCTCGACGAGGATGTGGCCGGTGCCGGCCACGTACCGCCGGCCGCCCGGAAATTCCATCCGCCCCCCGTCGACGCGGATCGTCCCGTGATTGGCAAACAGGGAGTGGTCGTCGGCGAACCGGTTCAGGCGGACCTTCAGCGTGCCGCCGTCTTGGACGTGGATCGTGCCCGTGTTGGTCAGTTCGTGGTCGTAGGTCCAGATCAGCCCGCCGTCGCCGGTCTCAAGCAGGCCCCGGTTCGTGCCCTTTTGCAGGTGGAGGCGGGTCCCCTCGCCGAAGGCGCGGACAACGCCGTCGGGGCTGACCTCCTCGGCGTCGCTGTTGAGGTCCCCCAGATAGAGCGTCTCGCCGTCCGTCACGTCCAACGCGCAGCCGAGTTTTCCGTAGAAGTAGCCGTGCATTGCCACCGCGGGCCCGTCACCCTCGAGCCCGCTCCGGGCGATGACCTTGCCGTGACCGCTCAGCGGTTGGGCGAGGCGGGGCGGGCTGCTCGGATCCGCCGAGTGGCGGAACTCGATCTCGCCGTCGTCGATCTCGATGGTGCCGCTGCCCGCCACCTGCGGCACGTCGATGACCAGCGGGCCGGCGCCGACGACGCGGATGGCTCCGCTGTTGACCAGCGACCCGGCGATGAGTCCGTTGGCGCCGGAGACGACTTGAATCAGCCCCTCGTTCGTTACCGTACCGACCAGCGTGTTGTAGTAGCGGTCGAAGTTGTCGACGTAGGCCGCATCGAAGGTGGCGGTGGCGCCGTCGGCGAGTTCGATGACCTGCTCGCCGGCCGTCCGCGGGTTGAGCAGTTCGCCGCCCGACTCCACGCGCAGCCGCCCGGTTCCACGCAACACGGCCGCCTTGTACACGCCCAGGTAGCGCTTCTTGGGTGTCTCGAGGATGCCCCCGTCGCGGATGACGATCTCCCCGTCGTTGACGAGGTTCCCGTCGAAGCGTTCCATGTCGCGCGGCGGGGCGGGCATGAGAAGCCGCCCGGTCACGTCGAGTGTCCCCTTGTTCTGAAACTCGAAACGTTGGTCCCACGTCCGGAGGGTGGCGTCGGACGGCACGTCGATGGTGCCGTAGCCCGTGGTCCCGCCGCCCCACACGGTCAGCGTGGAGCCGTCGATCACCCGCAGGTTCCCGTCAAGGAGGCAGTCCATGCGACCCTCGGCGGAGATGGCCACATCCGCCCCCGTCTTGATCGGGTGTGCGGACAGCAGCGCCGACGTGCTGGTCACGTCCTGGCCCACGACGCATCCGAACGCCGGGTCACCGGTGTTCCGCAACGTGAGGGGGGCGCTCGCGTGGACGAAGCCGTCCCCGCTGATGCCTGTCGTATCGAGTGTCGTCTCGCCCTGGACGTAGAACTCGCCATCGTTCTCGATGGGGCCGGCGACCGTGCCGCCTTTGCACCGGATCGTGCCGTTGCTTCCGTTCGTGATGCCGAACGTGACCGACCCCAGGTCGCCTTCCATGACGCCGGTGTTCGCGATGCCGCCCATGACGCCGACGAAATTGCCATAGATTCTGCCGGCATTTTCCAGCCCCTGGCGGACGGTAAACGGGTCGCCGGCGAGCACGTCGAGTTGCGTGTCCGGATTCGTAATCGCCAGGTGCTCGAT
Source organism: uncultured Anaerolineales bacterium (assembly GCA_964437855.1). GTDB lineage: Bacteria > Planctomycetota > Phycisphaerae > FEN-1346 > FEN-1346 > BS750m-G62. The sequence continues at coordinate 950 of CAYTJE010000296.1, read as the reverse complement.
GGTCGCGTGCTGGTTCATCAGGATGTGTTCGGGCTCGTCGATGTGAACGTGAAAGCGGAAATCCGTCCCCAGGGAAGCCGAGCCCTGGGGGATGACCGGGATGTCGCCGATGCCGATGGTGGCGTGCTGCTCGGTGGGCCCGGCCTGCGTGATGTCCTCCAGCCCGGACTCCTCCTCGGTGGTGCCCTGCATGTAGTCCACCCATCGCCCCGGGTTCGTGATGACGTTGTAGACCCGCTTGACGTGCAGGACGGCGACGCCGATGCTGTCCCAGTTGGCGCTCTTGGCCCAGACGTAGTGGCCGCCGTCCTCCTCCACGGTGGGCAGGAAGTTGGCCGTGCACTGGTAGTACCCGGCGCTGGCCTCGACCTCGACGCCGTCGTAGGTGTCGCTGAGGCCGCCTTCGACTTCCACTTCGTGGTACTCCGCGACGATGGTCGGCGGGTCGATGGGGTCGCCGTTCGTATCGACGTACACGCTGGGACCGCCGCTCGCCGTCGCTGCTGCAATGCAAAGCGTGATGACCAGGACGGCGATTGAGAACACGGCCTTCATGTATTCACCCCTCTTCGGCCAAATGCTGCCTGGTATGGTTCGCTTCCTCACAACACGAGCGTCGGGTCGCGCCCCCCCCGGCTGCCTCACCAGGCCGGTGGGCAAAATCGGCGCAGGCGGTGGCACGGCTGGAGGCCCGAACGCGCGCGGCATCCATCAGGTCATGGCGGGACGACCGCGGAGAGATACCAGGTCGATTCTGACGTGGCTAGCCCGTGGCGGATTGAAGGTGTTGATCAGCCCACCCGTGACTGCGCCCCCGCTGACAGAAGACTTTGGGCCTCTGTAAGGATACGTGGGAACAGGCCAGAGTCAAACGGTTAGCGGTCGGAACGGATGCCTAGTACAACGCCTCATAAATTCCGGTACAGGCTCAGTCGGGCGCAACGAGATGC
>CAYTJE010000295.1:0-3718 GCA_964437855.1 uncultured Anaerolineales bacterium | reverse complement strand
GGGCACCGCGCCACGGCCTTTGTGGATGATGGCGAAGTGGACAAAGTCGCCCTAGGTGGCGTATTGTCCCCCCGCGACGGCCCACGCCTCGTCCGCCAGGGCCGGCAGGTCCTCCAGGCCCCAGGTGCCCCGGTCCGTCAGGCGGGCGGCCAGGTCCTGCGGCAAGGCATCGTAGCCGACGCGGGCGCCGCTGACGGCCCCCGCCATGGCCGCGGTGGTATCCACGTCGCCGCCGCACCCGATGGCCGTCGCCATCGTCGCCAGGTAATCGTCCGGCGTGGCCAGGAAGGCCCGCAGGCTCCACAGGACGCTCGGCACGACGAACGGCGTGATAAGGTCGTCGGGGTAGCGGTGGCGCTCGGCCGGATCCAGGCCCTGGACGGCGATCGGGGGCAGGGCCTCGTCCTCGGGCATCGCGACCCACTCCGGCAGACGGGCCAGGGCCTCGGCGAAGGTGGGTTCGACCCGTCCGGCCCAGGCCGCAAGCGTCCCGGCGAAGGTCTCCGCCGCCACCGCCCCTGGGCGAAGCGCGAGGGCCACGGCACCGGCAATCGTCACCGCGCCGGCCGAGCACCGCGGGTCGGCGTGCGTAATGCGGCCCTGGTCGGTCGCAACCTGGACCAGGCGGTCCGGGTCGTCGAAGGCCATCAGGCCGACCGGCCCGGCGCGCATGGCCGAGCCATTGCCGGCCGCGGGCGGCGGCGTGCCCGCCTCGTCCCACGCCGCGCCCTGCTGGAGCCGGCGAGCAGCCTGGGCGGTGGCCCGTCCCTGGCCGACGATCCGCCCCTCGGCGAAGATGGCGGCGATGCGGCGGGCGTAGTCCACCGGGTCGAACCGCCGGCAGCACACATACGAGTCCAGCAGTTCGCGGGCCAGTTGCGAATCGTCGGTGTACTGGCCGAACGGGTACGGCCCACGGCCGTGCGGCGGCGGTCGGCCGGGGCGCACGTACGCCTCGACGTGGGCCCGGCACTCCGGCCGGGCCGCCCCCTCGACCGGCATACCGAGGGCGTCGCCCAGACACTGGCCCACCAGGCATCCGCGGAAACGGTCTTTGTCGGGGAAGGGGTCGGTCATGGGCACCAGTATAACAGAAAGCACGGCGCGGTGGGCGCGCGACGGACCGTCGGAGACCCGCGATTTTGCGATCGCGGCTCGTCGGGCAGAGGTGGCAGGCACCTTTCAAACGGCAAAGGTGCCAGCCACCGAGTCAGCGCGGAGGTTCGACGTCGATGACGTTTCCCCCGCCGCCCTGGACGCGAACCGGCTGCCAGCCCTCCGGCGGGTCGGCGTGACGGATCAGGCAGTCCGAGACGCGGCTGTCCGAGACGTTCTTCAACAGCAGCCCCGCCTCCTCGCAGTCGAGTACCGTGCACCCGGTGACGTTGAACCGCCGGCAGTCCTCCAGGACGACGCCGGCGGGCCCGCCGCGGACGCCCAGCACGTGCAGGCCCGTGACCGTCGCATCCTGACATCGGCGGAACAGGAGGCCGTTGGCCGAGGGGTCCCGCCGCTGGTACGACGGGGCCCGGTCGAAGAGGTTCGGCCCGAGGAGGAGGCCCCGCCATGACGACCGTGGCGGCCCCGGTGCCCACGAAGGACGTGGGGCCGACGCGGTCGAGGTCGACCACGACCGGCCGCGTCAGGCGGTACCGGCCGCGGGGGAGCAGGATGTCGCCCGCGCCGGCGTTAACACCCCTTTGGAAGGCGGCGGTGTCGTCGGCGGTGCCGTCGCCCGCGGCGCCGAAGTCGCGGACGGTGGGCGGGGACGACGGCTCCGGCTCGGCGGCCGCCGGCGCGCTCAAGGCGAGGGCGAGAATCACCAGCGAAACGGCGATGGGCGCGAGCGTGCGCATGGCCAGGTATCCTTTCACGTGAGCGCGGTGGGTCTCCGCACCCACCGCGCGCCGAGCCGCCAGCGTAACGAGCCGCCAGCGTAAGATGGCGGGTACTCCCGAACGGCAGCGCGAGTACCGCGCCGCAGATGGAGATACCCGCGAACCCACGTTCGCGGCTCGGCACGGCATAGGTGTCATCCGTCGCGCAGGCTTTCATCCAGGCTGCCGTCGGGCAGCATGTGGTCGGGGTGCGGCCGGCCGCGCGATTCCATCCGGTACCGGACGCAGGACCGCCAGTCGCCCTTGCAATAGGTGTTGACCCATTCCGGGTCGAGCCGGCCGGCCTCGGTGAACCGTTTCATCGGGCAGACATTGTACCACTTGCAGGTCATGGGAGGGCCTTGTTGTCAAGGCGTCGCGCAGTTCCCGGCCGGGCAAGACCGGCCGGGCCACCCACGCTTCCCGGCCGGGCAAGACCGGCCGGGCCACCCACGCTTCCCGGCCGGGCCACCCCCGCGCGGCCCGCAAGCGGACCGGCGGACACGGACGCCTTCGCGCGGGTGCTGCGGTCGCCGCACGTTCGCAAAGGTGTCAGGCGCCGTTCAACGGCCCCCTCACCCTGTTCCCTTCCGGTCTGGGCGGCGGGTGCCGAGACCCGCCGCGCAGAAAGTGACCTGCGGCCCGCGGCTCGTGGCCCGCGGCGCATCTATAGCCTGTTACCGGCCAGCGGGAATCGTATAATGGGCCGGCATTCGGAACCGGCAAGGAGACGCGCGATGACACGATTCTTTCTGGCCATTCTCGGTCTGGCGGCTATGCTCGCACCTCTCGGCGCCGCGGTCGGCGCCGGCGGCAAGGAGGGCCGCATGTCCGACGCCCAGCGCGAACGGTTCCTCAAGGACTTCAACCGCACCGGGATGGACACCACCCCCGGCGACGCCATGCTCCTGCGTATCCTCGTCGAGGCCAGCGGGGCGAAGCGCGGCGTGGAGGTCGGCTCGTACAAGGGCTTCGGCGCCATCAACATGGGCATCGCCTTCGAGCGGACGGGCGGCCACCTCGATACCATCGAGATCCATCCCAAGACCGCCGACGCCTGCCGCGAAAACCTCCGCACCGTCGGCCTCCAGGACACCGTCACCTGCATCACCGGCGACGCCCTGAAGGTCCTGCCGACGCTCGACGGCCCGGTCGACTTCGTCTTCCTCGACGCCAAAAAGAGCGACTACCTGCGGTACCTCAAGGCCCTGGAACCGAACCTCTCGGCCGGGGCCGTCATCGTGGCCGACAACTCCATCCGCAGCGCCCGGGCGATGCGCGACTTCCTCGACTATCTCGATAAGAGTCCCGACTACGATTGCCTCACCCTCCGGGCCTCGATGGAGAAGAAGGACGGGATGACGGTGGCGTACAAGATCCGGTGAGCCGCCGGCCGCCGCGGCCCCGCCGGCTCGTGCACCCAAGCGCGGACACGCCGGCTTCCGACCCGCGACGCTGCATGAAAGGCCTTCCATGCGAACCGCGACCCTGGTGACCTTTGTGACCGTTGCCCTGAGCGTGCTCGCCGCCGCCGTCCGGGCCGACGGCGTGCGGGTCCGGTGCGTCGCCTCGCCGCCCCGGAATGCGCGGACGGACCTGTACGTCTCCAACCGCGCGCCGCTGGCCCCCAGCCCGCTCGTCAAACTCCCCATCGGGGCCATCGAGCCGCGAGGCTGGCTCCGGGCGACGCTCCGGACACAGGCCGCCGGCATGACCGGCCACCTCCCGGAACTCAGCAAGTGGTGCAAGGCCGAGGGCAACGCCTGGCTCGCCGCCGACGGCAAAGGCCACAGCCCCTGGGAGGAACTGCCCTACTGGCTCAAGGGCTTCGGCGACCTCGG
>CAYTJE010000294.1:0-3726 GCA_964437855.1 uncultured Anaerolineales bacterium | reverse complement strand
GAACTCGCACGCCTGGCCGATGATGATCGGCCCGGAGCCGATGATCAGGATCTTCCGGAGGTCCGTTCGCTTGGGCACGGGTATACCTCTGCGTGTTCGAGCCGCGACCGTAAGGCCGCGGGTATCTCCCTCTGTCCGCGAGGTTCGAGCGCCTGGGCCCCTCAAGCGTACCCCCGATCTCACGATCGGGGCTCGAAGCCGCCTTACGCCGTCACCCCCTCGCAGAACGCCCGCAGGAGGGGGCTGGGCCGTTCCATCTCGTCGCGCGTCGGGTGCCACTGGACGCCGCGGGCCCCGGCGGCGGCGCTGCGGATGCCCTCGACGGTCCCGTCGTTAACGTTCGTGTGCGTCACCTCCACGCCATCGCCGAGGCCGTCGCGCGAGACGACGCAGGCGTGGTGCTGGACGGTGATGGCCCCCCGGCCTCCCGTGTGGTTGCGGACGGGATAGTTCAGGCCGCGGTGCCCCGTCCGCATGGCCTCGACCCGGCACCCGAGCGCGAGGGCCAGCACCTGGTGGCCCAGACCGATGCCCAGCAGCGGCACCTTGCCGAGCAGGCCGTTGGCCGTCTCGATCTGCCCCTCGAGATCGCGCGGGTCGCCCGGGCCGCCCGCCAGGACCACGCCGCCGGCGCCGGCGGAGAGCACATCGGCGGCGGAGGCGTCGGCCGGCAGGACCTCGACGGCGCACCCGATCTCGACCAGTTGCGCAAGCAGGCTCTCGGTGACGCCGAGGTTCACCAGGGCCAGCCGACACCGCGGTTTGCCGTCCGGCTCGCGCCGGCCGGCCCAGGTCACCTCGGCAAGGAGCCGCGCGGAACCGTCGGCCTCGGCCTTTCGGAGCCGCTCGACGACGGCCCCGGTATCCTCGTCGGCCGGGACGACGGCGGCGGGCATCTCGCCGGCCTCCCGCAGATGGACCGCCACGGCCCGGGTATCGACCTCGCGGATTCCCACGAGGCCGGTCTCGGCCATCAGGTCCTGGAGCGGCCGCTCGGCCCGGAAGTTGGAGAACGTGCGGCTGGCCTCGCGGACGACCAGGCCGGCGGCCTGGACGGCCGGCGACTCGTTGTCCTCGCCGCTGACGCCGTAAGCCCCGACGATCGGATACGTCAGCACCAGCAGCGAGCCGCGGTACGAGGGGTGCGTCAGCACCTCCTGGTACCCGACGACGCCGGTGTAAAAAACGGCCACGCCGGAGGTCTCTCCGACGCGGCCAAAGGCCTCGCCGTCGAACCGCGTGCCGTCGGCCAGGATGAATGCGGCCTTCGAACCGTTCATGGTGTGCCCGGACGCTCTCGTGCAACGTGCTTCGTCGTTCGAGCCGCGAACGTGAGTTCGCGGGTATGCAGCGGCGCATCCCGACACCCGCGCGGGACCTGTGACGAGGCTCGAACGTACCCCGCTGCTTCCGGCTTCGCCTTTCGGGCTACGCCGGACAGGGACGCAGCGGGCTCGGGTTCAGATGTACTCGATCGTGCTGGGCGGCTTCGGTGACAGGTCGTACAGGACCTTGGTGACCGAGGGGATCGCCTCGTAGATTCGCTCCTGGATTCGCATGAGCCTCTGCCACGGCAACTCGGTGGCGGTGGCGGTGACGGCCTTCTCGGAGTTGACGCATCGGACGGCCACCAGGTCGCCGAAGCGCCGCTTGCCATCGTCCGTGACGCCGGTGGCCCGGTCCGCCAGAAGCACCGCGAAGGCCTGGAACTTCTCGATCGGCTCGGTTTCCTCCTCCACGATGCGGCAGGCGGTGCGGACGATCTCGATCCGCTCCGGCGTGCACTCGCCCAGGCACCGGGTGGCCAGGCCCGGCCCGGGGAACGGCATCCGCCCGTACAGCGCCTCGGGCATCTCCAGGGCCCGGCCGACCTCGCGGACGTCCGGCTTGTAAAGGTCCTTCAGGGGCTCGATGACGGTGAACCCGTACCCGTCGCGGGCGCTGATGCCGATCTGGTCGAGCACGTTGTGCTGGGTCTTGACGCCCTTGCGGGTCTCCAGGACGTCGGCGGCGATGGTGCCCTGGATCAGGTACTGGGCGTCGCTGTCGGCGACGGCCTGGCCGAAGGCCTTGTAGAACGTATCGCGGAACGCCTTCCGCTTCTCCTCCGGGTCCACGAGGCCCGCCAGCGCCTCGAAGAACCGGTCGGCCGCGTCAACGATGTGCACGTCGATACCCAGGTCCGCAAAGGCCTGCCGGACCCACTGCGGCTCCTCGTGCCGCATGAGGCCGTCCTCGATGAAGATCGTCTCCAGGCGGTCGCCGACGGCGCGGTGCGCGAGGACCGTCGCGACGCTGGAGTCCACGCCGCCCGAGAGGGCGCTGATGGCCTTGTCCTGGCCGACGGTGTCCCGGATGTGTTCGATCTGCTCGCGGGCGAAAGCCTGGTAATCCACGGTCATCTCCCTCGTGTGTGCGGTGTGCCCCGCCGTAAGCGGGCCAAGGGGCCTGGGTCCATGACCGCCGGAGGCCAAGCCGGCAGCAGGCCGCCGGCCGTGGTACTCTAGGTCCGGCCGGCGCGATTGCAAGGAAAATGCACGGGGGAAGGGGGGAACACAGGCCGCGGTGGGCCGGACTGCCTGGTTTCGCGTGGTGGCCTTCCCAGGCCACCACGCTTTTGACGAACGCGGCGGCCTGGGAAGGCCGCCGCGCGGGAAAGGGGTGGCGGGGCAGCGCGCGGCCCGTACGGGCCGCCCTACCAGGCGAACTGAAACCGCCCTAATCCTGGTTGACCGACGCGAAGGCCTGGTTGGCCCACTTCAGGGACTCGCCGAAGACGGGCGGCACGGCCGCCAGGTCCACCTTCAGATGGTTGGCGTGCTCGCAGAACTTGTCCCACTGGCCGAGTTCATACGTGGTGACCAGGTCGTAGACGGGGCGGAAGGTCGTGTCCTGGCCCAGGAGGGCCCCCTTGACCTGGTCGTCGAGGGGCAGTTTCTCCAGGACACCCTCCATGGGGGCGTCGAGCAGGGCGTCGACGACCGAGAACATGCCCATCAGGAACAGTTCGGAGGCGTTCTCCTGCATCCCGGTGACCGGGGCCAGGCCCTCGCTCATTCTGGCCCGGAGCATGCCGCGCAGGAGCAACTCGCTCGGCTTGTCGCTGCTCATCTCGCGAAGCGAGACCAGGGCGAACCACTTGCGGATCTCCTTCGGCCCCAGCATCACCAGCGCCCGCTTGATGCTCGAGACCTTGTACCGCAGGCCGAACCAGACGGAGTTCATAAACCGCAGGAGTTTGTACGTGAGCGTCACGTCCTGCTTGATGACCGCCTCGATCTCGTCCAGCGACATCTCCGGACGGTTCACCTGGTCCAGCAGACGGAGGTGGGCCAGTTTGTTGCCGGCAATCGCCTTGCCCTCGTGGATGACCGGCTTCGAGAAGAAGTACCCCTGGAAATACTGGTACCCGTCGGCGTCGGCCTGCTGGAACTCCTCCTCGGTCTCGACCTTCTCGGCCAAGGGCTTGATCTTCTGTTTAGCCAGGTACGAGGCCAGCCGCTTGCGATCCTCGGGGCTGGTGCCCATGAAGTCCACCTTGACGATGTCGGCCAGGTCCAGCAGGGGATTGCCCTGGTCGCCGACCACGAAATCGTCCAGCGCCAGGGTGTACCCGGCATCCTTCAGGCGCTTGCAGGCCTCGATGATCTCCCCGTCGGGGGCGACGTTCTCGAGGATCTCGACCGTGACGAGGTCGGGCGGGAGGAGGTCGGCCACGTCGCTGAG
>CAYTJE010000293.1:0-3741 GCA_964437855.1 uncultured Anaerolineales bacterium | reverse complement strand
ACGTGTCGGACGGCAAGGGGCGTGAACGAACAGGTTATGTCGGCAAAGGAAAGGACGGATGGAGAACACAATGACTGGTACACGAGTTGAACGCGAACTGGGCGGCCGGACCCTCAGCATCGAAACCGGCAAAATGGCCAAACAGGCGCACGGCAGCGCCGTGGTCCGTTACGGCGACACCGTGGTGCTGGTGACCGCCACGCGGGCCGAACCGCGGGAAGGCATCGGCTTCTTCCCCCTCATGGTCGAGTACCGGGAGATGACCTATGCCGCCGGCAAGATCCCCGGCGGGTTCTTCAAGCGCGAGGGCCGACCCTCGGCCAAGGAAACCCTCACCTGCCGCATGGTCGACCGGCCCGTCCGGCCGCTCTTCCCCGACGGGTACCGCGACGAGGTCCAGATCGTGGCCATGGTGCTGTCGGCGGACCAGGAGAACGACCCGGACATCCTCTCGATGATCGGCGCCAGCGCCGCCCTGTGCCTGTCGCCCATCCCGTGGGACGGCCCGATCGGCGCCTGCCGCATCGGCCTGGACGGCGACGATTTCGTCCTCATGCCCACCCACTCGCAGCGCGACGGCGGCACGCTCGACCTGGCCGTCTCCGGCCACAAAGACACCATCAACATGATCGAGGTCGAGGGCGACGAGGTGCCCGAGGACAAGGTCCTCCAGGCCCTGGAGCAGGCCCAGGACTTCATCCGTGAAGTCATCGAGATGCAGAACGAACTCGTCGAGAAGGCCGGCCGGCCGAAGCAGGAGTTCGGCGGCCCAAAGGATACCGCAGCCCTCGAAAAACAGATCGAGGACGGGTACCTGGCGGACCTGGAATCGGCCAAGCACATCCCGGGCAAGATCGACCGCAAAACCGCCTGCGACACGCTCAAGGAGAAGGCCCGCGAGGCCATCCTGGGCCCCGAGGGCGAAACGGACGAATGGTCGGCCTCCGACTTCAACCGCGCCTGGACCCACGTCGAGGACCGCCTCATCCGCCGCATGCTCCTCGCCGGCGAGCGGACCGACGGCCGCAAACCCGACCAGTTGAGGCCGGTCACGTGCGAGGTCGGCCTGATGCCGCGGACCCACGGCTCGGCGCTGTTCACGCGCGGCGAGACGCAGGCCCTGGTCACGACGACGCTCGGCACGGGCGAGGACCGGCAGATCATCGACGGCCTGATCGAGGAGTACCGCAAGCAGTTCATCCTGCACTACAACTTCCCCCCGTTCTCGGTCGGCGAGGTCAAGTTCATGCGGGGCCCCCGCCGGCGCGACATCGGACACGGGGCCTTGGCCGAGAAGTGCCTCAAGGGCGTCGTGCCCGTTGAGGACTTCCCATACACCCTCCGCACGGTCTCGGACATCCTGGAGTCGAACGGTTCCAGCAGCATGGCCACCGTCTGCGGCGCCACGCTCAGCCTGATGGACGCCGGCGTCCCCATCGCCAACCCGGTGGCCGGCGTCTCCATCGGCCGCATCTCCGACCCCGACGCCGGCACCGACCTGCTCCTGACGGACATCCAGGGCGAGGAGGACCACATCGGCGACATGGACTTCAAGGTGGCCGGCTCACAGAAAGGCATCACCGGCATCCAGTTGGACCTGAAGGTTCGCGGCATCGACCTGGACGTCTGCCGGCGGTCGCTCCAGCGCGCCCGCGAGGCCCGCATGGAAATCCTCAAGGTCATGCTTCAGACCATCCCGCAGCCCCGGGCCGAGATCAGCCGACACGCCCCGCGACTCATCCAGATCCAGATCGACCCGGAGAAGATCGGCAAGGTCATCGGCCCGGGCGGCAAGATGATCCGCGGCATCGAGGAAGAGACCGGCGCCACCGTCGAGATCGAGGACGACGGCACGGTCACCATCGCCAGCGTCGACGCCGACAAGGCCGAGGCCGCCGTCCGGAAGGTCAAGGACGTCACCGCCGAGGCCGAGGTCGGCAAGATCTACACCGGCAAGGTCGTCTCGGTCAAGGACTTCGGCGCCTTCATCGAGATCCTGCCGGGCCAGGACGGCATGTGCCACATCTCCGAACTCGCCGACGATTACGTCAAGAACGTCACCGACGTGGTCAAGGTCGGCGACACCGTCCGGACCAAGGTCATCAACGTGGACGACCGCGGCCGGATCAAACTGTCGCGGCGTGCGGCCATGCACGAAGAGGAAGCCAAGACCGAGTAGACCGGCCGTCGCCGCAGACGGCGCTCGTGTGCCCCGAGAGGCTGCGCGGTGCCCAGTCTTGGGCACCGCGCGTGAGGCACGGCCGGCAAGACTGCCCGCCGCGCGGCAGGAGGGCTCTGGTGGGATCAGGCCTGGCGCTTGTCCTGGGTGTGGCGGCCGGCGCCGCCGCCGCTGCGGGCGCCGCGGCCGTGCCGGCCGCGGCGGATGTCATTCTGAGGCCCCGCCTGCGGGGCCGAAGAATCTCGCCGTGCGAACGGCAAAACGGCAACCGCCAAGGCGAGATTCTTCGTCGGCCCTTGCGGGCCTCCTCAGAATGACAACCCGCGGGCCGCGCCGGACCAAGCACACGGGGCGGGAGGGCTCTTGTGGAATCAGGCCTGGCGCTTGTCCTGGGTGTGGCGGCCGGCGGCGCCGCCGCTGCGGGCGTGGCGGCCGTGCTCGCCCGCCGGGCCAGACGCCGCACGCTCGATTCCGAACGCCGCGCTCGCGACGCCGAGCATCTGGCCTACGTCGGCACGCTGACCGGCGGCCTGGCCCACGAGATCCGCAACCCGCTCTCCACGCTCAGGCTGAACGTACAACTGCTGCGGGAGGACCTGGACCGGCCCGGGCAGCCCGTGGAGCCTCGACTTGCCCGTCGCCTCGACACCCTCGAGCAGGAGGCCGGACGACTCCAGCAGATCCTCGACGATTTCCTCGCCCTGGCCGGCAAGCACGAGATCCGCCTCCGGCACCAGCCGCTGAACCCCGTGGTGGAGGAACTGGTGGAGTTCTACAGCGACCGCCTCCAGCGGTCGGGCATCCAGGTGCGCACGAATCTGGCGGACGGCCTCCCCGAGGTCCAGGTGGACCCCGACCGCTTCAAACAGGCCCTGGCCAACCTGATGCTGAACGCCGAATCCGCCATGCCCGACGGCGGCGACCTCATGATCGCCACCGAAGGCCACCGACGGGGCGTCCGCCTCCACGTCACCGACACCGGCTCCGGCATCCCCCGGGAGGACCTGGACAGAATCTTCCAGCCGTATTACTCTACACGGGCCGGCGGCACGGGCCTCGGACTGCCCACCGTCAAGCGGATTATCACCGAGCACCGGGGCACCCTGGAGGTCCACAGCGAGGTCGGGCGCGGCACGCGGTTCACCATCCACCTCCCGGCCGCCGAGGAGGAATGACTCTACTGCGCTACTTCCCGCGCGGCGGGTCTCCGGACCCGCCGCGCAGAATCATGCAGAAACGACAACAACACGAAACGATGTCATGCTGAGGAGCCCGCAGGGCGACGAAGCGCTGTACCCCGAGCGCAGTGAGGAATCTCGCCGTGGTCGTCGGCCGTTCCATCGTTCACACCCTGGCACGGGTGCGGCTCGTGCCGTGGCCGGCGGCGAGATCCTTCGGCCCGCGAGGGCCTCAGGATGACATGCAGGCCAGTGCCCGGTGGTACATCCCTACGGAGGCGTACGCCGAGATTGACCCGCCGTAGGCAGGCCCATCGCGCTCAGGCGCACTAACACTACAACGCTAAGTCCGCATTTTGCGCGGTGGGTCTCCGCACCCACCGC
>CAYTJE010000292.1:0-3783 GCA_964437855.1 uncultured Anaerolineales bacterium | reverse complement strand
GGGAAGGCCACCGCGCGACACTCGGTGGCCGGGGAAGGCCACCGCGCGACACTCGGTGGCCGGGGAAGGCCACCGCGCGACACTCGACCCTGTTAGCCGCGGGGCTTGCCCCGCGCGGCCGTTGGGGCCGTGGCCAATTGCAATGAAGCGCATTGATACGATGGACGCCTACACCGACAGCCTCCAGCGCCTCATGGATGCCCTCGGCAAGTTGCCCGGCATCGGCCGGCGCAGCGCCGAGCGCATCGCCTTCCACGTCCTCGACGCCGACGCCGACGAGGCCGACGCCCTGGCCCAGGCCGTCCGCGACGTCAAGACCAAGGTCGGCCGCTGTGCCGAGTGCGGCGGGCTGGCCGAGGGCGACACCTGCCCCATCTGCGCCAGCCCTCGCCGCGACCGGTCGCGCCTGTGCGTGGTGGAAAAACCGAAAGACGTTATCCGCATCGAGGCCACCGGCGGGTATAATGGACGTTACCACGTGCTGGGCGGGCTGCTCTCGCCCGCCGAGGGCGCCGGCCCCGAGACGCTCGACCTGGCCGGCCTCCGCCGCCGCACCGAGGCCGGCGAGGTCGAGGAAGTCATCCTGGCCCTGGCCCCGACGGCCGACGGCGACGGCACCGCCCTCTGCGTGGCCGAGCACCTCGCCGGCGCCGGGGTGCGGGTCACGCGGCTGGCGCGCGGCCTGCCGACCGGGGCGAGCCTCGACCTGGCCAACCCCGGCATGCTGGCCGACGCCTTGCGCGGCAGGCAGGATCTGGACGGGTAGAGGCGCTGCTGAAAAGAATCTTCATGGCTGTCATTCTGAGGAGCGGCGAAGCCGCGACGAAGAATCTTGCCTTGCTGTCTTTCTCACGGCGAGATTCTTCGGCCCCGCAAGCGGAGCCTCAGAATGACAGCATCACAGAACGGGGTCGTTAGGTATATCGGACTCACTAGCCATGCGGTTTGACGCATCGCTTCAGCAGCGGCTCGAGCAGCGGATGGTGCTCGCCCCCCGCATGATCCAGGCCATGGAGATCCTCCAACTCCCCCTGGCCGCCCTCCAGGAACGCATCGACCAGGAACTGGTCGAGAACCCCGTCATCGAGATGCAGCAGACGGAGCCGGACCAGGACAATCCGGGCGCTGTCACCGCCGAGGAGCCGGCCGCCACCTCCACGGCCGACGGCGAGCAGGACCTTGTGGTCCGGGACGAGGGCGGACCGGAGGATTTCCGACGCCTCTCGGAACTGGTGGACCGCTGGGAGTCCTACTTCGAGCAGGCCGCCCCCCGCCGCCGACCGCCCGTCGGCGAGGCCGACCCCAAAACCGAGGCCATGCAGAACACCCCCGACCAGGGGCAGACCCTCCAGGAATTCATGCTGGAGGCGTGGCACCTGGAGGACGCCGACCCCCGGCTCCGGGCCCTCGGCGAGGCCCTGATTTACGACCTGGACGACAACGGCTACCTCCGCACGGCCCTGGCCGACCTGGCCGGCCAGGTCGAGCCCCCCGCGGCCCCCGGCGAACTGGAGACGGCGCTGCGGCGCGTCCAGGCCCTCGGCCCCCCCGGCGTCGGCGCACGCGACCTGGCCGAGTGTCTCCTCCTGCAATTGGCCGCCGACCCCAACTACGGCGGGGGGCCCGGACGGCTGCCCGCCGAGACCCTCGAGGTCCGAATCATCCGCGACCACCTCGCCGACATCGGGGCCAACCGCTACCCGCGCATGGCCAAGACCCTCGGCGTGACCATCGAGCAGGTCAAGCGGGCCGTCGACCGCATCCGCCGCCTCAACCCCAAGCCCGGCATGGCCGTCAACCCGGAGCGAACCCCGCCCATCACGCCCGACGTCCGCATCCGGTGGGACGAGGAACTGGGCGACTACCTCGTGACGATCGAGGACGGCCACACGCCACACCTCTACATCAACAAGGCGTATCGCCGGATGATCAAGCAGCGCGACCTCGACGCGAAGACCCGCAAGTTCGTGGCCCGCAACGTCCGGTCGGCCCGGTGGCTCATGGACGCCATCGAGCAGCGCCGCGACACGCTCCAGCGGGTCACCGAGTCGATCGTCCGGTTTCAGCGGCCGTTCTTCGACGAGGGGCCCGACCACGTCCAGCCCCTGAAGATGCAGCAGGTGGCCGACGACGTCGGCCTCCACGTCGGCACCATCTCCCGGGCCGTCGCCGACAAGTACGCCGACACGCCGTGGGGCACCTGGGCGCTGCGCGACTTCTTCATGGGCGGCACGGAGACGGCCGACGGCGAGGAGATGTCGTGGGACCGGGTGCGCGTCCACCTGAAGCAGATCGTGGACGCCGAGGACAAGCGCAAACCGCTCTCCGACGAGGCCATCGCCCGCCGCCTGCGGGAGCAGGGCATCGACGTGGCCCGCCGGACCGTGGCCAAGTACCGCGAGGAATTGGACATCCCCTCCTCCCGCCGCCGACGCCAGTATTGACGCTTTCCGCGCCGCGACCTTCCCGCTCGCTCGCGCTCGCGCCGGGTGCCACGGATTGCTTGCCAATCCGTGCGTTTCGGCTACCAAGTGGGCTTGCGCGGCGCGTCATTTCCCCGCCCCGCTCGTATAACAGGGTGGAGGCCGCCATGGACCCGCTGCTCGCGACCCTTCGCCGCATCCGCCGCCGGCTGGCCGGCGTCCGCGCCGTCGAGGCGGGCCTGGCCGGCGCCCTCGCCGCCGCCGCGCTCGCCCTGGTCGTGACGGGCCTGCGGCTGGTGCTTCCGGGGGTCCTTCCGGCGGGGCTGACCCATCCGGCGGCCCCGCTCGCCCTGTTGCCGGCCGGGTTCCTGGTGGCGCTGCTCGTCCGGCTGGCCCGGGGCGTGAGCCTGGCCCAGGCCGCCCGCGCCGCCGACCGTGCGGCCCGTCTGGACGACCGCCTGGCCACGGCCCTGGAGGTGATTCACGAAGGAGGGCATGAACTGAGGTCAGGGCGCCACTTCGTGCGCGGCCCGTACGGGCCGCGCACCGACAGGTCTCCTGGTGACCGCGCGGCGGGTACGGAGACCCGCCGCGCCGAGTTTGAACGGGAATCGGCACAGGGCGCCGTTTCGGCGATTGGGGCCCGGCTCCTGGACGATGCCCGTCGGGCGGCCGCCGGAATCGACCTCCACGGTCTCCGCTTGTCGCGGACGCTCGGCCGGCGGTCCCAGGCCGCCCTGGCGGCGGCCGTGGTCCTGGCCGGCCTGGCGCTGGTGCCCTCGCTGGCCGGCCCCCCGCTCGACCGGCCCGCCGCCGACCGGGCCGCCCGCACGCTGGAGGCGGTTACCCGGGAGGCCGCGGTGCCGCCGGCCGTCCGGCAGGCCGCCCGGCGGGCGGCGGCACGGCTGCGCGACACCGGGGTCCGTCGGCCGGATGCCGAGCAAGGCCTTGCGGCGCTCGCCCGTGCGGTCCGGGACGCCGACCGCGCCCGCCGCCGGGCGGCCGAGACCCTCGCCTCGGCCGATGCGGAGGCCGTCCGCGAGATGGTCCGTGCGGCCCGGGCCGGGGACGCCGCCGGCGCGGCGGCGGCCGCCGAGGCCCTGTCGGGCCGGCTGTCGGCCGATTCCGCCGCGGGCGGGATGGCACCGGCTGAGCGCAAACAATTGGCCGATACGCTGGGTGAGGCCGCTCCGAGGGCCGGCGAGGCCGGCCTGGAGGACCTGGAGCGGGCGCTCCGCGACGCCGCCGACGCCGTCCGCGCGGGCGATGCCGGCCGCGCCGCCGAGACGGCCGGTCGGCTCGCGGAGACGGCCGTCTCCGCCTTCGGCCCGGGCGCCGAGGCGGCCTGCGACGGCGCGGC
>CAYTJE010000291.1:2660-3784 GCA_964437855.1 uncultured Anaerolineales bacterium | reverse complement strand
CGACCCTCGGCGTCCCCGGCTACGGGGACGGCGGCACGGCCTACGAGTTCAGCGGTGACAGCGACCAGTACCTGGAGGCCGCCGGCTACGCCGGCCCCGCGGGCACCACCCCGCGGACCGCCGCCGCCTGGGTCAAGGTGGAAGAGGGCAACACCGACTACCTCACCATCTTTTCCTGGGGCCTGGACAACAACAGCGAGCGGTACAACATCCGCACGAACGACAACGCCGGCAACGGTATCATGAGCGCCCTCCGGCTGGAGGTCGAGGGCGGGTACATCATCGGCAGCACCCCCCTGAACGACGGCGAGTGGCACCACGTGGCCGTCTCCTGGGCCGACGACGGCACCCCCAACGTCGAAGACGCGGTCCTGTACGTGGACGGCCAGGTGGAGGCCATCAGCGGCGTTAATCCCAACGCCATCAACACCAGCCCGGCCGGCACCCTCTACCTTGCCCGCGACCTTCGCAACACCAACAACAACCTCGTCGGCGGGCTCGACGACGCCCGCATCTGGGACGTCGCCCTGGGCGACGTGGCCAGTTACAGCAGCCCCGTCACGGTCCTGGCCGGCAACACCGGCGCGGTCACCGTGCAGGGCGGCGCCCTGATGGGCGCCCTGACCCTCCAGGAGGGGGCCACCCTGGAGGTGGGCGGCGTGACGCCGGCCCCGCTGGACTGGCTCGACACCCTCGGCTTCGCGGGCACCACCATCGAGGATACGACCGGCGCCGACGACGTCTCCGACGCCACGCTCGACACCGACGCGACGTTCACCGGGGCGGCGCTGGCCATCCCCGACGTACAGGGCACCCTCACGAAACTCGGCGCCGGCCGGGCCGAGTTCACCGACGTGACCTCCGACGCCGCCGGCGCCACGCTGACCCTGGACGTCGACGCCGGCGAACTGGCCTTCACCGGCGCGGTCGGCACGCCCACCGCGCCCATCAGCCTGGGCAGCGTCGGCGGCGGCACCGCCGGCGACGTGGCCGACGGCGCGACCCTCGAAATCACCGGCGCCGGCAACGACCTCACCGGCGAGGTCACCGTGGCCGGCACGTTGAAGAGCCAGGGCGACTCCCTCGGCGACTCCACGGTCCACCTGGACGCCGGCCGCCTGGAG
>CAYTJE010000291.1:0-2560 GCA_964437855.1 uncultured Anaerolineales bacterium | reverse complement strand
CCACCGGCTCGGCCCTGACGCTGAACGACGGGGCCACGCTGACCGTGGAGGGCGGGGGCGGCGCCTACGACGCCCTCGTGGCCGCCAGCACGGACTTTGAGGGGTTCCACGTCGTCAACTACGGCATTGACTACGACCAGTGCGACGTGACCCTGGACCTCCAGGCCGACCTGGCCCTGGGCGCTCTCGACGGCGTCCTGGGCGGGACCAACCCCGACTTTCTGAACGTGATCAAGAAGGGTCCGGCGGCCCTGATCTTTGACGACGCCAGCGGTACCGGCAACGCAGGGTCGATGTCGCTGACCGCGGAGGCGGGCCCGGCCGTGGTCGTGGCGGGCGCCGGGGGCGCCGACCCGCTGGGCGGCGGCCTCCTGTACATGAGCCAGGACACCGCCGAGGGGACCCTGAGCGGCATCCGCCTGGCCTCCAGCGGCGCCGACGATGCGACCGTCACGCTTCCCTCCTCCCTGTACACCTATTCGCTTCCGGCCGAGACGCTGGGCGGCACGCTGACCCTCGGCCCGCAGGCCTACTTCGGCGAGGCCACCGGCGCCACCATCGCCCTGGCGGGCGGGTGCCTGGCCATCGGCGAGGGCGATACCCTGACGGTCGTGGCCGAGGACGGCTACGCCCTGGAACTCGGCGCGCCCGGCGGGTCCTACAACGTCTACACGTGGGACGCCGATTACAACGGCGACCTGTCGGCCGAGGGCGAACTGATCTTTGAGGAGGGGCTCCAGGTTACCGTCTCCAGCGGCGACGCCTTCGCCGATAACGTCAACGTGACGGTGCCCGCCGAGGCCCGGCTCCACTTTGAGGTCGGCCAGAACGAATGGCCCGACATCGAGGTCCAGGGCCTGGGCCTCCTGAGCGCCGACGCCGGCGCCGCCATGGACTACAGCACCATCGACACGCAGGCCGACGCCATTGTGGCCGTCCCCCTGACCGGCGACCACCCGACCTGGGCCGAACTGGGCGACTGCGACCAGTTGATGGCCGTCATGGACCTCGACGGCGACTACCTGGGCATCGGCTGCAACAACGGCGGCGGGGACATCTCCGGCGACGGCCCCGCCTGGGAGGGCACCTATAAGGGCGTCGTCTTCAGCGATGACACCGACATCACCCCCGCGGGCGACTTCGTCGGCACCATCACCGAGTCGGAGAAGGACGGCACCCACGAGAACGAGGGTTACGAGATCCTGCTCCAGCGCGACGTGACCTTCGACTTCGTCAATACCGGCGGCGACGGGGCCGCCCTCATCGCCGACACCGGCGACCCGGTCGACGT
Source organism: uncultured Anaerolineales bacterium (assembly GCA_964437855.1). Classification (GTDB taxonomy): domain Bacteria; phylum Planctomycetota; class Phycisphaerae; order FEN-1346; family FEN-1346; genus BS750m-G62. The sequence goes on along the minus strand of CAYTJE010000291.1, from coordinate 1,269 downwards.
CACCGGCGGTTCCCTCTGGACCCTGAGCGGCGCCATGGACGACTCGGGCGGCACGGCCGACACCGTCACGCGCATCGGTACGGCGCCCGTGGCGCGGGTGCCCGGCGGCGACCCGGCCAGCCCCGGCTCGATGAGCGACGATATCCTCGCCTTCGCCGACCAGTCCGGCATCGTCCCGAGCGGCGTCACGCTCGGCCTCCGGAACGGTATCCTGACCATCGATTCGGACAACAAGCAGACGGCCCTGGCGGCCGACGCCACCCTGGACGTGGGCTCCGGCGCCACCTTGAACCTGGCCGACAACCCCGACGACGGCTACTACAAGATCAGCCGGGGCACGGCCGAGATGCAGGACGGCTCGTACCTGCGGCTCTCGGAGGCGGCGGGCCTCTCGAACGTGACCTTCTTCGACGGCGCCGGCATCATCGTGGCCGGCGGGTACGACCCCTCCTGGACCACCGACGGCTGGCCGGCCGCCAGCAGCGTCAATATCATCCTGGGCGATGACTACGACGATGTGGCTGAAACCGAGTACGAGCCGGACGTCTGGGACGAGGACATCCTGCTCGGCCAGGACGCCTACCTGGCGACCGTCCGCGAGCCGTACGCCGACGCCATTACCCTGACCGACCCCACCACCGGCTACTCGATCCTGCCGATGACCCAGGACGGCAGCGTCACGAGCGTGACCCTGGCCGCCGGGTCCGCCGCCGCCACCTTGAACATCGACGAGGGCGTGACGGTGGACATGACCAACGACGGCGGGACGGGCTACGCCGCGCTGAACATCGGCTTCGCCCCCGGCTCCGAGCCGTTCCTGCCCGCCACCGCCGCCGACCTGACCTACGACCAGGTTCCGGACGGCACGGTGGCCTTCCGGTCGGGCACCTACGACCTCGGCGACGTCAACGTCATGGGCAGCACCCTGGAGATCGGCTACGCCGAGAACCCCGCCACCCAGGTCAACCTGGACCTGGACATGGACGACGGGCCCGTTACCGTCCTGGACGGCGGCGCCCTGGTGGTCCTGGGCCGCTACGAGGACCGGCCCGACTCCACCCAGGCCTACACGTACCTGTTCGACGGGACGATGGGCACGCAGCAGATTATCGACAACGGCGGGACGGTTGAGCACCACATGCGGCACTACGAGTCGGACCGGAGCGATCCGGACGCCATCCCGCTCCAGACCGTGCTCCAGGCGATGGTCTTCCGCACCGGCGCCACGACCGACCCGGAGGCCGTGACCACCTGGCTCGTGGACGAGGA
>CAYTJE010000290.1:0-3805 GCA_964437855.1 uncultured Anaerolineales bacterium | reverse complement strand
CCCTCAAACGCTCGAAACGTCGTTTGGCATGTTGCGTTTCAGAGTTGAATCCGCAAACCTTCAACTGCCGATGGGACAGCCTCCCTCCGACGCCCGCTTCCGGTACCAGAACCCGAGGCCGATGAGGGCCGCGAGGTAGGCGGCGATGACCCACTTTGTGACCCACTATCGCCCTCACGGGCCAAAAGCGGGGGTGGGGAATTTTCCGCACCGGAGGACGCGCCGGAAAATGAATCGTAAGGACTTGCCCATCAAGGACTTAGGATGGCGTCCCCATGAGGACTCGAACCTCAAACCTTTGGCTCCGGAGGCCAACGCTCTATCCAATTGAGCTATGGGGACGCCCGGCCTGAGGGTTTATTGTACGCCTTCCTGGCCGCCTGTCAACGCAGCAGTGCCGAGAATACGTACGAGGGTCCCCTGCCCCGCCAGGATCGCGCGAAGTGGGGCGTCCGTCTCGGACACCGGCCCAACGAGGCAGCACTCGGCCGAGAGACCTTCGCGCACATCGCCCACGCGGCCGGCCACGCCCAGGGCGCGGGCGCCGGCGACCGTGGCCATCGCCAGAACCGTCCGGGGATCGGCATCCGGTTCCCGGGCGAACAGGAACCGCATCTCCTCCAGCATCGACAAACTGGGGCACGAGGCCAGGCTATCGGTGCCGAGGCAAACGGTCACCCCCGCGGCCATCAGCCGCCGCCACGGATGGTCGCGATGACCAAAGAAGTCGTGGCTGCGCGGGCAGTACACCACCGACGAGCCGCTGCGGGCGAGGACCGCGATCTCGGCCTCCTCCAGGTAGTTGCCGTGGGCCACCACGACGGGCCCCGCGAAGAAGCCGGCCTCGGCCAGTGCGGCGATGGGGCGAACGCCCGGCGGGCGCCAGTCGGCCGGCAGGACCCGCAGCCGACGCATCCAATCGTACAGCGTGCCCTCGCCGCGCTCGGCGAAGGCGATCTCCTCCTCGGTTTCGTGGAGATGCGCGGTCACGGGCCAGCCACGGGCGTCGGCCTCCCGGCGGGCGGCCAGGAAGACCTCCGGCCCCGTGCTGTACGGGGCATGCGGTGCCAGGCCGACGGCGACACGCCCACCGCGTGCCCGCGCCTCCAGCGCCGCGACCGTCTTGCTGAGCCGCGCGAGCCCTGCCTCGCCGAATCGGAACAGTTCGCCGAAGACGGTCCAGCGACCGGGGACCTCGTCCAGCGGCCCGGTCGCCGAGGGGTCGTAATTTACGTCAGCCCCGGCGACGGTGCCGGCGGCGAGGGAGGCGTCGCGGCCATCTGCCACGGCGCGGCGGGCGGCCCGGCCGCAGCGCAGCATCAGCCGGGCCGTCAGCCGGCCAATCCAGGCGGGGAAGTCCTCGGTCGGCTGGAATCGCCCCCCCATGTCCGAAAGACCCAGATGCGTGTGGGCGTTGACGAAACCGGGCAGGATCGCCGCATCCGGAAAGTGCTCAACCGTGTCGCTCGCGGAGACGTGGGGCTCGACCGCGTGCCACGGGCCCACACGGACGACCCGGCCGTCGCGGGCGAGGAGGGCGCCGCCGGCGATGGGCGGCGCCTCGGCGGGGACGATCCAGCGGGCACGGTAAACGGTTGCAGGAGTCGGCATACGTGCGCTCGCAAAACAAAACGCGCCGCGCAAGCGCGGCGGCTAACACTACAACGCTATGTCAGCATTCTGCGCGGTGGGTCTCCGTACCCACCGCGCGCGAAAGGGCGTTTTGGGGGCTGCGCGGCCCGTACGGGCCGCGCACGAGATAGCGTTGTAGTGCTAACCAGACGCCTTCATGGGAGGCGCTCAGGCCTCGGTGCTTGCGGCTTGGGGCTTGCAGCCTGGGGCTAGGTGGTATACTCGGCGTTGATCCTGACATAGTCGGTGGAGAGGTCACAGGTCAACCGCCGGGCCTCTCCCTCGCCGACACCGAGGTCCAGGTGGACGGTGATGTCGCGCTCGGCCATGACGGCGGCAAGGCGATCGGCATCGGCCTCGACGGGGGCGCCCTTCTCGAACAGGACCGCGTCACCGATGGCCAGGCGCATGGTCTCCGGGCCGCTCGAGATGCCGGCGGCGCCGGCGGCGGAGACGATGCGTCCCCAATTGGGATCCTCGCCGAAGAAGGCGCACTTGACGAGCGGCGAGTTGGCGATGGCCGACGCCGCGAGGCGGGCCTCCGCGTTGTCGGCAGCCCCGGTCACGCGGACCGCGATGACCTTGGTGCCGCCCTCGGCGTCGGCGGCGACCTGGTACGCCAGGTCGGCACAGACCGCGGTCAAGGCGGCCTCCAGCGCCTTCGCCTGGGCCGACCCGGCGGCGACGGGGTCGGCGCCCTCGAAGGCCGCACCGCTGGCAAGCAGGGTCAGCGTGTCGCTCGTCGACTGGTGGCCGTCCAGGGTCAGGCGGTTGTACGACGCCTCGACCGCGGCGCGGAGCATCGGCTGGAGCACGTCCGGGCCGGCGGCCGCGTCGGTCGTCAGGAAGCCGAGGGTGGTGGCCATGTTCGGCGCAATCATGCCAACGCCCTTCGTGGCGCCGGCCACGGTAACGGTTCGGCCCGCGAGGCTCAGCCGGACGCCCGCCTGCTTCGGCCGCGTGTCGGTGGTCATGATGGCCTCGGCGAAGGCCGCGTCGGCCTCGGTCCCGGCCGCCAGGGCCGCGCAGGCTCGCGGGATGCCGACGCAGACCTTTTCCATCGGCATCGGCCGGCCGATGATGCCCGTCTGGGCAACCAGGAGGGCCTCCGCATCGCATCCGATCTCCGCAGCGACACGCTGGAGCATCTCGCGGGCGTCGTCCACGCCCTGGGGACCCGTGCACGTATTGGCGTTACCGCTGGAGGCCACGACGCCCCGCATCGTCCGTCGGCGGGCGAGGTGGTCGCGGCTGACGCGGACGGCAGCGCCGACGACCCGGTTGCTCGTGAAGACGGCGGCGGCCGGTACGTCGCGGTCGGCGACGAGGACGGCCAGGTCCGCCCGGCCACTCGCCTTGATGCCGCAGGCGGCCGCGCCGACACGGAACCCCTTCGGGGCCGTGACGCCGAGCGTGCGGTCGATCGCCGGGTGGTCGTTGTCGCTCATCGCAGCCCCGCCGTTTCCTCGTGCCCGAACATCAGGTTCATGTTCTGGAGGGCCTGACCCGCGGCCCCCTTGGTCAGGTTATCGACCACGGCGCTCACTACGATCCGCCCGCCGACCGCCGTCGGGTACACGTGGAGGTAGTTGGTGGCGGCGATATCCTTGGTGGCGGGCGGCTCGTCACGGACCACCACAAACGGTTCTCCGTCGTACGCCGCGTGGTAGAGGTCGGCCAGGCGCCCGGGCGAGAGGTCCTGGAGCGGCCTGGCGTAGATGGTCTCCTCGATACCGCGGTCCATGGGCACCAGGTGCGGGACGAACAGGACCTCCACGTCGGTCCGCCCGACCAGCCCCAGTTGCTCGGCGATTTCCGGCTGGTGCCGGTGCACGCCCATCTTGTAGGCCTTGAGCGACTCGTTGCACTCCGGGAAGTGCGTGGCGAGCCCCGGCGTCCGGCCGGCCCCGCTGGCGCCGCTCTTGGCATCGACGATGATATCGCCGGGGTCCACGAGTCCCTCCCGCACGAGCGGCGCCAGGCCCAGGATGACGCCGGTCGGATAGCAGCCCGGGTTGGCGATGAGCCGGGCCGGACGGATCGCCTCGCGGTACAGTTCCGGCAGGCCGTACACGGCCTCGGTGAGATGGTCCTCGTCGGCCGGCGCAGCGTAGACCTTCTCGTACAGGCCGGGCGTCTTGAGACGGTAGTCGGCGGAGAAGTCGATGACGCG
>CAYTJE010000289.1:0-3831 GCA_964437855.1 uncultured Anaerolineales bacterium | reverse complement strand
GTGGAACTCGCCCACGTACGCGTGCTTCGGGAACTCGTGGATCACCCGCTGGATGGTCTTGTGCTGACGCTCGTACAGGGCCACCTGCGAGAACTTGCGCTCCGCCGTCTGGTACGCAATCGCCCCCTCCACGATCGTTTTGCCCGGCAGCGAGTAGCCGAACAGCAGGCCGTAGCACTCGCGGCTGTAGACCTCGGCCGCCGACAGGATGACGCTCAGGAACGCCTGTTCCGATAGGTAGATCTGTTCCATTGGTGGCCTCTGCTGCACGATCCGAACCGCGACCCGAGCCGCGACCCGGGCCGCGATCCGGGCCGCGACCCGAGCCGCGACCCGAGCCGCGACCGTGAGGTGAATCGCCCGAGCCGCCATCGTAAGATGGCGGGTCCTTTCCGGCGGAGCGAAACGTCCGATCCGGATGAAGGGACCCGCGAACTTACGTTCGCGGCTCGAACGGCGCTGGCGCAATGCCCCTACCGCGCCCCGCGCCGCGCGAGCACCCGCTGGACGCGCCGTGCGGCAAGGGCGGCCTGGGTGTCCCGGCCGACGGTCTGTTCCACGACGGCCGTGTAGTGGCCGAGCGCCGCCTCCAGCCGACCCATCGCCTCCAGGACGGCCGCCAGGTCGAACCGCAGCGCCGGGTCGTCGGGTTTCTGGTCGACGGCCGTCTTCAGCAGCCGGGCGGCCGTCTCCAGGTCCCCCGCGCCCGCGGCCTTGAGCCCCTCGCCCGCCTCGCCGTGCCACGTGCCGCGGGTCTCGACCTCGGCCGTCACGACCTGGGGCGCGATCATCCGGACGAACGCCGCGGCGCAGCCGTCGAGCAGGTCGCGGATAATCTGGTCCTCGGGCGGGACGCGCGCCGGGTTGTCCGGCCGGTCCAGGCCCAACGGGCCCCGGACGCGCGGGTCCTCCGTCGAGGTGTACGACCGGTCGGTCTCGATGGTCGCGAGGGGCGTTCCGGCCCCCGGCCGGGCCAGGCGGAACGTGACGTGGGCCGACACCGTCCGGACGAGCGTGGGCACCGCCTGCGCCTGCCACGCGTCGGCCTCCTGGTCGTACCGGCGGATACGCCGGCGGCCGCGCGCATCGTCGGCCTGGATGGTCACCTCGGCGGTCACGTCGACGGCATGGGCGCGGGTCTCGGCGTTGCCGTCGATGGCCCAGTGGCGCGAGAGCCGCTTCTGGAGCGACTCGGTCAGGATCGCGGGGACCGGCTTCCGCTCCGTGCGGGTCCCTTTGGGACCGGGCGGCGTGACGGTGACCTCGCCCACGCGGACCATCTGCGTGCCCTCGGGCAGGGGCACGGCGGCCGGCAGCGTGTGCCGGACCGAGAGGACCGGCGCGGCGCAGCCGACCATCCCGGCCGCGCCCGCCGGCAGAAGCACGAGAATCGCCCACCGGACCGCGCGCATGGCCGTCTCCCTCCGCCGAGTGCCTGGCTGACCCGCCTATGGTACCGTCCGGCCCGGTCCGGGTGCAACGCGAAGTTCGATGGATTTCGGCCGTTTGTTGATTCCTTCCGGCCGGGGCGTCTATACTGATGGCGAACCCGGAAGACCGCACTGCACAAGGAGACCCCATGAAACGGCTTGCCCTTACCGCCATGGTGTGGACCGTCGCGCTCGCCGTCGTCCTGGCGTCGGTGGGCGGATGGCTCCTGGCCGAGGCGCCCCGACTGCCGAAGGCCGAGCGCGGGCGCCAGTTTCTCCCGCCCGCCCCCCAGGGCGACAATTGGACGCTCGTCTGGCACGACGAGTTCGAGGGCAAAAGCATTGACCGGTCGAAATGGGAGATCGTGGGCGACCACCGACGCCGCGACGGCTTCTGGGTCAAGAGCGATGCGTTTCTGGACGGCCAGGGGCACCTCGTCCTCCGCACCCGCCGGCAGGGCGACCGGTTCACCTCCGGCGCCGTGCGGACGCAGGGCAAGTTCGAGCACCGGTTCGGCTACTGGGCGTGCCGGTGCAAGTTCCCGAAGGAGGTGGGCCACTGGCCGGCGTTCTGGCTCTTCTCCCGGCCGGGGGTGACGAAGGTCGGCCACGACGGCCGCGACGGTACCGAGATCGACATCATGGAAAAACCGTTCCGCGACGCCCGCACCAACCACGCCCTCCACTGGGACGGGTACGGGAAGCACCACAAGTCGGCCGCCAAGAAGTTCAAGGTGCCCGGCCTGATGCAGGGCTGGCACACGTTCGGCCTGCACTGGGCGCCGGACGAGTACGTCTTCTACGTGGACGGCCAGGAGACGTGGCGGACGCGGGCGGGCGGCGTGTCGCAGGTCAAGGCGTTCATCAAGTTGACCGAGGAGATCGGCTCCTGGGCCGGCGACATCCGGAAGGCGAACCTGCCCGACCGTTTCCTCGTCGATTACGTGCGGGTGTTCGACCTCGAGAGCCGCGTCAAGTGAATCAGGCGGGCGCGGTGGGTCTCCGCGTACGCCTCCGTATGGACGTACCCACCGCGCGGCGAACGGCTTACGCGGCGGTCCGGTCCATACGGAGGCGTATGCCGAGGACCGCCGCGCGGGAAGTAGCGTAGTCGTGTTAACCGCCGGGCTTGTCCCAGTACGGACCCGTATGGGCCCGGCGCGTTCGCCACATGGTATGCATCATCGCCGGAGCCAAACCATGACACGATGCACGATGCTGACGGCCCTGGCGGCCCTTGCGGCCGGTGCGGCCGGCTGCGGGGCCCAGGGGATCATCCTGGGCACCGAGGGCACCTATCTGCTGACGGTCCGCGACGTGGTCACCCCGCCGGGCAAGGAGGTTTCGCTCGTCGCCCGGTTCCAGGAGGGCGACCTTTTGCGCGGCCGGCAGGGCCGCGTCATCCGCTTCAGGCGGGGCGACGACCTCCTGAAGGCCGCCGAGACCGACGCCGACGGCGTGGCCCGCGTCGCCTTCACGCCCGAGGCCCCCGGCGACTACGTCTTTACGGTGGAGGTGGCGGCCGCGGGGCTGCCGGACGAGCCTCCCACCCCGCGCGACCTCTTGGTCGCCTGCCGGCCGCCCGACGAGCCGATGGCCGTGGTGGACCTCGACAAAACGGTCGTCGCCTCCGGCTTCCACACGGTGCTGCTGGGCAACCCGAAGCCGATGGAAGGGTCGGTCGAGGTCCTGAAGCGTTTGGCCGCCGACCGCACGATCCTCTACCTGACCCACCGGCCGGACTACTTCGGCCCGAAGAGCAAGGGATGGCTGTGGGCCAGGGGCTACCCGCGCGGGCCGGTGCTCCTCTCGACCGTGGGCTCGTTCCTGGCCGGCAGCGGCACGTACAAGCGCGAGATGATCGAGGGCCTGAAGAAGGACTTCGCGAAGATCGAGATCGGCATCGGCGACAAGTTCTCCGACGTCGAGGCGTACCACGCGAGCGGCCTGACCTCGATCCTGATTCTGCCCGTGCCGGAGGACCCCGCCGCGGAGGACCTGGAGACCCTGGCCGAGCAGGTGGCCGACCTGCCCGAGGCCATCCACGTGGTCACCGGCTGGGACCAGGTGGAGGCGATCCTGTTCGACGGCCAGTCGTATCCGCCCGGACCGATGGCGAAGGACCTCCGTAACCGCGCCGCCGATAGTTAATCCCATGAAAGGCTGTCCCCAGGCCGGTAAGTTCTGGTGTGTGGAAAAGACCCAGGACCGGAAAGGAGACAGCCATGCAGAACGCCTATGGCAGTGTAGCGTGTGGTGGGATGGACGTCCACTACACGTTCAGCGAGGTGACGTGGCGGGGCGTGATGGGGGAGGTCGTGCAGCGGGAGCGTCTGGACCATCGGGACCGGTCGGGCCTGGTCTCGGCGCAGACGGAGACGAAGAACCGGATTCACGCGGT
>CAYTJE010000288.1:0-3832 GCA_964437855.1 uncultured Anaerolineales bacterium | reverse complement strand
ACGGCAAGATGGACGTCCTGGCCGGCGACGTCTGGTACGCCGCCCCCGACTGGACCCGGCACGAGGTCCGAAAGCCCGGCGCCTACAACCCGGACAAGGGGTACAGCCAGTGCTTCCAGAACTGGGCCGACGACGTCAACGGCGACGGGTGGGTCGACTCGATCGTCGTCACCTGGCCCGGCAAGGCGTGCTACTGGTACGAGAACCCGCAGAACAAGGGCGGCCGCTGGACGGAGCACCTCATCACGCAGAGCGCGGGCAACGAGACGAGCGCCTTCGCCGACCTCCTGGGCACCGGCCGAAAGGGCCTCCTGGCCGCGTTCTGCCCCGACAAGGTCATGGCCTACTGGACGCCGCCGAAGGACCCCACCCGGCCGTGGACGATGCACGCCGTCAGCAAGAAGGGCGCCCCCGGCACCGACAAGTACAGCCACGGCCTGGGCATCGGCGACGTGAACGGCGACGGGCGAGCCGACGTCGTCACCACGGCCGGATGGTGGGAGGCACCGGCGGACCGTTCCCGCTGGCCCTGGACCTTCCACAAGGTCGACCTCGGCCCCAAGTGCGCCGACATGATCGTCCACGACGTGGACGCCGACGGCGACAACGATATCATCACGTCCTCCGCCCACGAGTACGGCATGTGGATGCACGAGCACGTGAAGACCGACAAGGGCATCACGTTCCGCCGGCACGCGTTCCACAAGGCGTTCAGCCAGACCCACGCCGTCCGGCTCGTGGACGTGAACGGCGACGGGCTGATGGACCTGGTGACCGGCAAACGCTACCACGCCCACCACGGGAAGGACCCCGGCGGCGGCGAGCCGGCCGTCCTCTACTGGTTCGAACTGAAGCGGCCGGCCAAGGGCCGATGGCGATACGTGCCGCACCGGATTGACGACGACTCCGGCGTCGGCACGCAGTTCACCGTGTGCGACATGAATGGCGACGGGAAGCCCGACATCGTCACGTCGAACAAGAAGGGCGTGCACGTGTTCGTGCAGGAGTAAGCGCCCGGCGAAACGTAAGGCGCGGCGGGTCAGGACGGTGCCGCGCGGCGGGCCTCGGCATACGCCTCCGTATGGACCGGCCTGCCGCGATTCGCCCGAGTGCGCGGCGGCCTGGGAAGGCCGCCCCGCGGAATGCGCCCGAGTGCGCGGCGGCCTGGGAAGGCCGCCCCGCGGAATGAAGGGATCGCCCCATGGATCACGCCTACCGCCGCAATGCCCGTACGCATTGCCTGCTGCTCGCCGCGGCCGTGTGCCTCCTGGCCGCCCCCCTCGCCGCGGCCGCCCAACCGGACGGCCCGGACCTTGCCGGCCTCGTCCGCCGGCGCGCGGCCCTCGACTACCGCCCCACGCCCCGCCGCGTCATGGCGTTCTACTACCCGTGGTACGGCACGCCGGACGGTCCCGGCGGCAAAGGCAAGGCCCCGCACTGGGGCCGCATCGACCCCAAGGCCAAGGCCATCTCGGCCAGCACGCACTACCCGGCCATCGGGGCGTACGACTCGCACGACCCGGCCCTCGTCGCCCGCCACTGCCGATGGGCCGCCGAGGCCGGCATCGACACGCTCATCCTCTCCTGGTGGGGCTTCAGGCACTATACCGACGGGCCCGTGCCCCTGATCCTGGACGCCTGCCGGACCCACGGCCTCTCGGCCACGCTGTATTACGAGACGTGCCCGAACCCGAAGACGCCGGAGGCCACCGCCCGCGACCTCGCCCGCGCGCTCGAGCGATACGCCGGCCATCCCGCCTACCTGAAGGTGGCCGGCAAACCGGTCGTCTTCGTCTACGGCCGGGCGGTCGGCCAACTGGGCCTGGAGGGCTGGCTGCGGACGGCCGTCCTCCTGAACGACCGCGTCGAGCCCGACGCGGCCCTGGTGGGCGACGGCTTCTCGGACGCGGCGGCCCACGTCTTCGACGGCCTGCACACGTACAACACGGCCGGTCAGATTCGCCAGAAGCCGCCCGACGCCGTCCGCGAGTGGGCCGAGGGCACCTACCCGCACTGGGTCGGCCTGGCCGACGCCGCCCGCCGCATCAGCACCCTCACGGTCATCCCCGGCTACGACGACACGAAGATCCGGGAGCCCGGCCTGGCGGTGCCGAGGCACGGCGGCCGGTCGTACCGGGTGCAGTGGGAGGAAGCCATCCGGGCGGACCCGCACTGGGTCCTCATCACGAGTTTCAACGAGTGGCACGAGGGGAGCGAGATTGAGCCGAGCGCCGAGTTCGGCCGGCAGTACCTGGACGCCACGGCCGAGTTCGCCCGGCGGTTCAAGCCCCGGCCGCGCAGCCCGCAGCGCCCCGAGCGGGCGGCCGGGGACATCTCGGAGACCGACGTGGCCCGCCTGCGCGAGCGCCTGGACGGCCTCACGATCGGCCTCCTGCCCGGGGCCGAGTCGCCCGCCTTCTGGTTCCTGGCGGCCGAGGTCCGGGCCGACGTCCACTCTGTCACGTGGGCCGACGTGGCGGCCGGACGCACGACGCCCGACGCCTACCCGCTGCTGGTCTACGCGGCGGGCGAGGGGTACCGCGCCACGGTCAAGACCGAGGGCGACGTGGACGCCGGCCTGGAGGCCTACCTGAAGGCCGGCGGATTCCTGCTGGCGATGCCCGCGGGCCCCTGGCCGTTCCACCGCAACGCCGCCGGCAAGCCGGTGAACCGGTCGGCGCGGTTCGGCCTGACGCTTCGTCACGGGTGGGAACGGCCGGCCGAGGGCCGGTCGCTGACGTTCGTCCAGCCCGAGCGCCGCCTGGAGCACCTGCCCCGGGAGTTCGCCTTCCCCGAGACGGGCGACCTTCGCTGGCGGCCGTTCGTCCCGCGGGACGTGAAGCGGCACGTGCCGCTCCTGGTCCTCCGCGACGGGCAGGGAAAGGCGCTCGGCGAGGGCATCGCCTACGCCGAGCCGGCGACCGGCGGCCGGGTGCTCTACGTCTGGTTCCGCCTGCTGCGCGGGCCGCGGGCACGGGCGGTCCTGTGCGACGCCCTGACCTTTGCGGCCGGGCGGATGTAGGCCGGGTGGCATGGCCACCCGCTGTCGGGTGGCCATGAAGCCGAGGAGTCCATGGCCACGCGAGCGTGGCCATGCCACCCGCCGAGAAAGCGTTAGAAGCCCGCCGCACGCGTCCTTACAATGGCGGGCGGCATGTCACACGGGAAGGAGCCTGGAATGAACCGCCGACGGTTTCTCCGGATGATAGGCGGCGCCGGCCTGGGCGCGGCCGCCGTGGGGTCCTGCACGGGCCGGGAGCCGGCGCGGGCCGCAGCCCGGTCGCGGGGCCGGCCGCCCAACATCCTCTTCATCTTCATCGACGACATGGGCTGGCGCGACGTCGGCTTCATGGGCAGCCGGTTCTACGAGACGCCGAACATCGACCGGCTGGCCCGGGCCGGCATGATCTTCACCGACGCCTACGCCAACGCCCCCAACTGCGCGCCGACGCGGGCATGCCTGATGAGCGGCCAATACGGGCCCCGCCACGGCGTGTACACCGTGGGGTCGAGCGAGCGCGGCAAGGCGAAGGCCCGCAAACTTATCCCCATCAAAAACAACACCACCCTGCCGGCCGAGAAGGTTACCCTGGCCGAGAGCCTCAAGGCCGCCGGCTACGCCACCTGCCACCTCGGCAAATGGCACCTGGGCGGCGAGGACCCGACCAAGCCCGAAGGCCAGGGGTTCGACGTAAACGTGGGCGGCAACCACGCCGGCCATCCGCGCTCCTACTTCAGCCCGTACCGGAACAAGGACATCGAGGACGGCCCGAAGGGCGAGTACCTGACGGACCGCCTGACGGACGAGGCCGTCCGCTTCATCGACGCCCAC
>CAYTJE010000287.1:0-3884 GCA_964437855.1 uncultured Anaerolineales bacterium | reverse complement strand
CTCAGGATGACATCACGGCACAACAGGGGGCGACGCGATGGCCGGCCTGTTCGACTTTCTCAGGCGTAACCGGGATCACGCCGCGACCACCGACCGCCAGCGGACCGGACGCCGCGGTGAACGGGCCGCCGAACGCTATCTGAAGCGGCGCGGCTACCGCGTTCTGGCCCGTAACGTCACGTACCGGCAGGGCGAGGTGGACCTGGTGGCCCGCGAGAAAGCGACCGGCACGGTGTGTTTCGTTGAGGTCCGCAGCCGGCGCCTCGGCGCCGGGGAGGACGCCGTCGTCGAGCCGGAGGCCACGGTGACCGCGCGGAAGCGCCGGCGCATCGCCTCGGCCGCCAAGACGTTCCTGGCCGAGCGGCGCGCGACCGGCGAAGCCGTCCGCTTCGACGTCATCGCCGTCCGCTTCGCCGCCGACGGCCGGGGCCGGCCGGACGTGCGACACTATCCGGGGGCGTTCGACCATCAGGGCCGATTGCTTTGAATTGGAACCGCAAAGAACGCGAAGGGCGCAAAGGACGGCGGAGACAGGTAAACGACGAAGGCAACAGCCTTAACGCAGAGCCCGCCGAGGACGCCGAGAACGGCGGAGAGGCTGATTTAAGACAACGACCATACAGCAAACGGCCGGGAATGCAGAGAATGGCATCGAGTCGAAATGTCGTTTCTCTTGATGTTGTTACTTTGAACCTTAAACCTTGAACTTTGAACGGTCGTCATGCCTTCCCCCGCCATCGACAGCCACGCCCACCTGAGCGCCGACCGGCTCGCCGGCGACCTGGCGGGCGTGCTCAACCGCGCCCGCGCCGCCGCGCTGGATGCCGTGATTACCGTCGGCACGGACCCGACCGAGAACGCCCGCGTGGCGGACCTGGCCCGGCGGGAGACGATGCTCCACGCGGCCGTCGGGTTCCACCCGCACGTCGCCTCGCAGGTCAAGGCGGTGGACTGGCCGGTCCTGGAAGACCTGGCCGGCCGGCCGGAGGTGGTCGCCCTCGGCGAGTTCGGCCTGGACTACCATTACGAGCACTCGCCGCGGGCCGCCCAGCGGGAGGTGTTTGCGGCGGGCCTGCGCCTGGCGGCCGAGCGGGACCTGCCGCTGGTTATCCACACCCGCGAGGCCGAGGCCGACACCCTCTCGGTCCTCGACGCCGCCGACCGGCTCCCGCGCGGCGTGTTCCACTGCTTTACGGGGTCGCCGGCGTTTGCGGAGGAGGCGCTCGCGCGGGGGTTCTACGTCTCGTTCAGCGGCATCGTCACGTTCGGCAAGTCCGAGGCGGTCCGCGAGGCCGCCCGGCGGGTCCCTTTGGAGCGGCTGCTCGTCGAGACCGACGCCCCGTACTGCGCCCCGGCGCCCCTTCGCGGCAAGACGAACGAGCCGGCACTGGTGGTGCACGTCATCCGGTGCCTGGCCGAGGTGCGGGGCCTGTCGGAGAACGACGTGCGGCGGATCACGCGGCGGAACGCCTCCCGCCTGTTCGCCCTGCCGCTGCCCGCCGGCGGGCAGACGGTCGTCTACCCCATCCGCCGAAGCCTCTACGTGAACCTGACGAACCGGTGCACGAATGCGTGCACGTTCTGCCCGCGGGCGGGCGAGAAACCGGACCTCGTGGTCAAGGGCCACGACCTGCGCCTCGCGCACGAGCCGGAGGTCCACGAGGTCGTCGCGGCCCTGGAGGACGCCCGGCCCGAGAACTACACCGAGGTCGTCTTCTGCGGCTTCGGCGAGCCGACCCTGCGCCTCGATGCCCTGAAGCGCGTGGCACGCGAGGTGAAACGCCGGTGGCATCTGCCCGTGCGGCTCGACACGAACGGCCACGGTTCCGCGGTGGCGGGGCGGGACATCGCGGAGGACCTGGCGGGCCTCGTGGATACGGTCAGCGTCAGCCTGAACGCCGCCAGCGCCGAGGCGTACGAGCGGCTGTGTGCGCCGACGATTCCGAACGCCTTCGAGGCCGTCTGCGACTTTATCCGGGCCTGCAAGGGAAAGATCCCGGAGACCTGCGCCACGGCCGTCGCCGTCCCGGGCCTGGACGTCGAGGCCGTCCGCCGCCTGGCCGAGGAGGACCTGGGCGTTCCCTTCCGCGTGCGGGCGTACAACGAGGTGGGGTGAAAGATGCGCCGGTGCCACGGATTGCTTGGAACCGGTGAAAGCATCCGCCCCGCGTTGACTTGCGTAACAGCCCCTCTGTCGCTATGCTGAAGCCTTCAGAAAACTTCTTCAGGAGATGCGACCGTGGGCGACGTGCAGATTGGCCAGATTTACAACATGGACTGCGTGGAAGGCATGCAGCATCTCCCCGAGGGGTGTGTGGACCTCGTCATCACCGACCCGCCCTTTGCCATCGATTTCAAGGCCAAGCGGACCGACTCTGACAGTCGTTGAGAAGGGGCGGCGCAGTGAAGCAAGCCGTCACAATGTTGCGTAGCCCTTTCGAGGGCCACCTCAGGGACCTCTTCAGACGCGTCGAAGATGACGTAATGGTGATCAGCCCATTTGTCACGCAATACGGTCTGGATGTACTTCACGAATCACTTGAAGACAGCGCACAAGGCCGCCATCTTGCCATCATGACCAACATTTCGGCCAATACCGTTCAGCATGGGGCGCTGGACCTGAAATCCCTGGCTGCCTTCTGCGGCTCACAGGAGGGCTGCCGAGTGCGCAATCTTCCCGGGCTTCACGCCAAGATCTACGTTGCTGATGAAACGACCGCGATTGTAACCTCTGCCAATCTTACGAGGGGCGGCCTGGCCGCGAATTATGAGTACGGGACTCTAATTCGCGATACCGCCAGCGTCGGGCGAATCCGCGCTGACATGCTCGACTACGCCGATCTCGGGGTTGAAGTCACTTGCTCCGACTTGGCAAGACTTTGTGACATGGCCAAGGGCTTGCGCGATGCGGCCGCGGACGCTGAGCGCGAGGTGCGCCGAAGTGCACCATGGCGCAAGTTTTCCAGGGAAGTGAATGGCCTGAAAGATGAATTACTCCGCCAACGTGTACGGCACAAGAGCGTCAACAGCATCTTCGCCGATACCGTGCGGTACTTGCTGAGATTGAAGCCGATGACCACGCCCGAACTGGAAACGCATATTCAAGCCGTTCACCCGGACATGTGCGACGATACCATTGACCGAGTCATCGATGGCGTGCGCTTTGGCAAGAAGTGGAAGCATATGGCAAGAAACACGCAGCAGTTCCTCAAGAAACGCGGGGAGATCGTGTTGCGCGATGGCCGGTGGTGCATGGCTTCCAAGAGCAAATGACCACAAGTTCGTGCGACAGGGCCCCGGCCCACAGGAAACGAAAGCGCAATTAGAATGAGCGAGTATGCGATTTCGGTGCCACGGGCTTGGTGTAATTTGGCCCACGAGGTTCTTACTCAAGACCTCGACGCCATCGTGGATGACATTCTGGATGAGGCAGGGACGTCCACGCTCGTGGCAAGTTGTCGTTTCCAAGAGAGGGGTCTCCGGCATACACTGGGCGATTACCTCGGCACGAAGCGCGTGCAGATTCAGCAAACAGCACCGTGACGGGAAGTCTCGCCAAAGAAGACGCACCGCGTGCACAAGCCACGACGGCGTGAGACCCCAGGAGTGCTACCGTGAGCGGTTCGGATGACATCCAGCACCGCCTCGACGAATTCGCCGACACCTGGGGCCGCATCACCGACCAGATCCGGCGGGTCATCGTCGGACACGAAGAGGTCACCCGGGGCGTCATGCTGTGCCTCCTGACCGGCGGGCACGCCATCCTGGAGGGCGTGCCGGGCATCGGCAAGACGCTCCTCGTGCGGACGCTGGCCGAGGCCCTCACCCTCCGCTTCCGCCGCATCCAGTTCACGCCGGACCTCATGCCGGCCGACATCACCGGC
>CAYTJE010000286.1:0-3891 GCA_964437855.1 uncultured Anaerolineales bacterium | reverse complement strand
GCGTCGGCCACGCGGTTCATCCCCATCGCCGCCGTCCGCGCCGTCACCATGCACGCCACCAGCAGCGCGAGGGCGGGCCACGCGGGCACCGGCGGCTCCGCCACCATCGCCGTGCCCAGCGCGAACGGCAGGGCGAACAGGCTGTGGCTCAGCCGGATGGTCCGCGCGAAGGCGACGAGTTGGGAGAAGAACGACACGCTGCCTCTCGCAATCGAATCAGGAGGGTCGGCGGACATCGCGCCGCGCCTCTGCCGTTCGAGCCGCCATCGCCCGCGCCGCCATCGTAAGATGGCGGGTAGCCCGACCCCGCCGCAGCGCCCCGGCGCGCCGCAGCGCCCCGGCGCGCCGCAGCGCCCCGGCGCACTGGTGTACCCGCGACCTCACGGTCGCGGCTCGGGGGCGCGCCGCCTCTCGCGCGCCGGGCGCCACCTGCGCTTCGCCCCTACCCGCGACCTCACGGTCGCGGCTCGGGGCGCGCCGCCCCCGGCCAGGCGGTGTCCAGGTCGTGGGCGATGCCCAGGCGGCCGAGCACCTTGGCGACCACGAAATCCACGAGGTCCCCGACCGACGCCGGCCGGTGGTAGAAGGCCGGCATGGCGGGCCAGACGTGCGCCCCCGCCCCGGCCAGCCGGGCCATGTTCTCCAGGTCGATGGGCGTGACGGGCATTTCGCGCGGCACGACGATCAGCGGCCGGCCCTCCTTCAGCGCCACCTGGGCCGCCCGGTGCACCAGGTTCTGCGACAGGCCGTGCGCCAGGGCCGCCAGCGTGTGCATCGAGCACGGCAGGACGACCGTCGCCTCGGCCGCGAACGACCCGGACGCCGGCGGGCCGTCGATCCGCTCGGCCGGAATGTACGTGACCCGCTGGAGCACGTCGGCCGGCCAGAGGGTCGCCAGGTCGGGCGCGTCGGGCGACCCGCCCATGCCGGCCTCGTCCGCCAGGACCAGCCGCCCCGGCCGGCTCACCAGGAGCCAGACCTCCCGGCCGGCCCGGACCGCGCACTCGACCAGGCGGACCGCGTAGGCGGCGCCGGAGGCCCCCGTCACGCCGACGAGGAGCCGGCCGGACGCCGCCGCGCTACTGCTCGGAGGCGGGGGCCCGCAGTTCGGCCTGGACATAGACGAGTTCCTTTTCCACGCGGTCGCCCAGCGCGGCCGCGTACCAGTCCCCCGGATTCCGCCGCTTGCGTGCGGCCAGGACGTGCTGGGCCCGGAGCAGGTGCGATCGGGCGGCCCGCAGGGCGCCCGGGTCCGACTCGGCCCGGGCCACCAGGCCCTGGGCGGCCCGGAGGTGGGCCAGCAGGGCCCCGTCGCCGTCGGGCCAGGTCTCGGCCACGGCCTCCAGGGCCTCGATCCGGTCGGCCTCGTCCGGCACGAGCATGGCCAGGTGAAAGGCGACGTTGTCGGCCAGGGCGCCGTCGGGGTCGGCCTCCCGCACCTTGACGAGGGCCTCGCGGTAGGGGTTGCGTCCGGCCAGGGCCACGGCCCGGACGTAGAGGGCCAGGGCCCGGCTGCCTGCCGGGGTGCCGGTCCGGTTCTCGTCGAGCACGGCCAGGCGGAAGCGGACGGCCTGGCGGAGGTCCGCCAGCCGGTCCGCCTGGTGGCGGGCCCGGAGCCGGCCGCCGACCGTCAACAGGTCCCACACCACGCTGAAGCCCGCCAGCGGGTCCTCGGCGGGGGGCTCGAAGGCGTCGGCCCGGTCCAGGGCCCGGCGCCAGTGCGCCTCGGCCGGGTCGAACAAGCCGTTCTCGGCGGCGGCGTCGCCGAGGTGCAGATACGCGTCGGCCGCGTACGGGCTCTGCGGATGGTACGCCAGGACCTCCTGCCAGATGCCGAGGGCCTCGGCCCGGCCCGTACGGGGTCCGCCCCCCGACCGCGCCAGCCGTTCCGCCAGCCGGGCCCGCACGCGGTCGGCCCGCGGGCTCCTCGGGTGATGGGCCAGGAACGCCCGCAGACGGCCGGTCTCGCTCCGGGCCGGGATAGACCACGGCTCGGCCGGCGGCGCCGGCCCGAGCACCAGGCCGTAGCGGACCTCGTCGATGCCGACCACCGCCACCAGCGCCAGGACGGGCCCGGCCGTCAGAACCGTCAGGACCGATCCCGGCCATCGGACGTGCCAGCGGTCCGCCCGGCCGATGGCGACCACGAGGGCGGCGGCCGCCGCCGCCACCACCGTCGCCACGACCGGCGGGACGTACGCCACGGCCCGCAGCGCGGGGGGAAACGACCGGCCCCAAAGGAACCCGTATGGGCCGGCCGGGGCCAGCGCCGCCGCCCCGGCCCCGCCGGAGGCCGCCTCCCCCTTCGCGAAGTCGGTCAGGGCCGTCGCCACGAACAGGTACACGACGGCCGGCAGCACCCCCAGCAGGGCGCTGGCGAGTTTGCTCGACAGCCTCAGGGTCTGCCCCGCGCCGATCCAGACGCCCACGGCCACGGCGGCAGCCAGGGGGACGCTCGGCCCCAGCAGGGCCAGGAGCAGGGACAGGAGCCAGCCGCCACGCTTGCCGTACATCATCCCCGTCAGGACGGGGGTGACGGCCATCATGCCCAGCCACCCACCCAGCACCAGGCCGTAGGCCGGCCGGTCGACGATCGAAACCGGCCAGGCGCCCCAAGCGCCCAGGTCCACCGCCGGCCGGACAAACGGGTCCACCTGCCCCGTCAGCAGGTGCCGCAGCGTCCACGCCACCCCGCCCGTGACCAGGACGAGGAGGCCGAGGTAGACGTTGGCCTCCGGCAGGTAGGCCCGGCCGCAGCGGTTGCAGACCGCATCGCCGACGCGGGATTCGAAGAAGAAGCATTTGGCGCAATGCATGGTCCGGCTTTCCAACTGTTGCGATGCGGCGCGCCTTTCGAGCCGCCCGTACGGGCGGGTATCTTCATCCGCGTCGCGGTCGCGGCGCGCGGGGCTCGCGCTGCCATTCGCACGTACCCCGCTGCTTACGCAGCGGGCTCGAAACGCCTCGCGCCTCTCACGCCCGCGCGCCGACGTAGACCGACGCGATGCCGCCCGGCAGCGGCTCGACCCGGACGGGGCCCAGCCCCGCCCGGTCCATGGCGCCGGCCAGCCGCTCCGGCGGGCCGAACCGCTCGATCGACCGGACCAGGTACGCGTACCCGCCGTGGGCACCGCCGGAGATCCATCCTCCCAGCCTAGGCAGTACGCGGCGAAAGTAAAGGCGAAAGAGGCCGGCCAGCGGGCCGCCGCCGCGGGGCCGATGGAACTCCAGGACGACCGCCCGGCCGCCCGGCCGCAGTACCCGGCGCATCTCGGCCAGGCCCCGCGCCTCGTCCGCCAGGTTCCGCACGCCGAAGGCCGAGCAGACGGCGTCGGCACACGCCTCGGGCAGCGGCAGGGCCAGGGCGTCGGCCTCGACGAGGTCGGCCCGGCCCGCCAGGCCCGCCGACCGAAGTTTCGCGACGGCGAGGCGGAGCATCGGCCGAGACCTATCGCACGCGAGGACCCGCGCCCCTCGCCACCGACGCAGCACCGCGGCGGCCAGGTCGCCCGTCCCGGTGCAGACGTCGACGAGGAGGGGACAAGGCGTTTCTTGAGGCGCGGCCCGAGCCGCGATCGTAAGATCGCGGGGACGCTCCGGCGCCGATGATTCTCGCGCGCCGAACCTCGCCCGGCCCCCGGACGTACCCCCGACCTTACGGTCGGGGCTCGGGCCCGGCAGAGCGACAGCCGCCGCCCGCTGCCGCCACCGCCGGTCCAGGCCGACCGAGAGGAGACGATTCAGCAGGTCGTACCGGGGGGCCACGCCGGCGAACATGGCCCGGAGGTCGGCGGGGTCGGGGATGTCGTCGCGCTCGGGCATGGGCCGAAAAAGGCCGCCTTTCGAGCCGCCCGTACGGGCGGGTATCTTCATCCGCGTCGCGGTCGCGGC
>CAYTJE010000285.1:0-3970 GCA_964437855.1 uncultured Anaerolineales bacterium | reverse complement strand
GCCGAAGAGGGTAGCCCCGGCCGCGGAGCGGCCGAAGAGGGTAGCCCCGGCCGCGAGGCCGGGGTCCTTGAGGCTGCGCGAAACCGCGAGCCCCGGACGGGGCGAAAGAACGTCTGTCGCCGCTGCCGCGGCTCCGTTCGTCACCGTCTCTACGCTAACCCCGCACTGACGTGCGGGGCTACCATCTTCCCGCCGCTGCCGCGGCGGAAGGCCACGGTGAACGGGGAACGTTCAACGCGGAAGGCTGAACGAGACGGCACCACCGCCCGGCGCGCGCACGTCACAACAACAATATCCAACAAGGAACACTCAACACCCAACACTGAAGTGGCTCCGAAGCGCGCCCCTTGGGTATTGGGTGTTCAGTGTTCCTTGTTCATGATTGTTTTTTTCGGCGCGGCGGGTCCGGAGACCCACCGCGCGGGAACTCGTTGCGTGTTGTCTACTTCGGCATCACCACGACCGTGTGGCAGATTGCCGGGGCCGTGACGGGCCAGCGGACGGGTTCGCCGTCGGAGAGGACCTCGACGTAATACTCGAAGTCGGTGCCGCCCGGCGGCTCGACGGCCGCCCGGTACACGCCGCGGGCCACGTGCTCGCACGCAACCGTCCGGAACTCGCCGGGGCCGAGCCGGCGGACGTAGACGAGTGGCTTCGCGCCGGCCTCGCCGGAGAGGACAATGACCTTCAGGTCCAGCGGCTCGCCCTTTTCGAGCAGCGTCCGGACGGTCGGCACGATGAGACGCCGGGGGCCGTCGTATGACTTCGTCAGGTCCTGGAGTTTCAGCATCGGCAGAATGTGCTGCTCGAGGTTCGCGACGGTGCCCAGGCCGCCGGTCGTGCTGACGGTCGGCAGGAGGTGGGCGTAGGCCTCGTCCAGCGCCTTTTTCATCGCGGCCTTGTCCTTGCGACCCCAGGCGCTGCGGAGGTGCTCAACGGCCACCATGAACCGGAACTGGTGGAGCCACCAGTCGAAGCGTTCGCGGCACCCCCGGCCCTTGACCTTCGGCCGAAGGGCGGCGAAGGCGTTGACGAAGCCGTACTGCCGGTCGATCTGGGCGCCCGTCGCGCGGCTCGGTTTCAGCCCGCCGGGGCCGTGGACCCAGGTGGACGGTTCGGGCAGCCGGCCGTCCTGGCCCTGGAAGATGCGGGCGGCCTGCTCGGCCACCTGTGGGCCGAACTGGCTCCGGCACCAGTCGAGGTAGAAGTCGCCGCTCGGGGCGTGCCGCTTGGGCTGCTCGGCCGTGCCGATGGTGTCGGTCCAGTCGGCCCGCCAGTCCTTCCAGGCCGGCCCGCCGCAGTTGATCTTGATGGGTTCAGTCAGTTGCGGCCCCTCGATTTTGATTCCCGCCAGGCATGAGAATTCGATGATATAAATGAACTCGATGTCGAGCCACCCGTCGGTCACCCGGACGCCGTCGAAGGTCCGGTCGAGGGCCCGGTCTTTGCCGACCTCGGCAAAGACGTCCAGCCGCTTGATGGCGCGCCGGCCCTCCAGTTTCACGCCGTAGACGCGTTTGCCCGCGGCATTATAATACGGTTCGCAGAACTTCAGCGTGACGCGGTACGTCCCGTTCGGTACGGCGAACTGGTAGGCCTGAAAGTCGAACCGGACGTGCTGGTAGATGGGGTCCTGGTCGGTGTCGGCGAAGTCGGTCTTCGTGAAATGCGACCGGCGGTTGTTGCCGATGGGCCCGTCGACCGTGGCGCGACGGCCGTCGCGGGCGGGCAGGGGCCGCCACCCGTCCTGGTCCCAGGCGGCGCGGGCCAGGGCGGCCACGTTCGGCCCCAGCACCCGCGTCCGCCAGTGGATGCCCAGGAGGCCCGTGCAGCCGTAGCGGCGGGCGTCGGCGGCGTCCTTGCGCATCCGGCCGACCCAGAGTTGCGGGGCCAGCAGGTTCGGGTCGTCCTCCAACCAGGGGATGGCCCACGTCGGCCGGCCCGTGACCGTGGCGAAGCCCGGCTCGACGGGGGCCTTGCCCACCTTCCGATTGATGCACGACATCGGCATCTCCGCGGGCAGATGCTTGTCGAACAGGGCCCGGTCCTGCGGCGGGCCGAGCACCCACCCGCACGTGGCCAGCGTGAAGCCGGGCTGCACCTTCCGGTGGGCGGCGACGGCGGCGTCCAGGTCGGCCAGCGTCGCCTTGATCTGCTCGGGCTTCGCGCCCTTCCAGGTCCACGACTCCGGCGTCCAGAACCAATAGGTGTCCAGCGGATAGGCTTGCGCGATGCGGCGGAAGATGCCCTCGTACACCTCCGCCACGACCGCCGGGTCCTTCGGGTCCTTGCCGAGGGCCTTCAGGCGCTCCTGGACGCGGGCGGGGATTTTCAGAGGCGTCTGGGTGCCGACGCACGTCTTCACGCCCAGGCGGTGGGCGAAGGTGAACGCCTCGCCCAGCATACCGCCGACGCGGGCGAACAGGGCGTTGCAGTCGTCCGGCTCGGCAGGACGCGGGCACAGGCCGCGCATCACCTCCGCCCCGTAGGCGTCGCGGTCGAAGAGGGCGGCCGTCCCGTGGGTCCATGTGCCCGTCTTCTTCGCCTGGTAGCCCCAGTTGCCGCGGAGGGTGTTCTGGTAACTGGCCGGATAACTGTGCTTGACCTCCGCCCCTTTTCCGGTGTCGCGGGGCAGGCCGATCCAGACGGTCGGCTCGGCGTTCGGCCCGCCCTCCGGGTACGTGTGCAGGCCCAGGACATTCATCCCGAGTTTCGGCAGTTGGGCGATGGCGGCCTTGTAGTCGTCGGCGTTCCACCAGTCCGGCCCCTCGGGGAAATCGTGGAACGGCTGGATACCGCGTGTCTGGAACAGGGGGTGATGGTGTTCGCCCAGGTCCCCGAGGCCGGAGACCAGCCGCGCGACCGTCGTGGGCTCGTCCGGCACCACGTCGCCGTGCAGGTAGAAGCGGACGCCCATGTGCTCGGCCAGCCGGTAGGCGCCGTACAGCGTGCCGAGGGCGTCCCCGCCCCGGACGAGGACGAGCGCCCGGTCATCCTCGTACACGGCGGCCAGGACGTACGATTCGTCCGTGGCCGGCTGCCCCCAGAGCGGGCTGGTCAGATAGGGTTCGAGGGCGGCGCCGAGCCGTCGTCCCTGCCGAGCGATCACGATCAGGTGGCCGCGGTCGGGCGGCGTGTCGGCCCGGACGATGGGCAGCACCTCGCCGGTACGCAGGTAGACGTACCGCCGGACCTCGCGGGCCGCGAGGGTCTCCAGCGGGGAGGCGTCGGCCGCGGTTACGATGGTGGCGGCCGGACGGGCATGGCCCTGCTCGCCGCCCGCTGCGCAGGCGGCCATCGTGAACGTCGCGAGCCATGACAAGAGAAGGAAAGTGACGAAACGTGGCACAGTGCGCCTCCTTTCAGACGTGGGTCTCAGACTTGGCGTCCGCCAGCCAGTGTTTCTCGATCTCTTCGAGCGTCCGGCCCTTGGTTTCCGGCACCGCAATCGCCACCAGCGCCACCAGGACCGCGCAGAACGCCGCGTACACCCAGAACGGGAAGCCGTGATGGAACCGCTGGATGAGCCAGGGGTGCTCGTCCATCATCGGGAACGTCTGTGAGACGACGAAGTTGGCGAGCCAGAGGCAGACCGTGGCGATGGCCATCGCGCGGCCGCGGATTTTCGTCGGGAAGATCTCCGACAGGATCACCCACGTCACCGGGCCGACCGACATGGCAAAAAACGCGATATATCCAAGAATGAACACCAGCACCCATGCCCCGGCTTCGTGAAAGTAAAACGCCAGCCCCGAGGCCGTCAGGCAAGCGCCCATCCCTGCGGCTCCGGCAATCATCAACGGCTTTCGGCCGAACCGATCGACCTTCCACATGGCCACCAGCGTGAACAACAGCATGCATGCGCCGACGATCACGGTCCACAGCAGCGCCTGATTCATTTCGACACCGGTCTGTTTGAAGATTTCAGGCCCGTAATACAGGATCACGTTAATCCCGGTAATCTGCTGGA
>CAYTJE010000284.1:0-3976 GCA_964437855.1 uncultured Anaerolineales bacterium | reverse complement strand
CGTGGGATGATGTCTCGTGGGACCGCGGCCGCTTCACGGTGCACGCCTGCAAGACCGCCAAGCATGAGGGCAAGGCCACCCGCGTTGTGCCGATCTTCGAGGAACTGGCCGGGCCGTTCCGCGAAGCGTTCGAGGCGGCCGAGGAAGGGGCCGTGTTCTGCTGCCCTCAGTACCCGGAGAGCACCGCGAATCAGCATTACCGGAAGAAGATACTGAGGGCCCTCGCCGCCGCCGGCGTGAGACCTTGGCCGAAGTTGTTCATCAACCTCAGGGCGACGCGGGCAACGGAACTCGTGGCGAGGCACCCGGCGCACGTGGCGGCCGCGTGGCTCGGGCACTCGGTCGAGATCGCCCGGAAGCATTACCTGTCCGTCACGGAAGCCGATTACGAACGGGCGCAGGGCGCGGCGCAAAAAGCGGCGCAGCAAGCACAGGAAATGCCAGAAACACCGTGCAACGACTACGGCAAAGCGGGGATTTCAGACGGTTGCACGCCTCTGCATAAGGAAATGGTGGAGGCACGGGGATTCGAACCCCGGACCTCGTGCATGCCATGCACGCGCTCTCCCAACTGAGCTATGCCCCCACCCGGGTTGTCTCCGGCGGCCGTCGGAGGGGCCGGCCGGCGTGCGGGCCGCGCCCCAAGGTTGGGGTCGGGCACGGCCCACGGTCGGCATTATAGCGGTTTCGGGCCGGTTGTCAACGACGAGACGGAGGGCGCGACCGGTTCGAACGGCAACGACCGTCGACGTGCCGTCGACGCCCGGGCAGGGTGTGGTTCCGCCCCTGTATCCGGCCGGATCGCCGATCCTCCCGGCCGGGCGAGACCGGCCGGGCCACACGAGGCGCCGCCTCACCCCCCGCCGGTCTTCTCGAAATGGGGGAACGCCTGCGCCGACGGGCACAGGTCGCTCACGACGCACCGGTCGCAGGCGGGTTTCCTGGCGGTGCACACCGCCCGGCCGTGGAAGAGCATGGCGTGGCTGAAATCGGACCACTGCCGCTGGGGCAACAGGGCCGCCAGGTCCTGCTCAATTTTCTCCGGCCGCGTGTTCGCCGTCAGGCCCATGCGGCCGCTGAGGCGGATGACGTGCGTGTCGGTAACGATGGCCGGCAGACCGAACGCCGACGCCCGCACCACGCCCGCGGTCTTGCGGGCGACGCCCGGCAGGTCGGTCAGGGCGTCGAGGTCGCGCGGCACCCGGCCGCCGTGGTCCCGGACGAGCCGCTCGGCCATGCCCTGGAGGTTTTTGCGCTTGTTGCGGTAGAAGCCGGTCGGCCGGATGAGCGACTCCAGGTGCCGCCAGTGCATCTCGGCCAGCGCCTGCGGCGTGGGGGCCTCGCGAAACAGGGCCGGCGTCACCTCGTTGACCTTGTCGTCGGTGCACTGGGCCGCCAGAATGGCCGAGACGAGCAACTCGTAGGGGGACGCGAAATGGAGCCGGCACCGGACGTCCGGGTACGCGCGGATGAGCCGGCGGGCGATCTCGGCCGCCCGGTCCGCCGGGGCGGCGCCGGGGTCGGCCGGGCCCTCACGCCGGCGATCCGTGCCTCCACGGGTGGGCCGAGATTTCTTCCGGTCGGCCATGGCAGAGCCTTTCTTGCCTGGAGCCCTTCATGTTATAGTACGAAAGGGCGGCAGGCCGGTGCAACATCGGGGGCCAAAGGCGGGCGGACGATGCACATTGATTCCTACGCGTTCGGACGAATGGTGGTGGACGGCGAGACGTATACCAACGATCTGCTCCTGCTGCCGGGCGGCGTCCGGCCGGACTGGTGGCGGGCCTGCGGCCACTCGCTTTACGAGGGCGACCTGGAGGAGGTCATCCACGCCGGACCCGACGTGCTCGTCATCGGCACCGGCGCCCACGGCCGCATGAGCGTGCCGGAGGAAACCTGGGAAGCCCTGACGGCCGCCGGGGTCGAGACGATCATCGAGACGACCGGCCGGGCGGTCGAGGCGTACAACCGCCTGGCCCAGGAGGGCCGCAACGTGGCCGGCGCCTTTCACCTGACGTGCTGAGCGCCCCCGGCGGACCCGCCGAATACGCCGACGCCCTTGCCGTCCAACCTCCGGTTCGCCGGCCTGCCGGGCCCTTACCGGCCCGACGCCGCACTCGCCACTTTGAACTTTCAACCTTGAACGTTGAACTTTGAACCTTGAACCTTGAACGTTGAACTCCCCAGGAGGCCCCTCCATGAACCGGCTTATCGGGGTATGTGTCGCGGCGGCGCTGGCCATGGCAACCACGGCAGCGTCGGCGGCCGAGGCGCCCCCGGCCGAGGCGCCCCCGGCCGAAGCGCCGACGAGCAAAGCGCCGACGAGCGAAACGCCCGCGACTGAAACGCCGGCGGCCGAGGCCGGCAGCGCCCCCGCCATGTTCCGGGCCGACGCCGCCCACACCGGCCATTATCCCTCGCCGGCGGTAACGCCCGTCGGCCGGACGCTGTGGCAGTTCCGGGCGGGCGACCGGGTGGAATCCTCGCCGGCGGTCGTCGGCGGCACGGTGTACGTCGGCTGCAACGACGACCACCTCTACGCCATCGACGCCCGGACGGGCGTCCAGCGATGGCAGTTCCGGACCGACAACGACGTCTCCTCCTCGCCGGCGGTCGTCGGCGGTACGGTGTACGTCGGCTGCGACGACGCCCGGCTGTACGCCGTCGATGCCGCGACCGGCGTCGAACGGTGGCGGCTGAAGACCGACGGCGACATCAACGCCTCGCCGGCCGTGGCGGGCGGCGTGGTCTACGTCGGCAGCGACGACGACCACCTCTACGCCGTCGACGCCGAGACCGGCGTCGAGCGGTGGCGGTTTCGGGCCGAGGGGGCGATCAAGGCCAGCCCCGCCGTCGCCGGCGGCCTCGTCTACGTCGGCGACACCGAGGGCCGCTTCTGGGCCATCGACGCCCTGACCGGCACGCAGCGATGGAGTTTCCGGACCGACGGCGAGATCGAGTCCTCCGCCTGCGTCGCCGACGGCGTGGTCTACGCCTGCGACAACGAGGGCAACCTGTACGCCCGCGACGCGGTCACGGGGGCGGCCCAGGGCCGGTTCGAGGCCGACGACGACATCCGCTCCTCCCCCGCCTACGCCGGCGGGTACCTGTACGTCGGCTCGAACGACAATTCCCTGTACGCCATCGACGTGAAGGCCGGCCGGATCGTCTGGACGTTTCGGGCCGAGGACGACATCCGGTCCTCCCCGGCGGTGGCGGGCGGGGTGGTCTACGTCGGCAGCGAGGACGACCACGTCTACGCCATCGACGCCCGGACCGGCACGATGCAGTGGAGCGTGCGGACCGGCAAGGACATCCACTCCTCGCCGGCGGTGGTCGGCGGGGTCCTCTACATCGGCAGCCAGGACGGCTCCCTGTACGCCATTGCGGGGTCCGGGCCGGACGAGACGCCGGCCTCGCCCCCCGCGCCCGCCAGCCGCCCGCGCGAGTAAGCGGCGCTGCCTGGCCCCCGCTCGCTGGCGCTCGCGGCTAGCCAACAGCGGCGCGCACTCAACCAGCGCACGCTAGCCGCGCACGTCAGTAAGCGGCGCTGTTCATATATTCTGAGAAAATGGCTTGGGGCCGGAACCCGGTTTTGCGCGCTTTTTGACCTACGAATCGCCGTTTTTCGAGCGCCAGGGCCGATTTGTCGCGCAAATGTTAAACTGGGTAAGGCGAAACTTTTCGGTTTTTTCGACTTTTTTCGTTTTTTGATCGGAATTGATCGTTTTTGATCGCTTTTTGACCCCGCATGGACGGGAGACGATATGCACTGAAATGTCGATTTTTGGAGGCGCGGCGCATTGTGGCGCACCCGAGCCGCGACCGTGAGCGAGCGGGTACGTACCGCGCGCGGGGGCGCAACGGTACGCAGGGGATCGCCGGCGCCTTAGCACTACAACGCTAAGTCGGCATTTGGCGCGGTGGGTCTGGGCACCCACCGCGCTCGAAACGCCCTTTGCAGCGCTGCGCGGCG
>CAYTJE010000283.1:0-3983 GCA_964437855.1 uncultured Anaerolineales bacterium | reverse complement strand
CGAGCGCGGTGGGTACGGAGACCCACCGCGCAAAACGCCGACTTAGCGTTGTCGTAATGGAGACTCGCGAGGGACCGGAGGGATTCACGCGACCGCGCCGATGGCGTCGCTGGCGGATACCGGGGGGCGAGCCCCGCGCCGGGTGGCGGCGGGGAGGGCCGAGTCAGCGCGCCGTGCGTCACAGGGCCGGAGTGCACCGGAGCGGAGAAGGATACGACATGAAACGGTTGGCTTTCCTGATGATGCTGAGTCTTCTGGCTACCGGCTTCCCGGTGCCCCCGGCGTCCGAAACGGCCGCGGCGGAGCGGCCCGTCTACCGCTCGCCGTACGACCTGGCGTTCTCGCCGGACGGCAAACGGCTGGCCGTCAGCGACCGCACGGCCGGCCGGCTGTGTCTGCTGGACGTGTCCGCCGGCAAGGTCGCCCGCGAGGTGCCGCTGAAGGGCCAGCCGACGGGCGTGGCGTGGTCCGCCGACGGCAAGACGGTCTCCGTGGCCGAGCGCGACGCCGGCACGGTGGCCGAGGTCGAGGCGGGCGCCGGGAAGGTGGCCCGCCGGCTGCCGGTGGGCCTGCGGGCCGTCGGCGTCGCGATCGCTGAGAAAAAGCGCCTCCTCCTCGCCTGCAACACGGTTGAGAACGACGTGTCGATCGTGGACCTGAAGACCGGCAAGGAGAAGGCCCGCGTCGCGCTCCTGCACCAGCCGTTCATGGTGGCGATAACGCCGGATGAGTCGGTGGCGGTGGTCGGCAACCTGCTGCCGCGGGGCAGTGCGGCGGACCCGCAGACGGCCGCCGCCGTCAGCCTCGTCAACCTGGACCGGAAGACCTGCGTCGGCCACGTGACGCTGCCGGGCGGGTCCACCTCGCTGCGTGGCATCGCCATCTCGCCCGACGGCCGATGGGCCTACGCCGTCCACACGGTCGGCCGGACCACGCTGCCCACCACCCAGTTGGAGCGGGGCTGGGTGAACACGAACGGCCTGAGCGTCATCGACCTGAAGGCCAAGGCGCACGTGGCGACACTCCTGCTGGACCGCCTCTCGGAGGGCGCGGCCGACCCGTGGGGCGTGGCCCTTTCGAAGGATGGCCATACCCTGTGGATCACGCTCTCGGGCGTGCACCAGGTGGCCCGGGTCGACCTGGCGGGTCTGCATCGGCTGCTCCAGGGCAAGCCGCTCCCCAAGGGCCGGGGCGGGCCCGGCGGCTACGTGCCGGAGATCTGGAAGGAAATCCGGAAGGACCCGGCGAAGCGAGCCGACCTCGTCAACGACCTGGCTGCCCTCTACGGGGCCGGCCTCGTGCGGCGGACGCCCGTCGGGGCCAAGGGCCCCCGCGGCGTGGCCCTCTCGCCGGACGGCAAGACGCTGGCCGTCGCCGTCTACTTCGCCGGCCAGGTGGCCCTGGCCGACCCGTCCACCGGGCGGGTGACGGCGAGGATTCCGGTCGGCAAGCAGCCGACGCCCGACGCGCTCCGCCTGGGCGAGCGGCATTTTCACGACGGCACGATGTGCTTCCAGCACTGGCTCAGTTGTGCGACGTGCCATCCCGGCCAGGCCCGGGCCGACGGCCTGAACTGGGACCTCCTGAACGATGGGCTCGGCAACCCGAAGAACGCCCGCTCCCTCGTCCTTTCGCACGCGACCCCGCCGGTCATGTCGCGGAGCGTCCGGGCGAAGATGGAGGTGGCCGTCGAGGCCGGCTTCCACCACATCCAGTTTCACCAGGCCGAGGAGCAGGAGATGGCGGCCGTGTCCACGTACCTCCGCTCGCTGGAGCCCGAGCCGAGCCCGCACCTGAAGCCCGACGGCGGCCTGACGGAGGCGGCCAAGCGCGGTAAGGCGCTCTTCGAGGGCAAGGCCGCCTGCGCCGCCTGTCATCCGGCGCCCCACTTCACCGACAGGAAGGCCTACGACGTCGGCACCGCCTACGACCTGGACCGCGGCAAGCCGTTCGACGGCAAGTTCGATACGCCCACCCTGCTGGAATGCTACCGCACCGCGCCCTACCTCCACAGCGGCAAGGCGGTGACCCTGAAAGACGTCCTGACCACGTTCAATAAAGAGGACAAGCACGGCAAGACGAGCGGCCTGTCGAAACGGGAAATCGACGACCTGGTCGCCTATCTTCTCGCGCTCTGAGGTGACTATGACCGGCAGAATCCCGTCGGCGTGTTCGTTGTTGCGTAGCCCGTCCGTACGGATCCAGGCGGACCCGTGCAGTAAAAGGGCCCGTTCTGTAAAAGGGTACGGGCCGCCCGCCATGGGCAGCGTGGCTCCCTGGGGGGTGTGGGTCTGCATGCTCGCCTGCGCCGCCGCCGCGACGGCGGGTCAGCCCCCCGCGAAGGCGGACCTGCTCGCCCGGGCCCTGGCGGGGCCCATGAAGGGCGTCGAGGACATCATCTACGCCGCCCGGCCGTTCGGCCCCGACCCGCACTGGTACGCCAACATCAGTTACTACGCCGAGGACGAGAACCGCAAAACCTACGTGCCCGGCGGCAGGCTTTGCCGCATGAACCTGAGGACCGGCAAGGTCACCTTTCTCGTCGACGACCCCAAAGGCAACATCCGCGACCCCTGCGTCCACTACGACGGCAAGACCATCCTCTTCTCGTGGCGCAAGGGCGGCACGGACCATTATCACCTGTACGAGATTAACGCGGACGGCTCCGGACTCCGCCAACTGACCCGCGGCGACTACGACGACTACGAGGCCATCTACCTGCCGACCGACGACATCCTCTTCGTCTCCACCCGGTGCAAGCGATGGGTCAACTGCTGGCTCACGCAGGTGGGCGTCCTGTACCGGTGCGGGCCGAACGGCGGGAACCTCCGCCCCATCTCCTCGAACAACGACCACGATAACACCCCCTGGATGCTGCCCGACGGCCGCGTCCTCTACATGCGATGGGAGTACACCGACCGCAGCCAGGTCCACTACCACCACCTGTGGACGGTCAACCCGGACGGCACGGGCCAGATGGTCTACTTCGGCAACATGCACGGGGGCATCGTCATGCTCGGGGCCAAGCCGATCCCCGGCACCGACCGGGTCTGCGCCATCTTCTCGCCCGGCCACGGTCGCCGCGAGCACGCGGGCCCGGTGACGATTGTCGACCCGGACGCCGGCCCGGACGCCCAACCGTACACGCGGCACATCCACAAGAAGCCTGTGTGGCGCGACCCGTACCCGTTTTCGGAGGACTGCATCCTCCTGGCTGGCCCGAAGGGTATTGAACTGATGGACGGCCAGGGGCGCACCCAGGTCCTCAAACGGAAGACCGGGAACATGGACCTGCACGAGCCGCGGCCCCTGGTTCCCCGGCCGCGGGAGAAGATTATCCCCGACCGCACCGACCCCGCCCAGCCGACCGGCCGACTCGTCCTCGGCGACGTGAGCGTCGGCCGCAACATGGTCGGCGTGAAGGATGGCGAGATTACCAAACTCCTCGTCCTGGAACTGCTGCCCGAACCCATCCACTTCCACGGCGGGATGCAGCCCATCACGCGAGGCGGCACGTTTATCCTGGAACGCATCCTCGGCACCGTGCCGGTCGAGCCCGACGGCTCCGCCTACTTCGAGGTGCCGGCCATGCGCAGCCTGTTCTTCGTGGCCATGGACGAAAACGACGACGCCGTCAAGCGCATGCACTCGTTCGTGACCGTTCAACCGGGCGAGACGACCGGGTGCGTCGGCTGTCACGAACGCCGGACCACCGCCATGTATCCGATGGACACCTCGCTCGCGGCCGTCAAGCGGCCGCCGAGCAAGATTCGGCCGATTGAGGACGTGCCGCAGGTCTTCGACTTCCCGCGCGATATCCAGCCCATCCTCGACACCCATTGCGTCACGTGCCACAACCCGGAGAAGCGGTGCGGCGGGTTCAGCCTGGCCGGCGACCACGGGCCCTGCTGGTCCCACAGTTACCTGAACCTGACGTACCGAAAGCAGTACGTCGACGGGCGAAACCAGGCCGTGGGCAGCCG
>CAYTJE010000282.1:0-4033 GCA_964437855.1 uncultured Anaerolineales bacterium | reverse complement strand
CACAAATGAATAGGTGGGCCGACGAGAGCCCTCCTCCGGTGCACGGACGAGAACAGCCTGCACGCCGCAACGCCAGCAGCGGGTCGCCAGGAACGCCAGGACTCGCTGGAGGGGACCGGTGACGAGTGACAAAGGAACCCGACCCCCCAGGACCGGCCGGGAAACGACAAAAACGCCGGAGGCGCCGAGAAGAATCTTCTTGCCAGCCGGCAGCCTTTCATGAATAGCCGCCGCGCTTGCGCGGCGGGTCTATACCGAGGAGCCTTCCATGCGCCACGCCGCCATCCTGCTCGCCGCCGCCTGCGCCGCCGCCTCCGCCGGCTGCATCGGCTCGGAGCACCTGGACCCCGGCGACCTGGACCGGTGGGCGGCCCTGCACGCCGACACCGGGACCCTGGGGCCGTGCACGTGCCCGGAGGTAGCCGGCCGGCGGCTGCCGAAGCGGTGGGTGTTTCGCCGGCATCCGAGCCTGGTCTGGTCGGCGCTGTCGATCGTCCAAGCGCGCGACCGGCTCCAGGAAGAGGCCGAGGTGATCGAGGTCCTGGTCAGCCCGGAGCACGCCGTGGCCCTGGCGGACCTGATGGCCCGCGGCCGGGCGTCGCTCGAAGCGATGCGCGAGGTCTGCGAGTTCGAGGGGGAGACGGACGTCCGCCGCTGGGCCGACGGAATGGCGGGGGCCCTGGCGGGCATCGAGGGCGTGGCCCGCACCGTGGCGGCCGGGCCGGCGGAGGCCGCGGCCGGCGCCGAGCCGCTCGGCGCCTCGGCCGCCCCCTTCCTCGACATGCTCGTCCAGTATCTGAACCAGCGGGCCGGCGGGGCGCTGCTGGCGGACCTGCCCCCCGAAGACCTGCATCGCGTGCGGGCCATCCTGGTGCAGACGGTGCTCCAGACCGGGTTCGCGGCGGCGGGGCGGCGGCCGCCGGACGGCCTGCGCGAGGCGGTCGTCCGGGTGATGCAGACGGCCGAGACGCCCGAGGACGCGAAGGCGCCGCTCGCTGAAACGCTCGCGAAGGCGGTCGAGGGGGCGCCGCCCGCCTCGGCCGGGGGCGGCGGCCTGGCCGGCCCCGTCCGGGCCGTCCTCGCCTACGCCCCGAAGGGGCTCCAGGCCCTCGAGATGCTGGCCCGACAGTGGGACCGCATGGACCACGTCGCCTTCGAGTTCCACCGCTGCGGCGAGGGGCCCGAGGCGGGTCCCGACGCCGGCCCGATCGTGACCGCCACGCTGGCGGTCCGCCCGGACCAGGAGGTCCGGCTTGAAGATATGGTCATGTTCCAGCCGGTGCTGGCGTTTCGCGGGACCACCCGCGTGGCCGTCGTGCCCGCGCTGCCGCCCACCGGCGAGACGGTCGTGGCGCTGGAACCCGTTGCCGGCGCCGAAGACGAAAAGGGCGAGGGCGCGGAGGACGGCGGCGGGGCGCCCGGCGCGGTCGAGATGCGGTTCGAGGGACTGGCCTGGGGCCTGGCCCGGCTCCTGGCCCTGCCGCTCGCCGACGGTCGCCTCCGCGAGATCCGCGTCTTCGTCGGCCAGCCCGGCGAGGCCGACCGCATCGTCAACGTGGCCCTGGTGATGGAGGCGGCTGGCGGGGATGACGACCCCCGCCGGGTGCTCCACTTCCAGGACGTCCGCCGACGCCGCCTGGAGCGCGGCCCGTTCCAGGTCCGCACCGTCACCGAGCGCACCGAGCAGGTCTTCAATTACCTGACGCCCGAGAAGCGGTACACCTTCACGCGCGTCAAGACGGCGGAGGAGCCGTAAGACGCTGACTGGACGGGCGGCGCGTGCCCGGCACCCCCGGCCGGCCGAGGAAGGGTGAGCAAAAATGGTATTATGTCCCATTCCTGTTAAGGCCGCCAGCGGGTCCTCGGGGTGCGTCTACGACGAAGGCCGCGGCGGGTGGATCTTCGGCCCGAAGGACGCCTCCGAAAAGGCACGCAAGGCCTTCAAGGACAACGCGTGGAACCACTATAAGATCGAGTGCAAGGGCAACCGCATCCGGACGTGGGTCAACGGCGTGGCGGTGGCGGACATGACCGACGACCGCGAAGCGGACGGCCTCCTCGGCTTCCAGGTGCACGGCGTGGGGAAGAAGACGGAGCCGCTGGTCGTCCGGTGGCGGAACATTCGGATCAAGGAGTTGGCGAAGTAGGCAGGCAGGCGGCATAGAATGGGCGGCGGGTCAGGCGGCATCCCGCGAAGGGGGGAGACCGTGCCATGGACGAACAGCGAAACGGCCGCCGGACCCGCGGGAGGCGTGGCCTCCGTTGGGTTCTGGTCGGTTTGGCGGCGTGCCTCGTTGGCGCGACCGTCGCGCTACTCGTTGCGCCCGCAATCATCCGGGCTGTCTATCCCGGACGCCTCCTTGGCGACGAGGACTTGACGCATCAGGACACGTCAGTGCATTGGGTCTGGCGGCCAGGTAAGGAACTCGGTTGGATGATGGGGGTTATCCCCCATATCCGCCGCGTCTACGTAAAGGAGGTGGCGTCCGGCGACGGGTGCATTCACGTCCGGGGCGGCGCTCCGGGATGCATCTTCGGCACGTCCACTCGCCACATCGCCACGCTTGACGTTGGGACTGGCCAGGAGGTGGACGGGGGCCGCACCGGCCGCGAGGCCGAGTACATCAACCTTGAGTGGGACGGCCATCGCTGGACCGGCAACTGGGCGGGTCTGACGTGGACCATCTCGGATCGGGGCCGGGAACTGCGCGTCGGACATGCAGAGCGGCCGGGGGATGCTTCCGTGCGGTTGCTTGCCCTGGCGGGCGACGCTCAGTTGGGGGCGTTCCTGTACGGCCTGCGTTTCGGCGAGGGGACGCTCGTGCTGGCCACGTTCGAGGGGCATATTCTCTGCGTCGACCTCGATGCGGTTCAGCACGCGCTGGTTTCGCTGGACACCCAACCATAAGGGATGTGTCGGCCGGGTTCCCGGGACTTGCTGGAGATCGCGGCGCGTGCACAGTCGCATCGCCCCCCTGTCACTTCATTAGTTCCAGCATCGCCTTGCCGAGGGCGTCGCCGATGAGGAAGTAACTCTCGGCGTTGCCGAACCAGTGGTGCCCGTGGCCGACGTTGGGCGACATCTCGGCCGGCCGGGCGAAGCCCTGCGTCTCGACGAACCGGGCGTTCGGGATGCGTGCGGTGCCTTCCCGCTGGGCCTTCCGCAGCGCCTCCATGGCCGAACCGGGCTTGGCGGGCCCGCCGTTGCCCAACTCGCCGACGATGACCGGCATGTCCGGTGCGTTGAACTCCTTGCGCAGGTCGTGGACGAGGTTCACGAGGTTCTCGGCGTACTCCGGGATGGCGGGTTTGGTGCACATGTCGTTCCAGCCCTGCATCCAGACGAAGCCGGCGATCTCGTACTCGCGGTCCCCGAGTTCCGCCAGGGCCGCACGGATTTCCTCGATCATCTTCGTGTAGTAGGGCCCGACCGTGCCGCCGGAACTCGGCGGCCGGAAATCGACGTAGAGGCTCTTGCCGCCCCACGCGGTCTTGATGAGCAGGACCGGCTGCTCAAGGGCGTCGCCCACGACGTGGCCGAACTGAAGTTCCGGCCCGATGTGGCTGTGCCCGCGGTAGCCCGTGTAGCCGACGGTCAGCCCGCCCTTGCGGACCTTATCCTTGGCCTTGAAGGAGATCCGGACGTCGTCGCGGACGGCCCAGTTGCCGTCGGCGTCGCGGAGGTGCTTCATCTTCTCGGCGCTTTGGGAGTGCTCCATCGACCAGACCAGGTTGCCCTTGCCGCCGTTGTAGTATTTCTCGTGATCCATGGAGACCACACCCTGGCCCTCCATGTTCGACTGGCCGGCGAGGATGAAGACTTTGATCGTCGGCGGCACGGCGCTTTCCTCCGCCTGCGCCGCGGGCCCCAGGGCGGCAACGAGCACCGCGACTGCCAGGGCGGCTTTGTGTGTCGGGTGTCTCATGTGGCCTCCGGTCGGGGGAGCGCGGCGAAAAAGGTTCCAGGAGTCTTTTTCGCGGCTCTCCGTCAACTTTGCGGAACGAAGTCGAGTGATTCTTGTCTGAGTTTCAG
>CAYTJE010000281.1:0-4117 GCA_964437855.1 uncultured Anaerolineales bacterium | reverse complement strand
AACCGGCACACAACCCGTTTCGAGGAGGGTTGCGTTCGATAGATGGCTCCCCGGGTAGGACTTGAACCTACAACCTAGCGGTTAACAGCCGCCCGCTCTACCAATTGAGCTACCGGGGAATCCTGTTTGCGTTTCGTCCCAAACCTGCACGCGGTCCATCCCGCGCCGCGGGACCGCCCTGACTGATATCGGCCGGGGCCATCCTCCCCCTTCAGGCCGACCCCAGGAGGAGCGAAAAAGTATAGCCGCGGCCCCCCCGGCCCGTCAAGGTGGAGCAAGGTGGAATTCGCCCGGCACGCCACGCCGGCCGGGAGCCAAGCCCCCCGGCCCGCCGTCACAGGGGCTTGACGGCCCGCTTGACGACGACCGTCCGCTTTCCGCCGCGGCGGACGGCGGCCTGCCCGCCGGCCTCCTTCGGCGGTTCCGACGCCAGGTACACCGCCTCGTCCTCCTCGCCCAGCCGGACCCGCACGCCGCGGCCGTCGGCCAGCGGCTCGAAGGCCGGCGGCTCCCGGCCCTTCGGACAGGGATACAGGACCGCCAGGAACGGCCGGCCGGGCCGGGCCCGCACGCGGACCCACTGCTGGAGTTCGCCGCGGCGCCACGGCCTCTGGGCCGGGTCGACGTCGGATCCGTTCGGGTCCCGCTGGGCCGGGACCGCGGCCTGCCCGCCGCCCGCCGCTCCGTTCCTAGCGGGGCCTGAACGGCCCAGATTCCTCTCCCGGAGGGATCCGAACGGCCGGGACCAGCCCCACGCCGACCGCGTCACGTTCTCCGGCTCCGGCGTGACCAGGTACAGGACCGCATCGGCCGGGAGTTGCCCGTCGAACCGGAATCGCCGCCCCGCCTGCCGGACCCGCTGCGCCAGTACGAACAGGTTGAACGTGGCCGGCTCGGTCGACGCCGGCTCGTCTCGAACGACCAGGTAGTCCTCCAGGGCCGACCCGTCGGGGTGCTTCACGAGCATGAGCCACCGGCGATACCGGGCGGGCGTCTCCAGCCGCCGCCGCGCCAGGGCGGTACCCGGCTCGACCTCGTCCGGCCGGGCGGGCATCCGCCTCAGGTGCGTGGTCCGGGCCTGCCCGGCCGCCACGTCCGCCGCCGCCGACCGCCACACGCCGAGCAGGCGGCCGGGGGCGTCCATGTTCTCGTGCTCGCCCAGTGTCACGCGGTTGTGCATAGGTTCCTGGATGGGCACGAGGCCGGCCGGCGTGTGCCAGGCCGGGGCGATCGGCACACCGGCCCCCGTGAAATGAAAACTCATGGCGTCGCCGCGCCCGCCTTCGGACACCCCGCCGCAGCGGAACGCCACGAAGGCCTCTCGGGGCGAGCCGACCCGGCTCCGCAGCACGGCGCCGAAGCCGTCGCGTGCCCCGCTGGGCCAATCGGTCTCGGCCGTCGGACGCCCCTCGAGCGACGGGTCCGCCAGGAGCACGTCGGTCGCCAGGTCGCCGCTGCCCGCCTCGCCGTAGTAATCGCGATAGATGGCCATCCAGAGGCGGGCGAGGTCCGGGTCCGACGGCGCCACCCCCGCCGCCGCGATACCGAACAGCCGGCCCACGTCGTCTCCCCATCCGCCCCCGCCCGCCGTCACCAGGAGGCGCCGGCCCAGCCGCGGGTCCGGCGGCGTGTGCAGGTGCCGCACCCACTCCAGGCCGGCGCGGACCTCCGGCCAGGTGAACGGGTCCGCTCCGTTCGGACCCCGTCCGTGCGGATCCCGTTGGGGTCGGGCAAGGTCCGCGTGCTGCGCCGCCCGCATCACCGGCAGGAAGCGGTCGAGCGTCTCGAGGAGCCGCTCCGTTCCCAGCGGGACCTGAACGGGTCGGACCCCGTTGGGACCGGGCCCCTGGCCGGCGCCCCGCACCGCCCGCCGAAGGGCCGACCGGACCTGGCCCAGGGCCCCGGCCATCCATCGGCCGGCGTGGGGATGGTCCGGCATCATCGCCGCCGCCTGCGCCGGCACGGCGACCATCCAGGGGAATCGCTCCGGCCGGTCCAGGGGCCATCCGTCGGCCAGGGCGGGCCAGTAGTTCGGATCGGTGAAGCGGTAGCCGAGCAGCGCGACCGCGGGGCCGCCCGCCGGCCGGCCCGCCGACGACAGGTCCATCCGGGTCAGCGCCTCCGGCAGCCGGCGCGGATACGCCTCCGGCGCCAGAAACGCATCCCCGTACGCCCGGCCCAGGAAGGCGTCCGGCCGAATCGGCATGGCCGGCAGGGTGCCCCGCCGACCCGCCAGGTACGCCGCCAGAAGCCGGTCGTCCTCGTCGGCGGTCTCGTCAGCCAGGACCCGCCCGATGAGCCGCGCGGTCGGCGTATCGCGACCGGCCGCCATGTCGGCCCGAATGGCCGACAGACGCTCACCCGTCGTCAGGATGTGCGGAGCGGAGCGGTCGGGGTCGCGCTTCCAGGCCAGCACACAGGCGTTCAGCACGCGGTCGAGGGGCAGGTCCGCCATCCGCCGGATCAGGCCCTGGAGGTCGCCCTTGGTGTCGAACCGGGCGACCGGCCCGGCCAGCAGGGCCCAGGCCCGGCCGCCCGCCTCGAGCGGGAACGCCACGGTCATCCCGCTGCCGTCCCCGATGGCCCGGACCGACGGGAACTGCTCGTACGGCCGGGTCCAGGCGGCCGGGCGGACCATGACGGCGCCGACGGCGGCGGCGCGGGACCGGTCCGAGCCGTCGGCCTCGCCGAGGGCCAGGCAGGCCTGGGCGGCGTCCGGCCATCGGGCCCACCGCGGCCGAAGCGTCGCAAACGGCTGGCCGCCGGCCGACATCGCCGCCAGCGGCTCGCGCCGGAGCCCCTGCGCCGGCCCGGACCGGCCGACGCCCCCGGCCCACGGCAGCCAGAGGACCTCGGTCGGCTGAAGATGCGCCTTCAGGGTGAGCGCGGCCCGGCCGCCCTCGCCCACGCGGTACGTCTCGCGGAACTCGATCCACGGCTCGCCCAGGACGGCCCGGACCGCCACGACGTACCGCCGCTTCTCCTCGCGAAAGACGTAGCGAAGGCGGACGCGGGCCCAGAGGGGCCCGTCGGCCTCGACCGTCGTCTCGACGGCACGGACGCGGCCCGGCCCGCGCCATCGCCACGTGCCGCACCACGGCCCCTGGCCGGGGGAGGGGCGGACACCCTGAATCGGGCCGGGCACACGGCTCAGCGGCTGGGGCCGGTCGAACGCCTTGGCCGGCGCCGCCAGGGCCACCTCCGCCGACCCCGTCGAGAGGACCAGGCGGTCGCCCCGGCGGCGGACCGTGAGCCCGCCTCCCGGCCGGGGACCGCTCCGTACGGATCCCTTTGGGAGCCGACCGTCGTCCCGCCACGTGAGGCGGTAGGCCAACTCGCGGTCCATCGGCAGCGTCATCTTCCACCAGAGCCGGGCGCGGCGGACGGCCTTCGGCGTGCCCTCCAGCACCTGGACCTGCACACGCACGGGCCGGCCGGACGGGTCGCTCAGGGCAAAGGTGTGGGCGGCCACGCCGGGCTGGCGGACGGTTACGTCGCGGTGGACCAGTTCGTCGGTCCACGTGGCGCCGAGGGGCTCACGGATCGTGAGCGTCCGGGCGTACGGCTTCCCGGCGGCGGGGACGGCCCCGGCCGTCAGGGCCGCCAACGTAAGCAGGACGGGCAGGCCTCGCATCCGTCACCGACGGTTCAGGGAGAGAGACGGCCGGGCGGCGCGCCCGGCCCACAAGGCTTGAACCGCGCCGGCGTGGGCGGGTCTCGGCCATTCGGCCCTGGCGACCGCCCGCCGGGGCTCGCTCGCCCGGCTTCGCCTTACAGGCTACGCCGGGCAGGCGCTCGCGGCTGGCCAAGGGCGCCGCGCTTCGTATATATTCTGAGAAAACGGCTCGGGCGGTGCGCGCGGTTTTGGGCGCCTTTTGGCGTCCGAATCCCACTTTTTCGAGCGTCAGGGCCGATTTGTCGCGCGAATGTTAAAATGGGTAAGGCGAAACTTTCGGCTTTTTTCGATTATTTTCGTTTTTTGATCGGAATTGATCGGAATTGATCGTTTTTGATCGCTTTTTGACCCCGTATGAACAGGAGGCGATATGTACTGAAATATCGATTGCGGATTCAACTCTGAAACGCAACACGGCCCCCAAGCCCCTGGAGCCCCGTC
>CAYTJE010000280.1:0-4117 GCA_964437855.1 uncultured Anaerolineales bacterium | reverse complement strand
GAGGGCGGCATCCGCGTGCCGATGGCCGTCCGATGGCCCGGCCGCGTGCCCCCCGGAACCCGGTGCGAGACGCCGGTCATCGCCCTGGACTTCTACCCCACGCTGCTGGAGGTGGCCGCCGCCGAGCCGCCCCCCGACTACCCGCTCGACGGCGAGAGCCTCGTCCCGCTCATGACGCAGACGGGGACCCTGAAGCGCGACGCCATCTTCTGGCACTTCCCGGCCTACCTCCAGGGCGGCGGGAATACCTGGCGGACCACGCCCGGCGGCGTCATCCGCGCCGGCGACTGGAAACTCATCGAGTACTTCGAGGACGGCCGGCTGGAACTCTACAACCTCCGCAAAGACATCGGCGAGACCACCAACCTGGCCCGGCCCATGCCCGAGAAGGCGAAGGCACTCCACGACCGGCTCGTCGCCTGGCGGAAGGATGTGGGGGCCCCCGTCCCGACCGAGACAAACCCCAGGTTCGACCCGAGCACACGCAACGGTTGACGCGCCGGGTGCCACGGTTTGCTTGTCAAACCGTGTGCCCGGCCCGGAGACGCGGATTGCGAGCAATCCGTGGCACCCTGGATCTCTGAATGCTGCAGGAGGAGATACGGATGAACCGCCGCCAGTTTCTGACCACCGCCTCCGGCGCCGCCGTCGGCGCCCTGGCCGCCGGATGCACCACCGCCGCCCGGCCGGGCCCGGCACGGGCCGGCGAGGCGCCCCGCAAGCGCCCGCCCAACGTCGTCCTGGTCATCACCGACGACCAGGGCTATTACGACCTCTCGTGCCACGGCAACCCCGTGCTGAAGACGCCGAACCTCGACCGTTTGCACGGCCAGGCGACGCGGCTGACGAACTTCCACGTGGACCCGACGTGCGCGCCGGCGCGGTCGGCCCTGATGACCGGCCGGTACTCCTCCCGCGCCGGCGTGTGGCACACCATCATGGGCCGGCACTTCCTGGCCGCCGACGAGACCACCATGGCCGACGCCTTCCGCGCCGGCGGCTACGCGACGGCGATCTTCGGCAAATGGCACCTGGGCGACAATTACCCGTTCCGCCCCCAGGACCGCGGGTTCGGCGAGGTCCTCATCCACGGCGGCGGGGGCGTCGGCCAGACCCCCGACTTCTGGGGAAACGACTACTTTGACGACACCTACTTCCGCAACGGCCGGGCCGAACCGTTCAAGGGCTACTGCACCGACGTCTGGTTCGGCGAGGCTATGAAATGGATCGAGGCGGTCCGCGACCGGCCCTTCTTCTGCTACCTGACGACCAACGCGCCCCACGGTCCGTATAACGTGACGCCAGAATACTGGAAGCCGTTCGCCGCGCAGGGCGTCAAGGAAAGCCGGGCCCGCTTCTACGGCATGATCAAAAATATCGACGAGAACATGGGCCGGCTGGACGACCGCCTGGGCCGCCTGGGCCTCACCGAGAACACCGTCCTCATCTTCATGACCGACAACGGCACCAGCGCCGGGATGCAGGGGGCGATGCGCGGCCGGAAGGGCTCGGAGTACGACGGCGGCCACCGGGTCCCGTGCTTCATCCGCTGGCCGGCCGGCCTGAAGGCCCGCGGCGACGTGGACCGCCTGACCGCCCACGTGGACCTCCTGCCGACCCTCATCGACCTGTGCGGTATCCCGGCCCCGAAGGACGTGCGGTTCGACGGGACGAGCCTGGCCCCCCTGCTCCGCGGCGAGGCCGGCTGGCCCGACCGCACCCTCCTGGTCCACTCCCAGCGCATCGACCACCCCAAAAAGTGGCGCAAGTGCGCCGTCATGACCGACCGCTGGCGGCTCGTGAATGGCAAGGAACTCTTCGATATGCCGGCCGACCCCGGCCAGAAAACCAACGTCGCCGACAAACACCCGGACGTGGTCCAGCGCCTTCGCGCCGCCTACGAGGCCTGGTACGGCGACATCGACGAGCGGTTCGACCAGTACTGCCGCATCGTCCTCGGCAGCGACCACGAGAACCCGTCCCACCTGACCTGCCACGACTGGCATCCCACCGAGGGCCCGTGCCCGTGGAATCAGAATCACGTCCGCAGGAAAAACCTGTACGCCAACGGGTGGTGGGCGGTCCGGGTAGCCCGGGCCGGCACGTACCGCGTCACGCTGCGGCGGGCCCCGGAGCAGGCCGGCATGGCCCTGGACGCCGACGAGGCGCGGCTGAAGATCGGCACGGTCGAGGAAACCCGAAAGGCCGACCCCGAGGCAAAGGCCGTGACGTTCGAGGTCGAACTGTCCGCCGGCCCCGCCCGGCTCCAGACGTGGCTTGCCAGCACGAAGACCAAGAAGACCCGCGGCGCCTACGACCTGACCGTCGAACGGGTATAGAAACCGTGCCACGGCCGGCCTCGTCCGGCCGTGCGCGGCTATGCGCGGCGGGCAGTCTTGCCCGCCGCGCGGTGCCCAAGACCGGGCACCGCGCCGTATGGCCCATGGCCACCCGACATCGGGTGGCCATGCCACCCGCCGCGCCGTACGCGGAACGTGCGCAAACCAGGTCCGCGGCGGAAGTTTGCCCGCCGGGGGCGGACGGCGGGATACGTGCGAAAGGGCAGCGGCAGTCGCCCCGCCCATCACGCTGAACCAAGGAGAAGGGCGATGAAATGCCTGACCACCCTGCCGGAACCCCTTACGCTGGCCCTCCTGGCGGGCACGTGGCTCGTCGTCCTCGCCGTTGCGGCCGCCCAGGGCGAGGCCGCCGAAAAGCGGGCCGACACCTGGCACGCCGACCCCGACCTCGTCAAACGCCTTCAGAAGAAGCGCGGCGGCACCCGCTGGGACGAGGCCACCGTGCCCGACTATACCCTGCCCGACCCGCTCACGATGGCCGACGGCACCAAGGTCACGGACCCCAACCAGTGGCCGGCGCGGCGGGCGGAGATCCTCGACCTCTTCCGCACGCACGTTTACGGCCGGGCGCCCGGCCGGCCCGCGGGGTTGACCTTCGAGGTCTTCGACCGCGGCGAGAAAGCCCTCGACGGCAAGGCCGTCCGCCGCCAGGTGGCCGTCCGCTTCACCGGCGCCGACGACGGCCCCCGGATGGACCTGCTCCTCTACCTGCCCGCCGGCGCCGAGGGGCCCGTGCCGTGTTTCCTGTGCCTGAA
Source organism: uncultured Anaerolineales bacterium (assembly GCA_964437855.1). Classification (GTDB taxonomy): domain Bacteria; phylum Planctomycetota; class Phycisphaerae; order FEN-1346; family FEN-1346; genus BS750m-G62. The sequence continues at coordinate 1,002 of CAYTJE010000280.1, read as the reverse complement.
CTTCTACGGCAACCAGACGGTCATCGCCGACCCGGCCGTCCGCGTCGGCACCATCTGGCAGCGGAGCAAGCAGGGCGAGAAGCCGACCGAGAAGGCGATCGCGAAGTCGCGCGGCATGCGGGCACGCCGGTACCCCGTGGAACTGATCCTCTCGCGCGGCTACGGATTTGCCACCGTCTGCTACGGCGACATCGACCCGGACCGTCACGACGGGTTCACGAACGGCGTGCACGGGGCCTTCGGCTCGCCCGGCACGCGCGGCGAGGACGCCTGGGCCTCCATCGCCGCCTGGGCCTGGGGGCTCGCCCGGGCGCTCGATTACCTGGAGACCGACCCGGGCGTCGACGCGGGGCGCGTGGCGGTGCTGGGGCACTCGCGGCTGGGTAAGACGGCCCTCTGGGCCGGGGCGAGCGACGAACGGTTCGCCATCGTTATCTCGAACGATTCGGGGTGCGGCGGGGCGGCGCTCTCGCGGCGGGCGCTCGGCGAGACCGTCGCACGGATCAACAAATCCTTCCCCCACTGGTTTTGCGGCAACTTCAAGCGCTACAACGGCAAGGAAGCCGACCTGCCGGTGGACCAGCACATGCTGATCGCCCTCGTCGCCCCCCGTCCGGTGTACGTCGCCAGCGCCGATAAGGACCTGTGGGCCGACCCGCGCGGCGAGTTCCTTGCCTGCAAGGCCGCCGACCCCGTCTACCGCCTGCTCGGCACCGACGGCCTGCCGGCCGATGCGATGCCCCCGCTCGATACCCCCGTGATGGGCCGCATCGGCTACCACGTGCGAACGGGCGGCCACGACCTCTCGGAGTACGACTGGCGGCAGTACCTGGACTTCGCGGACAAGCACTTCGGGCGGAAATGAAACGGCGCCTCACGCCAAGCACATAGGCCGGGGCGATAGCCCCGGCATTCTATCCGTCCCGTTGCCGGGACTTCGTCCCGGCCTAGGGCTACTTTGTCAACGCTTACCAACCGACAACGACTCTAGCGCGGTGGGCC
>CAYTJE010000279.1:0-4130 GCA_964437855.1 uncultured Anaerolineales bacterium | reverse complement strand
CGCAAGGGAGCGGGGCGTTCTGAATCCGAGCCGCGACCGCAAGGGAGCGGTTGACCCGCTTTTCGGTTGACCGGCGGCCCCTCAGACGGTAGCCTTTTTGCCTTTCCGGTTGTCGATTTTCCGTGTCGCAGAGCGGCACCGCAGAAGGAGACCACCATGCCGGTTCCCAAGAGGCGGACCCCCCGGTCCCGGCGGAATAAACGCCGCTCGCACGATCGGCTCACGCCCAGGCAGACGGTCGTCTGCCGGCAGTGCGGCCACGCCAAGTTGCCGCACACCGTGTGCGGGAACTGCGGCCATTACCGTGGCCGACAGGTACTGGAGGTCGAGGAGGAGTAGGCCGTGCGGCTGGCGATTGACGCCATGGGCGGCGACCACGCGCCGGGCGAGACCGTCCGCGGCGCCGTCGGCGCCCGCGATGCCCTCCCGGACGACACGATCGTCCTCGTCGGCAACGCCGACGCCGTGGAGGCCGAACTCCAGGCCCTCGGCGCGCCGCGGGAGCGGCTGGAGGTCGTCCACGCCGGCCAGCGGGTCGGCATGGCCGAACCCCCCGTCGAGGCCGTCCGCCGGAGCCCCGACTCCTCGCTCCGACGGGCCGTCGAACTCATGGCCGCCGGCGAGGCCGACGCCGTCGTCTCCGCCGGCAACACCGGCGCGTTCGTGGCGGCGGCGCACATGATCGCCAAACGGCTACCGGGCGTCCGCCGACCGGGCATCAGCGTGGTCTTCCCCACCTTCCACGGGCCGGTCGTGGTCATCGACGTGGGCGCCAACGTCGACAGCCGCCCCGTCCACCTGCTCCAGTACGGGATCATGGCCAGCGTCTACGCCCGCGAGGTCTTCGACGTAACGGACCCGCGGGTCGGCATCCTCTCGATCGGCGAGGAAAGCCAGAAGGGCAACGAACTGGCCCGCGAGGCCCGCGACCTGATGGAGCGGTCGGCCCTGAACTTCCGCGGCAACGCCGAGGGACGCGACATCTTCAACGGCCGGTTCGACGTCGTCGTCTGCGACGGCTTCGTCGGCAACATCGTCCTGAAATGCGTCGAGGCCCTGGCCGACAGCGTCTTCCAGACGGTCATGGCCGAGGTCCAGGAACTGCCCGCCGACACCCGCGACGCCCTCCGGCCCGTCATGCGCAACCTCCAGCGCCGTCACGATGCGGAGGAGTACGGCGGGGCGCCCCTGCTGGGTGTGGACGGCGTAGTCATCATCTGCCACGGCAACGCCAAGGCCCGGGCCGTCACCAACGCCCTCCGCGTCGCCGCCACCTACGCCCGGCAGGAGGTCAACCGGACCATCGTCCAGAAAATCGCCAAGGCCGGAGGAAGCCGCGCGTGACCCGACCCGCCAGCGCCAAGGTCGTCGGCACCGGGATGTACGTGCCCGAGCGCGTGATGACCAACGAGGATTTCACGCGGATCGTCGAGACCAGCGACGAGTGGATCGCCCAGCGGACCGGCATGAAGCAGCGCCGCCTGGCCGAACACGACCAGGCCACCAGCGACCTGGCCATCCAGGCCTGCCGCCGGGCCATGGCCGACGCCGGCGTCGGACCGGACGACGTCGACCTCCTCATCTGTGCCACGATCACGGCCGACAACACGCTGCCGGCCACGGCGTGCTGGCTCCAGGACCGGCTCGGCTGCACCGGGGCCGGCGCGTTCGACCTGACGGCCGCCTGCTCCGGCCACATCTACGGCCTGGCGCAGGCGCGGGCGGCCATCCTGGCCGGCCAGGCCCGCACGGTCCTGGTCACCAGCGCCGAGACGCTCTCGAAGATTACCGACTACGCGGACCGCTCCACGTGCGTCCTGTTCGGCGACGGGGCGGGCGCGGCCGTGGTCCAGGCCTCGGACGAACCCGACACCGGCATCCTGTACACGACGCTGTACGCGGACGGCTCGGGCGGGGCGATGATGATCCTGCCGGGGGGCGGGTCCCGCCGGCCAACCTCCCGCCAGACGCTGGAGGGGCGCCTGCACTACATGCACATCCGCGGACGCGAGGTCTTCAAGTTCGCCGTCCTCAAGATGCAGGAACTCATCGAGGAGTGCATGACCGCGTGTCACCTGACCGCCGAGGAGGTCAAAATGGTCGTCCCCCACCAGGTGAACACGCGTATCATCGACGCAGCGACCGGCCGGATGGGCTTCCCGCCCGAAAAAGTGTTTCTCAACATCGACAAGTACGGTAATACAGGCGGGGCGAGCGTGGCGATGGCTCACCACGAGGCCATCGCCCAGGGCCAGATTCGGCCCGGCGACGTGGCGTTCCTGGTCGCCTTCGGCGGCGGGCTGACCTGGGCCGCCGCCGCCATCCGGCATTAGCACTACAACGCTAACTCGAGCGCGGCGGGCCCGCCTTCGGCGGGTAAATCTCCGTACCCGCCGCGCAGCCGCAAGAATCGCGATTCGCGCGCGGTGGGTGCGGAGACCCACCGCGCAAAATGCGGACTTAGCGTTGTAGTGTTAGGCGCACCCGAGCCGGGAGCGGAAGTTTATCCGCCGGGGGCGGGCACCCGGTCACGCGCGAGTGGCCGTGGCACGGCCCCGGCCGGTGAACCTGTCCGGCCGCTTCCGCGGCCGGCTCGAAAGGACGGAGGAGCACGCCATGGAAGGACTCGGAACCATCGACTGGCTGACGGTCGCCGCCTACTTCCTCCTGGTGTTCGGCCTGTCGTGGTGGGTCATCCGGAAGAACAAGGACACGCCGGACGACTACTTTTTGGCCGGCCGGAACCTGGGCTGGTTCATCATCGGGGCCTCCATCTTCGCCTCGAACATCGGGTCGGAGCACCTGGTGGGCCTGGCCGGCTCCGGCACGACCGACGGCGTGGCCATGGCCCACTACGAACTCCACGCCTGGTGCCTGCTGGTCCTGGGGTGGGTCTTCGTCCCGTTCTTCATGCGGTCGCGGGTGTTCACGATGCCGCAGTTTCTGGAGAAACGGTTCAGCCCGTCGGCCCGGTGGGTGCTGTCGGTCATCTCGCTGGTGGCGTACGTGCTGACGAAGATCGCGGTGGCGGTCTTCGCGGGGGGCATCGTCTTCTCGGTCCTCCTGCCGGACATCCACTTCATGGGAATGGACAGTTTCTGGATCGGCTCGATCCTGATCATCGTCCTGACCGGCGCCTACACCGTGCTGGGCGGCCTGCGGGCGGTGGCCTACACCGACACGCTCCAGACCTTTACGCTGGTCATCGGGTCGGCCCTGGTCACGGTCTTCGGCCTCCAGGCCCTGGGAGGCTGGGAGGCGCTCCGCGACATCGCCGGCTCCGAGATGTTCAACCTCTGGAAGCCCCTCGTGCCCGAGGCCATCGACGGCATTCGGGCGGTCGGCACCTGGGCACCCGTGGACGAAGTCGTTACCACGGACGGCGGCGAGCAGGTCCACCGGATCGCCTGGTACTTCAACGGCAACTACCCGTGGCTGGGGATGCTCTTCTGCGCCCCCATCATCGGCCTGTGGTACTGGTGCACCGACCAATACATCGTCCAGCGTGCCCTGGGCGCCCCGAACGAGCAGCAGGCCCGCCGGGGCAGCCTGTGGGCGGGCTTCCTGAAACTCCTGCCCGTCTTCATCTTCATCATTCCGGGTATCATCTGCTTCGCCCTGATTGCCAAAAGCCAGACGGGGCACACGGACCTGAGTTTCGAGCAGATGCTGGCCAACGAACCCATCCTCCAGCGGCCGGACATCCGCCGAAAGTACGACGAGTTCGTCGTGGAGCGGGAGGACGGCACACGTATCGTCAGCGTCGAGCGGATGAGGGAAGAAGCCCCCGACCGGGTCGATGAACTCATGCGCGACGTCCAGGCCAAACGCCGGGACCTGGTCCTGGCCAAGTACGGCGAGTTCGTCGTCACCGAGGACGGCCGGCGGACGCTCGACCTGGAGCGCATGGCAAAGGAGGCCCCCGACCGCCTCGAGGCCCTGCGAAGCGACGTGAAGGCCGAGTTCACCGACAGCGGCATGAGTTTCCCGATGATGGTCGCCACGGTGCTGCCCGTGGGGGTGCGAGGCATCGTGGTGGCGGGACTCCTGGCCGCCCTCATGAGCAGCCTGTCCAGCGTCTTCAACGCCTCGGCCACGCTGTTCACGATGGACTTCTACTCGCGGCTGCA
>CAYTJE010000278.1:0-4139 GCA_964437855.1 uncultured Anaerolineales bacterium | reverse complement strand
CGTTGGCCATCTTCTGAAGCAGGACGGTCTTGCCGGCCCGGGGCGGGCTGACGATGAGGCCCCGCTGCCCCTTGCCGATGGGCGTAATCAGGTCCACCACCCGCATGTCCAGTTCGTCCTGGACGGTCTCCAGGAGGAGCCGCTCGTCCGGAAAGAGGGGCGTCAAGTCCTCGAAGACGACCTTCTCGGAAAGCAGTTCCGGGTTGTCGTAGTCGACCGCCTCGACCTTGAGCATGGCGAAGTACCGCTCGTCGTTTTTGGGCGGGCGGATCTGGCCGGCCACGATGTGCCCGGTCCGCAGGCCGAATCGGCGGATCTGGCTCGGGCTCACGTAGATGTCGTCCGGCGAGGGCATGTAACTGTAGTCCGGCGACCGCAGGAACCCGAACCCGTCGGGCAGGACCTCCAGCACCCCCTCGCCGAACATCAGCCCGTTGGCCTGGACCCGGTTCCGCAGCACGTGGAACACCAGGTCCTGCTTCTTCAGGCCGGCGTAGTCGCTGACGCCCTCTTCGCGGGCCAGGTCGTGGAGTTCGGCCACGGTCATCTTCTGGAGCTGGGCGATGTGGAGTTCGCTGCGTTTGGCCTCCTCGTAGCGGGTGTGGGCTTCTTCGTCGAAGCCCTCGCTCCGGCCGGGCTTGGCGCGGCTGCGTGAGGCCGGCGCCGACTTGGCGTTTCGTGAGGCGTTCGTGGTCTTGGCCATCAGAGACTTCCTTTTGACTGGAAACGGACGTGGGTTTGCGGACGTAAACCGAGTTTACGCCTTTAGAGCCTATCCGGATACCCCTCTGGCTTCGGCCGGCTGCGGCGACCGCAGCCGGCGTCGGGCTGCATCGCCAGCCCAGAGACGGGCTGCCTGCTTCGCCCTCCTTGCCTGCGGCCGCCTCGCTCGGCCTCGGGCCGACGAGGGGTTATTCGGAGAGGCTCTTAAAGGGGTGGACGGCACCAAGGGCCCCGTTGCTGCATCAGCGCGCCCCCAGGCGCGCAAGGATTCGCTGGACCTGCTCAAGGGTGTGCTCGGGAGAGGCACTGTTATCAATGATGGTATCGGCCCGGCCCTGCTTGGTCTTTAGGGAAATCTGGGAGGCGTCTCGTCGCTGAGTCTCCGACGCGTTCCAGCCCCTGGACTGATGGAGCCGGCGCTCTCGGACCTCGACCGGCGCCTTTACGTATACCATACGGTCGCACCAGGTGGCAAGTCCTTTTTCCAGAATCAGGGGCGCGTCGATGACCACGGCCGGCGGGCCTGCGGCCCCGGCGGCCTCGACCTCCTCCCGCATCCGGGCGAGGATCCGGGGGTGCACGATCCGCTCCAGCGTCTCCCGGCGTTCCGTGTCGGCGAAGACCTGCCGGCCGAGGGCCTCGCGGTCCACCTCGCCGTCCGCCCCAAAGACCTCGTCGCCGAACGCCTCGCGGACCTGGGCCTTAACGTCTTCTTCGCGCAGCACGGCGTGGCCGATGCGGTCGGCGTCGACGACGCGGCAGCCCGCCTCGGCCATCATCTGCGCGACGGTCGTCTTGCCCGACCCCACCCCGCCCAGCAGGCCGATGACCGGCACGGACGATTTCGGATGTCGGATGTCGGATGTCGGATTGGCCATCCAGATGCCCCGAGCCCCGAGCCGCCATCGTAAGATGGCGGGTACTTTCGGCAAGGAAGAACGCTCCTCACGCAAACGTACCCGCGACCTTACGGTCGCGGCTCGGCGTCGGCGTGGCTCGCGGCTATTCCGCTTCCATCCAGTTCGCCCCCGCGGCTACGTGGACCGTCAGGGGGACCCTGAGGTCCATGGCGGAGGTCATCTCGTCGGTGATCCAGGCCCGTTCGTCGGCCAGGGCGTCCTCGGGCGTCTCGAAGATGAGTTCGTCGTGGATCTGGAGCAGGAGCCGGCTGGGCCGGTCCTCGCGCGCCAGCCGCCGCCAGATGCGGTTCATCGCCACCTTGATGAGGTCGGCCGCCGACCCCTGGATGACGGTGTTGATGGCGGTCCGCTCCGGGAAGTTCAGCCGCTTCAGGTCCTTCTTGCCGATGCCCTCGATGGCGCGGCGTCGGCCGAGGATGGTGGTGACGTAACCGTCGGCCTCGGCCCGGTCCAGCACCTCGGCGGTGAAGTCGCGGACGGCCCCGTAGCGGGCGAAGTAATCGTCAATGAATTGTTCGGCCTCGGGCACGGGAATGTCCAGGTCCCGTGACAGGCCGTACGCCGTCTTGCCGTAGATGAGACTGAAATTGACGACCTTCGCCACGCGGCGCATGTCGGTGGTGACCTCGTCTTCCTCTACGCCGTAGATTTGTGCGGCGACGAAGGCGTGGATGTCGCGCCCCTCGGCGAAGGCACGGACGAGGGCCCCGTCTCGGGAGAAGTGGGCGAGCATCCGCAACTCGATCTGCGAGTAGTCCGCCGCCAGCAGCACCCAGCCGTCCTCGCCCGGGACGAACGCCCGGCGAATCTGCCGCCCCTCGTCGGTTCGGATGGGGATGTTCTGGAGGTTCGGCTCCGACGAACTCAGCCGGCCCGTGGCGGTGGCCGTCTGATTCAGCGAGGTGTGGACCCGGCCGTCGGCGGGGTCCACCAGGGCCGGCAGGGCGTCAACGTAGGTCCCTTTCAGTTTCGCCAGGCTCCGGTACTCCAGCACCAGCCGGGGCAGGGGATGCCGCCGGGCCAGTTCCGTGAGGACGGAGGCGTCGGTCGACGGCCGGCGGCCCTTGGCCGTTTTTTTGAGCGGCGCCAGGCCCTGTTCCTCGAACAGGACCTCGGCCAGTTGCTGGGGCGAGTTGATGGCGAACTCGTGGCCGGCCGCCTCGTACACCTGTTGCTCCAGGGCCGAGAGGCGCCCCGCCAGGTCGGCCGAGATCGCCTCCAGCACCCCGCGGTCGACGGCGATGCCGGTCTCCTCCATCGACGCCAGGACGGGGACGAGCGGCATCTCCACCTCGCGCGCGAGCCGCGCGAGGCCCTTCTCCTCCAGTTCCGTCTGGAGCCGTCCCCGCAGCCGCCAGGTGACGACGGCATCCTCGACGGCGTACTCGGCCGCCTGGTCGATGGGCACCTCGTCCATCCGCCGCTCGTCCTTCTTCGGTCCCAGGAGGTCCGAGAGCGGGATCATCTTGTGCCCGAAGTAGTCCAGCGCCAGGGCGTCCAGGCCGTACTGCCGGCGCCCCGGGTTCGCCAGGTACGCCGCCACCATCGTGTCGACGTACGGCTCGGCCAGGTCGATGCCGGCCCGGCGGCAGACGAGCCGGTCGTACTTCAGGTTCTGGCCCACGAGCACCCGAGCCGCCATCGTGAGATCGCGGGTACGCTCGATTGGCAGGGCGCCTTGCCCCCCGGATGGAGATACCTGCGACCTCCCGGTCGCGGCTCGGCGCGGCCCGTACGGGCCGCGCTCATTCGTTTCCTCATCGCCCGGATTACCCGTCAGCACCGGCGCCAGCGCCTCGCGGACCGTCTCGAGCGGCAGGCATCGGTCCGGGTCCGGTCCGCGGACCGGCACGTAGTACCCCTCGCCGTCGGACCAGGCGATGGAGAGGCCCACCAGGCGCGCCTCCCGCGGGTTCGCGCTCGTGGTCTCGGTGTCGAAGGCGAAGGCGTCCGCCTCGGCCAGGGCGTCGGCCAGGTCCGAGAGCGCCGCCTCCGTCTCGACGATGTGGACCTGAATCTCGCCCCCCGTCCCGGTGCCCGCCAGGTCGAACTCCTCGATGTACCGGTTGAAGCCCAGTTCGCGGAACACGGCCACCAGGGCCTCGGCGTCGTAGTCCGTGGGGGTCCGGCAGGCCGGCAGGTCGAGGTCCAGGGGCACGTCGTCCTCCAGGACCACCAGGTTGCGGCTGCGGCGGGCGTCGTCGGCGTGGGCGCGCAGGCGCTCGCCCATTTTGCCCTTGATCTCGTCGGCGCGCGCGAGCAGCGTCTCCAGGTCGCCGTATTGGCCGATGAGTTTCGTGGCGGTCTTCGGGCCCACGCCCGGCACACCGGGGATGTTGTCGGTCGAGTCGCCCATGAGGGCGAGGACGTCGGCCATCTGCACCGGCCGCACGCCGCGCTTCGCCTCGATGGCCCGAGTGTCCAGGTGCTCGAACGAGCGGGTGTCGAGCATCTCCACGCCCTCGCCGACGAGTTGCTCCAGGTCCTTGTCGCGCG
>CAYTJE010000277.1:0-4156 GCA_964437855.1 uncultured Anaerolineales bacterium | reverse complement strand
GGTTCATGATCCGCCGGTACAGGTCGTTCAGGTCGCTGGTGGCGAAGTTGCCGGAGTCCAGGAGGACCAGCGGCCGGAGGTCCGGCGGGATGACCGGGATGACCTCCAGCACCATCCAATCGGGCTGGTTGCCCGACTCTCGGAGCGATTCCACGAGTTTCAGACGCTTCGTGATGTTTTTGATCTTCTGCTTCGAGCGGGTCTTCGACAGCGCCTCGCGGAGCCGCTGCGACAGGGCCGCCAGGTCGATGCGCTGGAGCATCTTCTTGACGGCCTCGGCGCCCATGTCGGCGTCGAACTCGGCGCCGTAGTTGGCGCGGGCCTCGCGGTACTCCTCCTCGGTCAGCAGTTGCTTGGGCTTCAGGGGCGTGGGGCCGGGGTCCACGACGATGTAGTCCTGGAAATAGATGACCTTCTCCAGGTCCGAGACCTTCATCCCGAGCAGGTTGCCCAACCGGCTCGGCATGGCCTTGAAGTACCAGATGTGGACGACGGGGGCGGCCAGGTTGATGTGGCCCATGCGTTTGCGTCGGACGCGGCTGTGGGTGACCTTGACGCCGCAGCGGTCGCAGATCATGCCCTTGTGCTTCGTGCCCTTGTACTTGCCGCAGAAGCACTCCCAGTCGCGTTCCGGGCCGAAGATGCGCTCGCAGAACAGGCCGTCGCGCTCGGCCCGGTACGTGCGGTAGTTGATGGTTTCGGGCTTGCGGACCTCGCCGAACGACCAGGACCGGATGTCGTTCGGGCTGGCCAGCGAGATCCGCACGCTGCCGTAATCGTTGATCTTATCGTAGACGGCGCTGTCGATTGCCATAGGGTTTGACTCCTCAGGGTACGGAAGGTAACTCCGTAACTGGGTAACTAGGTGACTAGGGCCCGGCAAACCGGGTTCAACCAGTCCATTCACCCCGGTCGCCGTTTGGCTTTTCCCTAGGGCTACTTTGTCAACGCTTACCAACCGACAACGACTCTACCGCGGTGGGCCGTCTTGCCCACCGCGCGGTGCCCACGACTGGGCACCGCGCCACGGCCTTCGTGGATGATGGCGAAGTTGACAAAGTAGCCCCAGTTACCCGGTCACCCAGTTACTGCTTTACAGGCGCTTCTTCTCCAGTTGGATGTTCAGACACAGCCCCTTGATCTCGTTGCAGAGGACGTCGAAGGAGACGGGCGTGCCGGCCTCGAGGGTGTTGCGTCCCATGACCATGGACTCGTAGATCTTGGTCCGCCCCTCGACGTCGTCGCTCTTGACGGTCAGGAGTTCCTGGAGGATGTAGGCGGCGCCGTAGGCTTCGAGGGCCCAGACCTCCATTTCGCCGAACCGCTGGCCGCCGGAGCGCGCCTTGCCGCCCAGCGGCTGCTGGGTAATAAGGCTGTACGGGCCGGTGGCGCGGGCGTGGACCTTGTCGTCCACCAGGTGATGCAGTTTCATCATGTAGATGTTGCCGACGGTCACGCGCTGGTCGAACGGCTCGCCGGTGCGGCCGTCGTGGAGGGTAATCTTGCCGTCGCGGGGCAGGCCGGCGTCTTCGAGGAGGTCGTGGATCATATCCTCGCGGCAGCCGTCGAAGACGGGCGTCAGGGCCTGGAACCCCAGGAGGCCGGCGGCCCAGCCGAGGTGCGTCTCCAGGATCTGGCCGACGTTCATGCGGCTCGGCACGCCGAGCGGGTTCAGGAGGATCTCGACCGGCCGGCCGTCGGGCAGGTACGGCATGTCCTCGACCGGCAGGATGCGGGCGATCACGCCCTTGTTGCCGTGGCGGCCGGCCATCTTGTCGCCGACGGCCAGCGGCCGCTTCGTCGCGATCCAGATCTTGACCATCTCCAGGACGCCGGTCGGCAACTCGTCGCCGCGCTTCAGCCGCGACACCTGCCGTTCCTTCTCGTCGAGCATCTCCTGGATTTTGGGCCACTCGCGCCGGGCGATCTCGCGCCCCTCCTCGTACGACTGCGAGCGGGTCTGGAGGCGGTCGTAATCGAACCGCTCGATCTGGTCCAGGAGGTCGGCGTCGGTCTCCGCCTCGCCGTAGACCTCGCCGGTCACCGGATCGGTCATCTTGGTGCGGAGGACGCCGTTGAGCGTCTCGACGAGGGTCCGGAAGGCCTCGATGATCCGCTCGTTCATTTCCTTGCCGATACGGCGGGCCTCGCGGCTCCGGCGTTTGCGTTCGGCGTCGGAGAGGTGGGCGACGCGGCTGTATTTCTCGGCCCCGATGACGATGCCCTCGGTGCCGGCCGGCACGACGAGGGAGTCGTTCTTGACGTCCTCGCCGGCGCGGCCGAAGATGGCGTGGAGGAGTTTCTCTTCGGGCGAGAGTTCGGTCTTGGATTTCGGCGAGACCTTGCCGACCAGGATATCGCCCGGCCCGACGCGGGTGCCGATGCAGATGATGCCCTCGGCGTCCAGGTTTCGCAGTTGCCGCTCCGAGACGTTCGGGATGTCGCGTGTAAACTCCTCGCGGCCGAGTTTGGTCTCGCGGACCTCCACGTCGAACTCGTCGATGTGGATGCTGGTGAACCGTTCGTCCCAGAGGAGGCTTTCGGAGACGAGGATGGCGTCCTCGAAGTTGTAGCCGTCCCAGGTCATGAAGGCGACACGGACGTCCCGGCCGAGGGCCAGTTCGCCCTCCGCGGTCGCCGGGCCGTCGGCGATGACCTGCCCTTTCCTGACGCGGTCGCCGATGCGGACGATCGGCTTCTGGTTCAGGCACGTCCGCTCGTTCAGGCCCACGAACTTACGGAGCCGGTACGCCTTCTCCCAGCCGTCGCGGTTCTCGACGACGATCCGCCGGGCGTCAACGTAGGTGACCGTGCCGGCCTCCCCGGCCTTGACGACCATGCCGGAGTTCTCGGCCACGGGGCGTTCCATGCCGGTGGCGACGACCGGCGGACGGGGCTTCAGCAGCGGCACGGCCTGGCGCTGCATGTTCGAGCCCATCAGGGCCCGGTTGGCGTCGTCGTGTTCCAGGAACGGGATCAGGCTGGCCGAGACGCCCACCACCTGTTTGGGGCTGACGTCAATGTAATCCACCTCGGAGGCGGGCACGCGGCAGGTATCGCCGGCCCGGCGGGCGATGAGGGCGTCGGCCGTGATCTTGCCGCGAGCCTCCACCGGAATATCCGCCGGCGCCAGCGTGTGCCGCATCTCCTCGTCCGCCCGCATGTAGCGGACCTCGCCGTTCACCTTCCCGCGCTCCACCTTGCGGTACGGCGTGATGAGGAAGCCGTACGGGTCCACCGAGGCGTAGATGCCCAACTGGGCGATCAGGCCGATGTTGGTGCCCTCGGGGGTCTCGATGGGGCAGATGCGGCCGTAGTGGGAGACGTGGACGTCGCGGACCTCGAACCCCGCCCGTTTGCGGTTCAGGCCGCCGGGACCCAGGGCCGACAGGCGCCGCTCGTTGGCCAACTGGGCCAGCGGGTTCGTCTGGTCGACGACCTGCGACAGTTCGCTCCGCCCGAAGAAGTACTCGATGGACGAGGACACGCTCTTGGAGTTGACCAGGACCCGGGGCGTCAGGTCCTCCGGGTCCTTCAGGCTCATCCGTTCCTGGACGGTGCGGCGGAGTTTGAGGAAGCCCTTGCGGATTTCGTCGCCGGCCAGTTCGTCGATGGTCCGCAGGCGGCGGTTGGAGAGGTCGTCGATGTCGTCCAGGTACCCCTCGCCGGCCCGCAGGCCCAGGATGTACCGGAGGCAGGCGATGAAGTCCTCCGGCCGCAGGGTCATCTCGTCCTCGGCCACGTCCATGTCGAACTTGCGGTTCAGGCGGAACCGGCCGACCTTGCCCAGGCGGTACCGGTTGATGTCGTAGAACTTCTCCTGGAAGAGTTGCTTGGCCTTGTCGAGGTTGGGCGGGTTGCCGACGCGCAGACGCCCGTAGATGTACAGGACCGCCTCGTCGTAGGTGGTGGTCTTGTCCTCGGCCAGGGTGTTGAGGACGAGGGGGTCGCACTGGGGGTCGGCCACGACCTCCATCTGCCCGAGGGCGGAGTTGCGGATCTGGTCCCACTTCTCGCCCACGCGCTGGCCGGCCTCCAGCAGGACCTCGCCCGTCTCCTTGTCCACCACGGGGCCCACCACGTACATGTCCTGCACGGGCGTGCCGCGCTTCACCTGGCTGAACCGCAGGAGTTTCGTCTCGTAGAAGAGGCGGAT
>CAYTJE010000276.1:0-4181 GCA_964437855.1 uncultured Anaerolineales bacterium | reverse complement strand
CTAACTTCTGAAACAGGATGTGCTTGCAGGGTGCGAGCCGCCGCCGTAAGGCGGCATGTATGCGCATTCGCAACGCGACTTCCCGGCGATGAATTACCCGCGATCGGATGATCGCGGGTCGGCGCGGCCGCGGGCCGTTACGGCGTCGTCTCCGCACCCCGGCACCGCTTGATGCGTTTTGCGACCCAGTCGGCCTGGTCCGCCAGGCCGTGCTCGGTGTAGAAAGCGCGGAGGGCCTCGTAGCGCTTGACCACGTCAAACCCGAGGTTCCACCGCAGTTTCTTCAGGCACACCGGGCACAGGTGGATGGGCCGGCCGTCGGACTCCGCCAGGCTGTTCGAGCCGTTCATCACGCACGGGTAGCGCTGGCAGTGATGGAGCCCGAACATGTGCCCCGTCTCGTGGACGAGGGTCTTGAGGCTGCGCAGAAGGGCCAGCCGTCTGTTCGCCTCGCTCTTCGCCTGGCCCCAGAACTCCGGCTGGAAGCGGACCAGGCTGTAGATGCCCACCCGCCGGCGAAGCGACGCCTGGCCGAACACGTAGTTCCACGACGGCTCCGGGTACAGGTCTTCCCTCGTGATGCCCTGGAGGCACACGGCGTCACGGGGCAGGGCGGGGGCGAGGACCTTGCGCAGGATGTCGCCGGTCAGGTATTGGGTGACGCGTTGGCCGAGGATGGTGCGGTCACGGCTCGTCACGTTCTTGAGGGTGAGCGCCGGTCCTTCGCGCACGGGCAGAGAGTAGAAGAGCCCCAGAAACTCCCGCAGGATGCCGAGCCGCTGCTTCTCTTCGGCGCTCATCGGCCCGACCTGCGAGACGACCAGCGTGTGCCGCCCCTGCGTCGGCCGGACCGGCCGAGAGCGGACGTACTGGGCAAACGACTGCCGCGGTTCGGGGTGAGCGGCCATCCAGTCCCCCGGCTTCGGCGGCGGCATCGGTTTGAACAGGTCCGGCGCGTAGTACGCCGGCGGGTCGCGGTCCACCTCCGCCGACGGCCGATAGGGGGCGTCGTCCTGATCGGCGGCAGCCATGGGGCACGAGGCTCCAAGCAGGGCCAGGGTCGCAAGCAGCGGTCCGGGGCGCGTCATTCCGTGTCTCGTGTGTCGGCTTCGGCAGCCTCTTTGGCCTTGCGACATTCGACCAGGCGCCGCTGGACCCACGTGGCCTGCACGGGCAGGCCGACGCGCTTGTAGAAGCGCCGGAGCGTCTCGTACCGCTCCACGGGGTCGAACCCCAGCGTCCATCGCAACTTGCGCAGACAGTCCGGGCACAGGTGCAGCGGTTCGGTCGTCGAGGACCGCCGGGCTTGGTTCATCACGCAGTAGTACTTGCGGCAGGGAGTCAGGCCGATGGTGCGGCAGGCGGCGTCGGCGGCGATGCCGAAGGCCAGCCGACGGTTCCGGTACACCTTCTCGGGATCAGGTCGGCGCTCAAAAAACTCGGGAAACGTTCGCGCGAGGCTGCACACGGCCAGCCCCTCACCCGTCCGGGCCAGGTGCGCCACGGAGGCCCAGTCAACCTGCTTGCCGTAGAGGTCCTGCGAGGCCAGCCCCACGACGGCCAGGGCGTCGGCCGGACGCTGCGGCTTGAGCAGGTGGTCGATCAGATGTTCCGCCTCGTACTGGCGGACGGTTCGGCCGGCCACCCGCGCCGGCCGCGACGGGCAGCCCTCCAGTCCCGCCGCCGGCTCCATCCGGACCGGCAGCGTCAGGTAGGCTTCCAGAAACTCACGGACCAGGTCCATCCGCTTCCGGACCCGTTCGTCCAACGGCCCGAGCGGTATCAGGTAAAGGGTGTGACGGAACTGCGTGGGCCGGAGCGGACCGCTGGCCACGTACCGGCGGAACGGTTTGATCCAGCCGCGGGCGTCGGCGTCGAAGCCCCCGGCCGTGTGCGGCAGTCCGCGCTCGCGGTAGTACGTGGCGGCGTAGAAGCCGGGGGGATCGGCCTCGACACGCACCGCCGGGCGATACAGGTCCGCGGGGGGAGGGGCCGCGCCCGTTTGCTCGGCAGAGGCGTCGCCGTCGTCGCGGTCGGCCTCGTTGCTGCGCGCGGCCGTGAGGATGGGGCCGTTGCCGTCGTCGGCGGGGCACGTCCCGCAGGCGATGGCCAGGGCGGTGACGGTCGTAACAAGCAGCACGGCGCGCATCAAGGTCTCCTGTGTGCGTCCTCAGGGGGACGGCGGTTCGCCGGGTTCGGCCGCAGCCTCCTGTGCCGTGGTCGAAGAGGCCGCCCGGGCGGCCTCGGCCGCCGGGACGCACTCCTTCAGCCGCTTCAGCACCCAACGGGCCTCGTCCATCATGGAGTAGCGGCAGTAGAACCGCCGGAGCGCCTGGTACCGCTTGATCACGTCGAACCCGAGGCCCCACCGCAGTTTCCGAAGGCAGCCCGGGCACAGGTGAACAGGCTCATCCATGGTGGTGTGTTTGGCCTGGTTCATCGCGCAGTAGTACTTGCGACAGGGCGTGGGGCCGAGCATCCCGACGCCGGCGTCCGCCACCATCCGCAGCGCCAGGGCCAGCCCGAGCCGTTCCGACACCGGCGAGCCGCGCCCCTCGTAGAACTCCGGAAACAGCCGCGCCAGGCTGCACACGGCAAAGCCGCGGCCGGTGCACGTCAGGTTCCCGACACAGTCCCAGTCGACCTCGGTGGAGTAGAGGTCTTCGGCCGTGATGCCCATCAGGGCGAGGCCGTCGGCCGGCAGCCGGGGTATCAGCACGTGGTCCTTCAGGTCCCCCGCCTCGTATTGGCGGACGGTTTGGCCGCGGACGGTCACGACGCGAATGGGCCGGCCGGCAATCCGCGCCGCCGGCAGCATCCGGACCGGCAGCGCCAGGTAGACCTCCAGGAACTCGCGGACGATGCGGGTCCGCCGACGCATGCCGTAGGTCATCCGCCCCAGGGGGCACAGGTAGATCGTGTGCCGCTGGTGTGTGGGCCGCAGGGCCTGTTCCCGGACATAGGTGCGGAACGAGGCGATCCAGCCGCGGGCGTCGGCGTCCCAGCCGCCCGCCGTCCGCGACAGGCCGCGCTCCCGGTAATGCGTGGGGGCGTAAAAGGCGTCCGGGTCGGCCTCCACGTCGACCGGCGGACGGTACAGGGCCTCCGGGGGCGGGGAGCGGTTCGTCTCGATGGGCGGAGGGACCCCGGCGGCCGGCTCCGGCGAGGTCGTCTCCCGGCCCTGAGTGCCGCGTCCGCCGACTGTTGCCCGGCAGGGGAGCGGTGCAGCCAGGGCCGTGGCCATCAGCAAAACGGCCGCCAACGGCGTGGCCGGTCGCATGGGCGGGCTCCAAAAGGCGTCGGGCAGGGCTTGACACCGCCTCATTGGTTTATACTATATGATGGGCAGGCTGAACGGGCAACAAGAATTGGGCGCTCGTGGCGGAATTGGCAGACGCGCTAGGTTCAGGTCCTAGTCCGCTTCACCGCGGGTGGAGGTTCGAATCCTCTCGAGCGCACCACTGAATCCATCCGCCGGTCGCGACGCAAGCGGCCGGCGTTTTATATCGTGAATCGGCCGATGAGCCCTGCGGCGACGGGTCAGGGTCACCCGCTCCGGCCGGCGCCGACAACCCCTGATGACCAGAAAGCCGAGTGCCGTGCAGCCGTCCCCCAAACTCAAGGTCCTCTTCCTGTGCACCGGCAATGCCTGCCGGAGCCAGATGGCCGAGGGATGGGCGCGCCACCTCAAGGGCGACCGCATCGAGCCGTACTCGGCCGGCATCGAGCCCCGCGGCCTGGACCCGCGGGCCGTTGCAGTCATGGCCGAGGCCGGGGTCGATATCTCCGGCCATCGGTGCAAACATCTCGATGACGTGGCCGGCATTGACTTTGATTATGTCGTGACGGTCTGCGACCGCGCCCGCGAGGCGTGTCCGATGTTCCCCGGCCGGACGACGCTGGTGCACGTGGGGTTCGACGATCCCCCCCGCCTGGCCCGGAGAGCCGCGACCGAGAACGAGGCCCTGGCCCCTTATCGCCGCGTCCGGGACGAGATTCGCCGGTTCGTCGAGACCCTGCCCCAGGGGCTGACGCCCTCCAAACCGTCCGGCTGACGGGCCTGGCCGTTGCATCGAATGATGGCGTCCTTTCGAACCGTCCTCTGCATCTGTCCTTGAACGGGGTGCTTTTTTTGTGGCTCTTCGCGGTTTTTGGGGGTGTCATGCAGGAGCATGACGCGC
>CAYTJE010000275.1:0-4189 GCA_964437855.1 uncultured Anaerolineales bacterium | reverse complement strand
CCGCCCCGTGGTGCATGATGCCGCCCGTCACGCCCGTCACGAGTTCCGACAGGAGGACGGCCGGGACGATGGCCAGCGGCTGGAAACCCGCCAGAAGCAGGACCGGCGTCAGCGTCGTGCCGTAGCCCATCCCCAGGATCGAATCCACATATTCGCACGCCAGGGCCGCCAGCATGATGGCCAGGGTCGGCCACGCGGCCAGCGAGCGGGCCGCCTCGGCCAGGCCGTCGAGGACCGCCGGCCCCTCCGTACGGATCCCGTTGGGAGACGAGGCGACAAACAGGACGGCGGTAACGGCCAGCAGGGCCATGGCCCAGATGGCGTAGGCCTTCCGCGTGGCGCGCGACCACCGGGGCCGCCGCGCCGGCGCGGGAACGGGGGCGGGTACGGGGTCGGGGTCGGGATCAACGCGCGGCGGCGGGGCGGCGAGGTGCGGCATGGCGATCTCCCGTGCCGGGCGCCTCCGGCGGGGCGGGGGCCTTGTCCGTCTCCGTGGCCCCGCCCGGAGGGCCGGCATACCGGGCCAGTCCATCTGCACTCCGATTGGAGTGTATTTGTAGCATACGCCCTCCGCCTCCCATGTCAAGACTGTTCGGCGTTTCTGCTACAAGTTCTTGTAAAAACTGGGGATAGGCGTGCGAAATTCCCGCGACGACGAGCGAATTAAGGCTCAAAATGGAGTGTAAGCCGCCCGGATGCCTCGCGGGGCGGTTTCCGTTCGCCTGCAAGCGGGGCCCGGACGGGCCGCGCCCGAGCCGCCATCGTAAGATGGCGGGTACCTCGAACCGCCGACGATTCTCCCACGCAGCACCTTGCCGACTCTCAAGCGGACCTGCGACCCGTTCGTTTCGCTCAGGGCAGGCTCTTACGGTCGCGGCTCGCCCCGCCATCGCCCGCCCCGCCGGGTTAGCACTACAACGCTAAGTCGGCATTTGGCGCGGTGGGTCTCCGGACCCACCGCGCTCGAAACGCCATTTGCAGCGCTGCACGGCGGGTACGGAGACCCGCCGCGCTCGAGTTAGCGTTGTAGTATTAGGGGGCCGGACGGCCGCCGGTAATCGCCACCTCGTCGGACTCCTGAAGGTGGGTCCGGTCCAGGCGGTACGGCAGGGCCTCGGGCAGGGCGGCACGAACCCTGCGGCGGCCGGCGGCCGAGCGGATGGTCACCTCGACCCATCCCTTGGGCGTCCAGACCCGTCCGCCGATGTGCTTGAGGTCGGCCGGCATGGGCGCCAGGCGCAGCGGGTCGAAGCCCGGGCCGTCCGGCCGGACGCCCAGCGCCCACCGCGCCAGCGTCGCCGGCAGAAAGGCGCCCGTGCCGTGACACAGGACCCACGGCACGCGGTCGCCGTAGGGGCTGGGTGCGGCCTCGGTCGGCGGGGCGTCGGGGCCGGGGAGCGGGAAGACCTCCGGGACGGTCACGAGGCCGGCCTTTTTCATCCGGCCGAAATAGGCCCGGAGCATGGCGAGGGCCTCGGCCGCCCGGCCGCGGGCCAGCAGCGCCTCGGCGGCGAGGTACTTGAGGTAGGGGCTCTCGCCCGGCGCCCCGTCGGCGCCTCCGGTGGCGCCATCGTCACGGAGGTGGGCGAGGATCGTCTCGGCCTGGCCATCGCCGGCCAGGCCGCCGTACAGGGCGTAGGTGTTCGTGACGGCGCAGGCGGTCGGGGCCACGCGCTCGTGCAGGCGGCCGTCCACGAACCGGCCGTGCTCCCGGCTGAAGAGTCGGCGGCGGGCGGTGGCGACGATGCCGTCGGCCTCGGCGCGGGCGCCGTCGGCCTCGTCGTGGCGGCCGAGCCAGTCGGCGAGCCGGGCCGAGGCCCGCAGCGCCCGGACCCACAGGGCCTGCCAGGCGGTGACCTCGCCCTGCTTCCAGGCGAGGGCGTGGTCCGGGAGGAGCCACCAAGGCGCCTCGTCGGAGGGGTTCTGGAGCAGGCCGTAGGTATCCCGCCACGTGGCGGTCCAGGCCAGGCCCCGCTCGACGGCCGGGTAGAGGTCCTCGGCCAGGTCCAGCCGTCCGGTCCAGGCCACGTGCTCGGCCAGCCAGACGATCCACAGGAGGTTCCAGTCGGCCGCGGTGTGCTCGGTGCCGCCGGGGGCGATGGCGCGGAGCCGGCCGTCGGCGTCCTGGCGGTCGGCGAAGGCGCGGAGGGCGGCCTCGCCGCGGTCGCACCGGCCGAGGAGGACGCGGCCGGCCTGGTCCAGGAGGTAGGCCGCCGGCACGCTCTGCTCGGCCTCCCGGGCCGGGGCGCCTTCGAGGATATCGAGGCGGCAGGCCCGGAGGGTCCGGCCGGCCAGTTGGAGGCCGTCGGCCAGCCGGCGGTCGGAGGTGTCGATAGAGGCCGAGGCGTCCCCGTCCTCGGCGGGGGCCAGCGCCCGGACGCCCAGGCGGTGGACCTCGACCGTGGCCTTCTCGCCCGGCCGGGCCAGGACCAGGAGGTACCGCAGGGCGCGCCGGCCGAGGAGGCGGACCCGCTGCCGGCCGCCGCGGAGGATGAGGCGGTCGGTCCGGCGGACGCCGCCCGCCACGGGGTCGAGCCGGCCGTCGGCCTCCAGGCCCTCGGCCCAGGCGAGGTCGAGGATGGCGCCGGCGGGGCCCCGGACCGCCAGGTCCACGTACCCGACGAGGACGGTGCCGAAATCGAAGGTCACGTACTGGCCGTCGGTGAGCCGCATGGGCGGTTTGCCCCGGCGGTCGGGGGTCATGGCGGCGGCGCCGCGGGGACGCCGCCGGCCGGGGGTCTGCTCCTCCCACGCCAACGCCTGGGCCGGGTCGGGAAACGTGCGGGCGTTCGGGGCGAAGACCTCGGGCAGCCCTCCCTTGCCGCACGGGCACAACTGGTCGATGATGATCTGCCAGTGAAGCGGGTCGTCGCCGGCCAGGTCGGGCGAGAAATCCAGCGGAAGCATCTTGCCGGTCTTCGGGTCCTCGAAGCGCAGGGCGAAGCCCCAGGACCGGCCGGGGTCGTAGATCACGACGCCCAGCGAGTTCCACCCCTGCCCCAGCGTGACCTCGGCCGGCGGCGCCCGGTGTCCCTGCCCGCGGTGCAGGCCCGGGTACTCGTCGTGTTCGGTGAACTCGAGCCAGTGGACGAACTGCTCGCTGTAGCCCTGCCGGACGACCTGGCGGTTGTTGAGGTAGACGGCGCCGGATTCGTCGCAGTCGAACCGGAGCCGGGCCGTCTGCTCCCGGTGGGCGTGGACGAACGTGGCGGCGTAAAACTCGCCGTGCGCCGGGTCGGGCACCGCGAACTCGAAGGGGATGGCGGTGGCGCCCGGCAGCCATTGGCTCCGGCCGGAGGCGGCAACGCGTTCCGGCCGGACGAATCGCTCGGCCAGGCGCGGCGTGGGTCGCGGCCGGGGCCGGGGCATCCCGGTCCGGCCGGCGCCTTTCGGGGCGACGAGGTCGGCCTCGGCCCAGCGGCGGTCGTCGAAGTCGGGGTCGGTCCAGCCGGCGGGTTCGCGGCGGGTGTCGCGGACCTCGCAGAAGCCGGCGGTCCAGTAGATGCGCGGGGCCCGGGGCGAAAAATCCTCCGCCGGTGCCATCCGCCAGCCGCTGCCCGTCACAACCGTTACCGTGTTGCCGTTCTTGTAGGTGGCCTCCAGGCGGAGCCACAGGCCGCCCGGCACCCGCGGCCGCCGCGGCATGCCGACGTAATCATTGTGGGCCAGGACCGCGATGACGTTGGCCCCGCGCTTCAGCGGCAACTCCCGGCGGGTGTACGTATCCAGCAGCGGCGCCTGGGCCGAGGACGGCGCCGGCCCCCGGCCGACGAAGGTTCCATTGACGTACAGGACGTAATCGGTCAGGGCCGTGACCTGGAGCGTGGCGTCGGCGGGGTCGGCGGCCAGGACGAACCGGCGCCGGGCCCGGAGGTAGACGTCCTCCCGGTGGCAGACGGCCGCGATCCAGATCCACCTCGGCTTGTCTCCGGCCTTGGCCATTCGAGGTCCGTTCGGGGAAGGGGGCGGCCGGCCTCGGCACGGCAGGAGCGCCCGGCCGGCCTCTGGGAAACGGCCCCCCGCATCTGAGGAGTCCAGTCTAACGGGGCGGCGCAGCCAAACTCAAGCCCATTGGCAGGTCCGAGCCGCCATCGTGAGATGGCGGGCACACGGTGGCGCGAAGCGATTATCGCGCGGCGAGGCGCCCGCTACCCTTCGAGCGTACCCGCGACCCGTTCGCTTCGCTCAG
>CAYTJE010000274.1:0-4195 GCA_964437855.1 uncultured Anaerolineales bacterium | reverse complement strand
TTCGAACCCGGGGAGGAGGCTTTATACCCCCTCAACGGTTTAGCAAACCGCCGCATTCGACCACTCTGCCACCTCTCCGCGCTTGCATCGCCCCTGATTGTACCGAAACGCGGGGCAGGTGTCCATGGCCGTCCACCGGATTCCGTGCGGAAACAGCACGCTGCGCGGCGTCGGCCTCAAAGGCGGCCGAGGTGGTCGGCCAGCAAGGCCAGCCGTGCCCGGGCGGGGGGGGAACCGTCGTACGGCAGGAGGCCGGCCAGGTACCGCCCGGCGCGGAAGATGACGAGCGGGCCCATGACGAACCGTTCTGCGACGAACCCCTCGGCAGTGCCATCCGAGTGTGCCGTATCGGCCTCCTGGGCCGGCTCGTCCGCTGCGGGTCCCCGCCGGCCGAGGGCGTCCAGGTCCGCGGCCGCGAGGGGAACGGGGGCGGCCCCAGCGGCGATCTGTGATCGGAACTCGGCCAGGGCCTCCCCGGCCGCCGCCGCCGAATCGTACCCGCAGACGAAGAGGGTGATCTCGCGCGGCTCCGCGTCATCGGCCAACGGCCCGACCGTGTACCGGGCGCTGACGGCACGGGCGAGCGGCTCGTAGCCGAGGTAGGCCTCGGGCAGGTACTTCTCGGAGCGTGGGATCCGGGCGTCGGCGGGCAGCCAATCGAGGAAGGCCGGCCGGTGATCGGTCGCGGGCAGGTCGGCGGCCAGGCGGACGGCCAGTTGGCGGACGTGGGCGGGGTCCTCCGCGGCGGGATTGGAGACGGTCACGTAGTACCGGTTCTGCCAGAACTCGATGCGGCCGCCGCCGCCCGCCCCCTCGGTGCCCACCTCCACCGGCGACGCCTCCACGTTGGCGTTGCTGCGGAACAGGGCGAAGGCGTTGGTGACCGAGCCCATGTCGTACACGTCCACCGTGGTGACCGGTTCGTCGCCGCGGCGGTAGTCGGCGGTGGCCAGTTCCACGAAGCCGAACGACACGACGTAGGGCGCCTGGCCGTTGATGTACTCGTACAGCGTCTCCGGTGTGAAGCGGGTGACCGGGGTGACGCGCTCGTAAGGGCCTCGGCGGGACGGGAAGAGGTCAGCCCCGCCGCCGTCCGACGGGGCGCAGCCGGCCGCCAGGGCGACCGCGGTCGCGAGGCCGGCCGTCAGCATACACGCGCGGGCGGCCGGGCAAAGCCTCCTGGGGCACGAGGGATCAGGCGAGGGCATCGTGGGCCTCCCGGAGCCGCTGGCGGATGGGCACACGGGCGGGGCAGGTGGCCTCGCACCGGCCACAGCCCAGGCAGGCGTCGGCCTGCCGACCGGGGGGCAGGGCGGCGTACCGGACGCGCGCGGCTCGGCGGTAGCCGTTGCGGAAGTAACTGTGCAGCCGCAGCACGTCCTGGACGGCCAGGCCGGCGGGGCAGACGTCCAGGCAGGTGCCGCAGAACCCGCACAGGCCGGCGTCGGCGGCGCGGCGTTCAAGCCGGCGGGCGTCGGCGGCCGCCAGCGAGATGCCCGGCACCTTCAGGTTCTGCTCCACGTGGGTCATGTTCGTCATGCCGCAGACGACGGCATCGGTGCCGGGCACGTCCAGCACGTAGCGGTAACAGAGTTGGTGGGGCGAGTAGCCCTCTTTGTGCAGGCGGGGGTCGTCGTGGTCGGCGACGAGCCGCTCGGCCTGGACGGCGGCCTTCATGGCGACGATGCCCATGTCGGCCTTTCGTGCGGCCTCCAGGGCCGGGCGCATGGATTTGATGTCGGTCCGTCCGAGGCCTCGCCAGGTGGCTTTGGCCAGAGAGAAGGCGACCATCGCCATGTCGTACTTGCCGCAGGCGGCCGCCCGGGCCAGGACCTCGGCGGGCTTGGCGTGTTCGCTGAAGCCGATGAACCGGGCCTTGCCCTGTTTTCTGAGGTCGTCGGCGGCCCGGAACCACTCCTCGTTCTCGATCCACTCGATGAGCGTCGTGGAGCCGTGCAGCATGAGCATGTCGACGTGGTCGGTGCGGAGGCGGCGGAGGGAGGTCTCGACCTGTTTCATGACGGCGTCGTAGGTGCCCTTGCCGGACTTGATGTGCCGCACGACGTTGGCCTTGGTAGATATAAAGACGTTGTCGCGTCGGCGGTCTGCGCCGAAGAACTCGCCGAAGGCCTCCTCGCTGCGGCCGCCGCCGTAGAGCCAGGCGGTGTCGAACCAGTTGACCCCGCCCTCGAAGAGGCGAGCCAGGAGCGGGATCCGCTGCCGGTTCGTGAACAGGCTCCCGTGGACGATGCGGGAGACGTTCAGGTTCGTGCGGCCGAGGCGGGTGTACGCCATGCCGGGCGTTTCGTGGCGGCGTTCGAGTTTTCCCTCTGCCGGAGACGCCTCAGAGGGGGCGCGTGCTTCGCCGGCGCGGGCGAGGGTCGGACCAACCAGCGCGGCGCCGACGCCGGCGGCCGCGGTCCGCAAGAATTGGCGGCGTTCCATAATTGGGCCCCTTGCAGGTGTCGTGGACGACACGATGATTCTACCGCCTGCCGCATCGCGGGGTCAAGACGGAGCGGCGCCTCGCGGAGACTGCGTCCGGCCGTCCGGGGGAGCCGAAAACGGGCTTGTCGGTCTTCCCGGACCGTGGTAAAACCTCTGGAAAGGCCCCCGGCGGTCGCGGGCGCGACCCGTTCCGGGCGCTCCTGGCTCGTACACGCCGGCCTGGTGCGACCCGGCGGCCGAAGGACGCGCAAGGGGTGCGCCGCCGCTTGAGCCCGCGCGACGCGTAGCCGAACGTGAACCCGAACGTGGAGGCAGTCGGATGACGAAGCGAACATCTCGGTCCCGTTTGACCCGCCGCGGTTTTCTGAAGGGCGCCGCCATGGCGGGGGCGTATGCCGTGCCCGCGGTGCGTATCGTGGCGGCCGAGAAGCCGGGCGACCGGTTGAACGTGGCCTGCGTCGGCGTGGGCGGCCGCGGCGGGGCCCACCTCTCGGGTTGCAGGGCCGAGAACATCGTGGCCCTGTGCGACGTCGACGCCGACAACCTGGCGAAGGTGGCCGAGAAGATGCCCGACGCCAAGACGTTCGCCGACTTCCGCGTCATGCTCGAGACGATGGGGAAGGACATCGACGCCGTCACCATCGCCCCCCCCGACCACACGCATTATCCTATCGCCATGGCGTGCATGGAGCGCGGCAAGCACGTGCTCATCGAGAAGCCCCTGACGCAGACCGTCTGGGAGGCCCGCACGCTGCGCCGTGCCGCCCACCGGTACAACGTGGTCCACCAGATGGGGAACCAGGGTCACGCCACCGACCACATTCGCGTGGCGAAGGAATGGTTCGAGGCCGGCGTCCTGGGGGAGGTCCGGGAGGTCCACGCCTGGAACGGCGGCCCCGGCAAGCATTATTTCGGCGATCCGCAGCGTTACCCGCCGCCCCGGCCGCCGGTCCCGCCGTCGCTCGACTGGGACCTGTGGCTGGGTCCGCGCCCCTACCGGCCGTACAGCCCCGTCTACGTGCCGCGCACCTGGCGCGGCTGGTGGGACTTCGGCAACGGCCCGCTGGGCGATTGGGGATGCCACACCCTGGACCTGCCGTTCTGGTCGCTGAAACTGGGCGGTCCGGTCTCGGTCGAGGCCAAGGTCGGCGGGGTGCGGTTCCCGCAATACATTCCGGCCTGGTCGACTGTCACGTGGGAGTTCCCCGCCCGCGGCCAACTGCCGCCCGTGACGGTCACGTGGTACGACGGCGGGAAGCGGCCCGAGCCCCCGGTCGGCGTGGACGCAAAGGAGATGAAGGGCTCCGGCATGTACATGGTCGGCAGCAAGGCCACGCTCATGACCGGCGGTCGGCCCAATCACGACCTGCGACTGACCGAGCCCGAGAAGTTCGAGGCCCTCAAGCGCAACCAGCCGCCCAGAACGATTCCGCGGGTCAAGGGCGGGCACTGGGCGGAATGGATCCGGGCCATCAAGGGAACCGGCCCGAAGCCGGGCTCCCATTTCGACTATGCCGTCCCCTTGTCCCAGATGCTGTTGTTGGGCACCGTTGCGGAGCGGCTGCCCGGCAGGAAACTCCTGTGGGACGAGGAGGCCGGCCGGTTTGCGAACAGCCCCGACGCGGGCGCGCTCTTGAAGGCCACGCCGCGCAAAGGCTGGGCCTACGACCTGGCCTGACGCGGTTAGGGCTACTTTGTCAACTCTTACCACCCGACAACGACTCTAGCGCGGTGGGCCGTCTTGCCC
>CAYTJE010000273.1:0-4244 GCA_964437855.1 uncultured Anaerolineales bacterium | reverse complement strand
CAGGCCCATTCCCACTGGGCCTCGGTGGGCAGGGTGAACCGCCGGCCGGTCCGGGCCGAGAGCCACCGGCAGAACGCCAACGCCTGGCGCCACGAGACGCGCACCGCCGGCTGGTCCGGGCCGTCCAGCGGCAGGCCCTTGTCGTCCTGCCGGGCATGCCGCTTCGTATAGTAGCCGGGGTTGAAATCCGGATCGAAACGCCGGAACTGGGCGTTGGTGACCTCCCGCGCCCCCATCCAGAACGGCGCCGGGATGCGGACGGTTGAGCGCGGCTGTTCGTCGGGGGGGCCGCGATTGCGGCCCATGAGAAACGCCCCCGCCGGCATCCGGACCAGGCGCATGGCCACGCCCTCGCCCAGGTCAACCGTCACGTGGGTCTGCGGCCCGGCCTCGGCCTGCCGGCGGCGGGCGTCCTGGGCGTCGAACGGCCAATCGAGGGCCGACCCCGGCCCCGCCGCCGGCGTGGCCCCCGCCCCGGCCGCAGGGGCCGGCGGCGACGGCTCGGTGTGCGTGAACGTCGGCCGGGGCACCTGCGGCACGTGCTCCGGGTCCCACGGCGGACCGCCGTACTGCCGCCGCAGCGCCATCCGGCGCTCGTGCGCGTCGGTCGGCGGCGGGTGGACCTCGTGCCACGTGCCGTGGCACGGACCGTTCAGGTCGATCCACGTCACGATGCGGTCCCACGCCTGCTCGTCCAGCCGGACGCCCTGGTGGTGCTTGCGGAGCATCTGCACGAGGGGGCTCGTATTGGCGTGGTATTCGCCGGGCGTCAGGAGCGAGGCGTCGTCCTCGATGCCGACGCGGCGGATATACGGAATCAGCGCCTCGTAGGCGGGGGTGTACTTGATGCGGCCGCCCGTCTCCTTCTTCATCTTCGGATGCAGCCGCCGCAGGCCCAGGCCGCTCAGCATCAGGCCCTTGTACCCCGGGACCTGGTCCTCGGGGCGGAGGTCCGGCCGGCCCTCGTGCGAGCCGTCGTGGCACCGGACGCAGTAGGCGTCCAGGACGGGCTGGACCTCGCGGGCGAAGTCGAACCCCCGCGGCGGGCCATACCACGGCTCCAGGTCCACCGGCTCGTCGTAGATGGCCCGGGGCAGGTTCACCTCCGGCGCGTCGCCCAGCCGCTCGTGGCACCCGACGCACGACATCCGCTCGCCCGGCATCAGGGTCACCCAACTGCGCATCAACTGGACGGCCTTGCCGTCGGCGTCCAGCGCCTGGAACGCGATGGGGACCCGGGCCGGCACCCGGAACACCGCCGAGCCGTCCTCGTGGACCGGCACGGTGCCGAGGATCCGCATGGCCTCCCACGGCCCGCCGCGGCCGATCTTGTCCGGACCCGCCATGTGCCGGTACCCGTAGTGGTACGCGAAGACCCGCAGTCGCTTGATCGTGCCGCGCGGCACGCCCGCCAGGCCCGGGCCGCGGTATACGTCGTGCAGGTACAGGACGCCGTCGTCGCGCGCCAGGTCCACCTTGTCGGGGATGGCCGGCGGCGTGGGGCGTTCCGCAAGCGGCACGGGTTCCAGCAGGGCGTAACCCGGCTCGGAGCGCACGAGGACCACGTTGTCGAACACGTCAACCAGGTAGACGTTCCACTGGGCGTTCTTGTTCATCCAGCACGAGACCAGGAAATACTTGCCGCAGGTCTCCGGCCTCCCGGGGTCGCCCAGCGGCCAGGGCGTGAGGAACATCGGCCAGTGACCCTGGACCAGGTGGTCGCGGATGGTCACCTCGATGGGCTTGCCGCGGAGGGGGAACTCGTGGACGATGCCGTCGGTGCGGTACCAGCCGCGGCCGGTATCCAGGAGGACGAGCCGGCCCATCCGGTGCGGGCCGTGATACCCGCTCAGGATACTGATGAAGCGGTCGGTCTGGCCCGGCACCGGCCGGGTGAAATACAGCGAGTTCGGGAACCACGAGTTGCTGCCGTAGACGGCCCGCTGGCCCGTGCCGTCCGGGTTCATCACCATCAATTGTCGAAGGTAGATGTGAATGATGCCCGTGTAGTCCCACCGGTTGTAGAGAATCTGGCCGCTGGGCAGCACCGTGGGATGCAGGTCGTGGTCCTGGTCGAAGCACAACTGACGCACGTTCTTCCCGTCGGCGTCCATCTGGTAAAGCGAACAGACCCACCGCTGGCCGTGCCAGCACGGCACCGACTGGAACGAGGCCGTCGAGCAGAAGACGATCCGGCCGTCCGGCAGGTAGCAGCCGTCGAAGGCGTCGACGTCGTCCGGCATGCGGGAGACTTGGCGCGGCGGCCCGGCGGCGGTCCCGTCGGGCCCGAGGGCCAGTTCCCACACCTTCCAGTTCGTCTCGTCGCTCTGGGTCAGGAGGAGGCGGTCGGCGTCGGGGTGAAGGTCGATCTCGCCGACGTACCCGCCATCCGGCGGCCGGTAGAGCGTGCGAAGCCGGCCGGACGGCCGGACGGGTTCCAGGACGGCGATCTCGTTGTCCCAGCCGCTGCGCGGCAGCGAGGAATTGCACTCGTGGTTCGAGGGGAAACCGATCTCCTTGCCGGGTCCCCACCGCTTCTTCTTCGGCCGGCGTTTGACCAGGAGCAGCCGGCCGAAATCCAGAAGCGGGTTCGCCAGCAGCGCCTCCCGCCGCAGCGCCGCCAGCCGCTTCGCCCGCTGGGCGGGGCCCAGATCCTTGGCCGTCCCGATCCGCTCCAGGCGGGCCAGGTACGCGAGGCCATCGGGGTAGCCGTCGCCGAACGTCTCGACGAGGTCCTCGATGGCCAGGCGCAGGGCCTGGGCGCCCGCCTCGTCCGAGGCCGCGTGGCACCGCGCCGCGGCCAGGGCGCCGACGGCCACGACCGCCGCCGCCACTGCCGCCGTCCGACGTGCTGTGCAAGTCCGCACGATGGCTCCCTTCGCCGTCGGAAACACCGGGCGCCACATCCTAACACATGGGCGCGCCGTCCGCCAGTGGCCGGTCGGCCCGGACCGCGCCTTTTTGGTTGCCTGGTCCGGGCGCGGGGCCTATAGTCTCACCCCGGCACCGGCAGCACGGCCGGCCGGCAGCACGGCCGGGGGCCGTCTGCGGCCGGGGCGGCAACCCGGCCCGTGCGGGCCGGATCCACACGGGAGGGCGCGGCATGGTCAACCTGGCGACCGACCGATGGACCCGCCGCGACCTGCTGGCCCTGGAGGGCCTGGGGGCCGACGAGATCCTGGCCCTGCTGGACACGGCCGACGCGTTGTTTCCGCTGGCCACCGGCCGCCGGCCCGCCCCGCCGATTCTCGAGGGGCGGACCGTCCTGAACCTGATCCTGGAAGACTCGACCCGCACCCGCACCTCCTTCACGTTGGCGGCCGAGCGGCTCGGCGGACGCGTCATCCAGTTCCACGCCACCACCAGCAGCATGGCCCGGAAGGCGGAAACGCTCCTGGACACCGTCCGCACGATCGAGGCCATGGGTCTGGACGCCATCGCCATCCGCCACTCCGAACGCGGCGCGCCCCGCCGCGTGGCCGAGGCCGTCGGCTGCCCCGTCATCAACGCCGGCGACGACGCCCACGAGCACCCCACCCAGGCCCTCTTGGACCTGCTGGCGCTGCGGCACCGGCTTGGCCGGCTCGACGGGCTGACGGTGGCCGTCTGCGGCGACGTGCGGCACAGCCGCGTCGCCCGCTCCAACGCCTACGGCCTGGCCGCCCTGGGGAGCCGGGCCGTCTTCGTCGGCCCCGAGCCGTTCCTGGACGGCCTGGACGACCTCTCCGTACCGGTCGAGACCGCGACCGACTTCGACGCGGTGCTGCCCGCGTGCGACGCCGTCATGATGCTTCGGGTCCAGTTCGAGCGGCACGCGGGCGTGGCCTTCGACCGCGACGGGTACGTCCGCGACTATCAGTTGACGGCCGAGCGGCTGGCCCGCGCGCGGCCGGGTGCGCCGGTCCTGCATCCCGGCCCCGTCAACCGGGGCCTCGAACTGACCGACGCGGTCGCCGACGGGCCCCAGAGCGCCATCCTTCACCAGGTCACCTGCGGGGTGGCGGTCCGGATGGCGGCCCTTGGCCTGTGCATCGCCGCCGCCGACCGCCGGCGCGCGGCAAACGAAACCTAAGCCAACGTGACGCCCGTTAGCCACCCGTACGGGCGCGGGCCGTTTCGCGTTCCGGGTGGTGGCCTTCCCAGGCCACCACCGTGCAGGAGTTTGCGATACGCGCGGCGGCCTAGCCCTACAACGCGACAAGGCCGTCTTGCTTGGCTATGAGGTTCAGCCCGAAGGGCTGGCA
>CAYTJE010000272.1:2466-4301 GCA_964437855.1 uncultured Anaerolineales bacterium | reverse complement strand
AAACGGCGCGCGCCGACCAAGGTCGGCGGCTAAATGGGCGGCGCGTATATTCAGGCGCCGACCTTGGTCGGCGCGCGCCCCTGCTCCTTGATGGTGGGCCGGACGGCGGCGCCCGGCTCCATCAGGTACGTGCCGCGGGTCACCACCGGCATACCGGGCGTCAGGCGGTCGCGCTCGACCTCCATGAACCGGCCGTACCCGCCGAGGATTGCGACGGGCACGCGGACGGCGTACTGGACGGGACCCATCGCGTCGGCGGCCTTATCCGACCCCCCGGTCTCCGCGGCGGCGTCCGCCTCACCCCCCTCGCCCGTCTCGGCGGAGGCGGGCGGCCGGTCCTGGACCGTGTAGACCACGTCGCGGCCCCCCTGGCGAACGACCGCGGCCTTCGGCACGAGCAGGGCCTCGTGCTCGGCCCCGACCGGCACCGAGACCCGCGCCAAGAGGCCCGCCGCGATCACAGGACGCCGGTCCACGATCTCGTTCGGCACGTCCACGCGGACGGTCACCGTGTGGGTACCCTCGGCCGAGGCCGGCACGATCTGCGACACGGTCCCCTCAAACTGACGGTCCGCCCCCAACGCCTCGAACACGACCGGCGCCGCCGCGCCCCGCTTCAGGCCCGACAGGTACCGTTCCGGCACGTCCAACTTCACCCGTACGACCTCCAGGTCCACGACCTCGGCCACGGGCGAGCCGGGGCTCAGCCACTCGCCCACCTCGCACATCTTCCGGACCACAAACCCCGCGAACGGCATCCGGACGGTCATCTTATCCAGGGTGTCTTCCAGTTCCTCGACGGCGGCGGACTGGGCGGCCACGTCGGCCCGGGCCTTGGCCACGTCCTCGGTCCGATAGCCCGCCTTCAGCAGGGCGAGACCGGCCTCGGCCTCGGCCAGTTTCTCCCGGGCGGAGGCGTAGGCCGCCTCGGTGGCCTCCATTTCGGCCGGGGTGCTGGCGCCGTCGGCCAGCAGGGACTTCGTCCGCGCATACTCCTGCTTCCACCGCGCGAACTCGGCCTCGGCGGCCGCCACCCGGGCCTCGGCCTGGGCGACCTCCTCCTTGCGGTACCCCGCCTCCATTTTCGCGAGGTCCGCCTGGGCCGACGCCAGCCGGCCCCGGGCCTGCTCCAACTGGAGCCCGACCGGCCGGGGCCGCATCCGGCACAGGACGCCGCCGGCCTCCAGGGAGTCGCCGGCGTCGGCCTCCATGGTCTGGACGCGGCCGGCCACTTCGGCGCCGATGACGGCCCGGCGGCGGGCCTCGGCCGTGCCCACCAGGTCCACCGTCTCACGGACACGCTGCCTCCGGACCGGTTCGGTATACACCGGCGCCGGCCCGAACTGGGCTCGCACCGGCGCGGCGAGTAGAAGAACGGCCGCCGCGATGGCGGCCGGCAGGCGCAAGCGTTGCATCGGCGTGCCCCTTCCAGGGATACTTTCGCCCCGTCGATTGTTAACAGTCGTGAACCAAGTGCCTCCATCTTACGCCGACGGACGAGGCGCGTCAACTCGCCGGCCACACGCGTCGAGACCCCGCGGCGCGGGTGGTCCGGCCGCCGTCCTCGCGAGAGCGCAGCAAGAGAGCGCGGCCCTATCGACCGCGCTCTCCTTCCCGCCATACCGGGTATCCGGCGCGACGGAATCCTCAGACGTCGACAATCACGTTACCGTGGGCGGTACGGACCGACGCGACTGCGCGGGGCCATCATCGGCCCACGCCGACCGCCGCCGCGACCCATGCTGGGGCCGCGCATCCACGGTCCGCCGCCGCGACCCGTGCCGCGACCCGAGCCCACGCCGGGACCACGGCCGCGGCGCTGCATCCCGCGTCGG
>CAYTJE010000272.1:0-2366 GCA_964437855.1 uncultured Anaerolineales bacterium | reverse complement strand
GCCCTGTCCGGGAGATCGCCCCGGCCGCCGCGACCGCGCGGGGCCACCATCGGGCAACGCCCCCTGCCGCGCCGCATCAGCGCCGGACCGCGACCCGTGCCGCGACCCGAGCCCACGCCGGGACCACGGCCGTGGCGCTGCATCCCGCGTCGGGCCCTGTCCGGGAGATCGCCCCGGCCGCCGCGACCGCGCGGGGCCACCATCGGGCCAGGCCGACCGCCGCCGCGACCGCGGGGCGCCACCATCGGGCCACGCCGACCGCCGCGCTCCGCCGCCGGACCCCACCCCATGCCGGGGCTCCAGCCGCCGCGGGGTGCATCTTCCGCCCGCTTCTGGCGGGGCGGGCCCTCGGGCCGACCGTGACGCCGACCGCTGCGCGGCCGCTCCGGGCCATCCTTTCGGCCCAGGCGACGGCCGGGTCGTTCCTCGCGGTCACGCCTTCCCTCGCGGTCACGGCCTTCCTCGCGGTCACGCCTTCCCTCGCGGGCGCGCCCTTCTTCGCGGTCGCGCCTTTCCTCGCGGTCACGCATCCAGGGCGGCCCGTGCTGCCATGGGCCCGGCATCGGCCCGCGCCGACCCATCCGCGGCCGCTCGGGCCGGTCCCGCGGATCCTTGTCCTCCTCGTCCGCCATGACGGCCGTGGAGAGCACCGCCACCGCCGCGATCGCGGCCAGCACACTACAACTTAGCCATAGATACTGTCGCATGCCTCTGCCTCCTTTTCTTCAGCCATTACCACACGGGACTCAGCAGCCGTGTCTTCCACGGGGGTAAACGCAGCAGGCGTGCCGCTATTGCAGGGGAAACGCAAGGGGCCGCCGAGCGGGGCGTCAGAAACTGAAGTTCAGGCCCGTGAAGAGAAAATCGCGGGGCTGGCGGTCCGCGTACGCCTGGCCCGGGAAGAACCGGCCGTAGCGGAGCGTCCACGAGAGGTCGCTGAAGATCCGCCACTCGACGAAGAGGTCGATCTCCTGGCCCACGTCGGCGGAGGTGTCGCCGGCGCGGAAATCGCTGATCGGGCCGTCCGCATCCGTCTTGAACAACCAGTAGTAGTCCATGCCGAGGTCGACGCGGCCGGCCTTTTTCTTTTCGTCGTAGGGCGTAAA
The DNA here is from genome assembly GCA_964437855.1 of uncultured Anaerolineales bacterium. GTDB lineage: Bacteria > Planctomycetota > Phycisphaerae > FEN-1346 > FEN-1346 > BS750m-G62. The sequence continues at coordinate 1,260 of CAYTJE010000272.1, read as the reverse complement.
CTTCCCACCCAGCCGCACGAACTGGAGGTTCGTAAACCGCGCCCCCAGCGCCAGACCCGAGTTCACGTAGCCGAACCCCTGGAAGGCGTCGTCGTCGGTGCCGATGGTATTGCCCAGGAAGGCGGTGGTGGCCCGCTGGCGGTCGCCGTCGCCCGAGGCGTACCCGTACTCGCCCGTCACGACGGGCTTCAGGGGATGGTCCGGATACCAGTCGACCTGGGCGTCGAAGGCGTAGCCCCGGATGGGTTCGCTGGCGTTTGCCTGGAGGTGGGCGCGGCTGCTGCCGTACTCCCAGACGCTCTCCAATTCGTACCGCCACCGGGGGGCCAGGTTGCCCCGACTGCCCACGCCGTAGTACTGCGAATCGTACCGCCAGTCCTGGACCGCGAAGGCCGGCTTCTCCTCGGACCAGTCGCGCTGGATGACGAAGTAGGCGTAGGGCTCGTGGCCGTCGAGGCCGGAGTACCGGAACTCGCCGCCGTAGAACGTCCGCCGGCTCCGCGTGAAGGTGGGCGCGCTGCGGTCGATGTTGTCCTCGCTCTCGATGCTCCGGCCGGCGAAGCCCATGAAGGTCCAGTCGGCGGTCTCGATCTCGAAGGAGCCGGCGTCGAGGATTTTGCCCAGGGCGATGCCCCGGCCGACCTCGATGTACTGCCGGCCGCCCCGGCCGATGATGCGGACCGGCCAGGCGGCGTCCCAGTACTTTTTGGCGGCGGCGGTCAGGTCGAGTTCGTAGTAGCCGATCTCGAGGTTCGGCCCCTCCAGGTCGTGCTGGCGGAACCCCTGGGCGTCGCCCGCCGCGTAGTCCGTGTAATCCATCTGCATGCGGGCGAAGATGCGGTGGACGTCGTCCAACTGGATCTGCGTCCAGAGGCGGAGGTCCTGGCGCGTCAGGTGGGCATGGCCGCCGTCGATGTCGTCGTAGAACGTGTAGGAGGGGATGTAGAACCCGCCCCACTCGAGGAGGGCCTTCTGCTCGGCAGGCATCCGCCGCTCCAGCCGCATACGGATGTCCCGCTCCAGGAACTGGTCCCGCTGGAAGACCTCTTCCGGCCGGGGCTGCGCAGAGGCCGCCTGCGCGGCCAGGGCGACCACGCTGAGCGCGACAATCGTCCGGATGGCTCCTCGCATGCGCGTTCCTCGAGTGGCCGCCGACGGCCGTTGTGGCGATACCGTAGCCCCTGGCCGGCCGGAGCGTCAACAAAAAAGGTTCAAGACCCAATTCCGGGGAAAGGCCCTCTGCCTCGGCTCCGAGGCTGC
>CAYTJE010000271.1:0-4318 GCA_964437855.1 uncultured Anaerolineales bacterium | reverse complement strand
CGGCGGAGGTACGCCCGGTCGCGCTCCTGGGCGGCCTTGAACGGCCCGTCCAGCAGGCGCACCTGCTCCAGCGGAAACGGCCGGGCGGCGAAATCGACCGCCGGCTGCACCTTCTGTGGCCCCCGGCCGTCCAGCCAGTCGGCCCGGGCGGCCAGCGTCGAGAGGAGAACGGCCCCGACGGCTGCGACCGCCGGGATGGTGTCCGTGCGTCCCATGGGTCCCTCCTTGGCGTGGTTCAGTCGGGCACGCGCCCCCGCGGCCGGACGTGCCCGGGCGGTTCGGGCCGTGCCGGCAGGCGGGGGCGTCCGCCGCCGCCTTGCCGCGGACAGAGTATACACGGGGCCGGACGTACGGGCAACGGTTCCGTGGGTCGGTCGGGCGGACCCTTGTGTCCGCGGGGGGGCGGGGCGTACACTGATGGATCGACCCTGTTGGGCGGGGGGAGATGACCATCGCCATGCCGGATTATCCATCGATGTCGGACGAGGGGCTGATGGCGCGGTTCGGCGCGCGCCTGGACGCCGCCGCGTTCGAGGAGATCGTGGCGCGGTTCATGCGGCCGGCGTTGGCGGTGGCGGGCCGCATCCTCTCCGACGGGGCCGCCGCCGAGGACGCCGTCCAGGAGGCGCTGCTGCGGGTCGTCCGGAACCGTTCGGCGTACGATGCCGGCCGCCCGTTCGCCCCGTGGTTTTACGCGATTGTGCGTCACGCGGCGGTGGACCTTGGGCGGCGTCGGGCCAGGCAGCGGGAGGCGGTGGAGGACCTGGCGGCCCGGACGCCCCGCCGGGCGGCCGTCGACCCGGCCGTGCCCCCCACCCCGGCCGACGACCTGCTCCGGCCTCTGCCGGCCGCCGAGCGCAACGTCCTGGTCCTGCGGATTATCGAGGGTATGCCGTACCGCGACGTGGCGGCCGCCCTCGGCCTCTCGGAAGAGGCCGCCAAGAAGCGTGCCCAGCGGGGCCTTCGCCGCCTGCGCGCCCGCGTGCTGACGCCCGCCAAGGCGTCGTAATCTCGCCGCGCCCCAACACCCCGAGCCGCCCGTACGGGCGGGTACTCCCCGGCGCAAGGCACGCATCGCACACGACGCGCGCGCCGCCGTTCGGACATGCCCCCGAACTGACGTTCGGGGCTCGGTCTCGCGGCTCGAACGACGGTGGCTCGGTGCGCCGGCGCGGTCCGTACGGACCGCGCGGTACTCAAATCAGGCCTCACAATCAGGTTCCTCACCCCGCCCGTTTTTTTGTCCCCAACCTCGCCCGCCGAACGTATAGCCCCACGAGGGCGAACCCATGAACTGTCAACCCGTTCAGGACCGACTGGCCTTGTGGGCGACGGGCGACGTGACCGAGTCCGAGCGGGCCCGCCTCGAGGCCCACCTGGCCTCCTGTCCCGCCTGCCGCGAGGTGGCCGAGGCTTACCGCGACGCCGTGACCGAGGTCCGCGACGCCGGCCGGTCCCAAGGGGACCTGTACGGACCGGTTGCAGTGCGGGCGGAGACCGTCCGCCGGGTTCAGGCGGTCTGCACGTCGGCGATTCGGTCCGAGCGCCGGCGCCGGCGCCTCCGCCGCGGCGCCCGGACGGCGGCCGCCTTGGCCGCCACGGTCCTGCTCGGCGCACTCGTCGGCTACCTTGCCCACCCCCTCGGCCGGGGGGAGGAGGGTCTCGACCCCGCCCTGGAACGGTGGCGGTACGAAGGCGCGCGGGCCGAGCGGACCTCGCCGGCCGACGGCGTGGTCGTTCGCCGGGACCGCCTGTACGCGGTCCGGCGGCCCCAAGGGGGTCCGAACGGATCGGACCCGGGGGGCGCGGTGGTCGCCATCGAGGCCCGTCTCGGCCAGGTGCTTTGGCGAACCTCCCTGGCCGCGCCCGGATACCTGGCGGCCGACGGCCAGCGCGTCTACTGCGTGGCGTCGGCCCCGGGGGGAAAACTGGACCTCGTGGCGCTGACCGCCCGGACCGGCCGCACCGCATGGCGTTTCGGTCACCGGTCGGGGCGGACCGTGCTGTATCCGTCCCGGCCGGTGCCGCTGCCCGGCCACCGCGTGGCCTGGACGATGGGCGGCACCGTCCACCTGCTCGATGCCCGGACGGGCCGGGCCCTGTGGACCCGTGCCCTGCCGGAGGAGGGACTCGTGTCGCGGGTGGCGGCTTCGGGCGAGGCCCTGCTCGTCGCCGGTTGCCGCGGCCTGCACGGGATGGACGCGGCCACCGGCCGGGAGCGGTGGCACAGGGCGTTCGGGCGTCCGTTGACGCCGGCGCTTCCGCCGCTGCTGGCGGCGGCCGGCGACCGCGTGTACGTGGCCGGCGCCGGCCCCGGCCGGACCGGCCGGCTCATGTGCCTCGACCGTCGGACCGGGCGGTGCCACTGGCACCGCGGCGTGCCGCTGCCGAGGCATCTCCTGGCCGACGGCGACCGGGTCTACGTCCGCGGCCCGGACGTGCGGGCCCTGGACGAGGCCTCCGGCGAAGCCGTCTGGACGTGCCGGGCGGACGGCTGCGGCCCGCTGACGTGCGAGGACGGCCTGATCCGCTTCGTCGACTCCGGACGCGACGGCCGCCTGGTCGCCCTCCATGGTCGGACCGGCCGGCCGGCCTGGGAGATTCCCGGCCTCCGGTCCTGCGGGGCCTTCCTGACGGCCGGCGACACCGGCTACGTCAAGACCTGGGACGGCGTGGTTCACGCCATTGCGCTGCGGACGCCGTAGGGGGCGATCCGAGCCGTGAGCGTGTCGAACGGCGCTTGGCGCGGGGGTTTGGCTAGCCGCGAGCGCGAGCGAGCGGTGGTCGTAAGGGGCGGGTCGGGAGAGCCGGCCCATCGCGTTTCTCGAGACCAAGGAGGCAAACGTGCACAGGCAGCACAGCGCAGTAACGGGCATGGTCGCGGTGATGGTGATGGCGGGTCTTTGCGCTGGGGCATGGGCCGAGGGTCCCTCGGCCGGCCGGGTGCCGGCCCTCGGCGACGTGGCCCGGGCCGCCGACACGGTCCTGGCGGCGAAGGAGGCCGAGGCGGCGGCCGACGAGGCATCGGGCGCCGGCGGCGGCAAGAAGGCGGACGACGAGGCCGCCGGCCCGCCCGCCGAGGCCGACGCCGGCGAGGTCGTCATCACCGGCAAACCGGCCCCGGTGGAGCAGGGCGACCGGTCGCACCTGTCGGCGCTGCCGCCGCGGGACCTCCGGCTCCGACCGCTCACCGAGTCGCCGGGCCTCGACACGGCCACCAGCATCGTCGGCGAGGACGAGATCGAGTGGCTCGAGGCCTACTCCATCGTCGATGCCATGCGGTACGTCCCCGGGGGCTGGACCGAGAGCCGCGGACGAAAGGTCAAGCAGTTCGTCTCGGTTCGCGGCCAGACGTACCCGTACCCGGAGTTCATGGTGGACGGGGCGTATTTCAGGGAGTTCCACGAGACGGATTACTTCCTGCCGGCGAAGATGTTCGAGCGGATCGAGGTCCTGCGGTCCTCGGCCGTCCTCCTGCACGGGCCGGGCGGCATGAACGGCATGGTCAACCTCGTGCCCAAGCGCTTCACCGAGGCCGAGGGCACCCTGACGCAGATTTACGGCAGCGATAATCTCTCCCGTACCGAGGTGACCTACGGCGAGGGCGGCGAGAAGTACTCCTGGGGCGTGGCGGCCGGGTTCCGCCACACCGACGGCGACAAGGAAATGAACGCCGAGGAGAACATCACCAACTTTTACGCCAACCTCCAGTACGACGTCTCCGACGACCTGACCCTGTCGATGACCCACGCCGCCTTCTTCGGCAAGCGGGAACTCGAAAAGGGCGAGGGCGACATCGACCCCCGCTTCCTGGCCCGCGAAGATTCCTATGACCCCATGCGGACCTACATCTTCGTCGGCAGGGCCCACTATCATCCCAATGACCGCATGTGGACCGAGGTCACGGGCAATTACGGCATCCGCCGGTTCTTCGGCCATCGGAATAACAACCCCGACTGGCTGGAGGAGGACACCGAGTACGGCGCCCGCGTCGTCCAGGGCCTGAGGCCCTGCGACGCCAACACCCTGCGCATCGGCACCACCTTCAACCGCTGGCGGACGCCCACCGGCAAACGGTTCTACGTGGGGAACCCGGGCGACATCTCCACCTGGACGGCGTTCGTCGTCGACGAGCACCAGTTCGACCGCCTGACCGTCAACACCGGCTACCGCATGACGTGGGAGTACATCAAGCGGTTCGGCGGGTTTGGCGTGGAGGGCAGCCCGGCCGGCGGCCTTGGGAACGTGACGATCGAGGACGACCACGCCGACCCGCTCGGCACGTACACCCTGGGCGGCTCCTACGCCCTCTCGGACG
>CAYTJE010000270.1:0-4344 GCA_964437855.1 uncultured Anaerolineales bacterium | reverse complement strand
CGGCGGACGGCTCCAGGGCCTCACCATCGTCGTCACCGGGGAACTCGAGTCCATGACCCGCGACGAGGCACGCGAGCGCATCCGACGCGAGGGCGGAAAGGCCGCCTCCAGCGTCTCCTCCAAGACCGATTACCTCGTCGTCGGCGCGGGGCCCGGCGCCTCCAAGACCCGCGACGCCGAGAAGCACGGCACCGAGACGCTGGACGAGGAGGCGTTTCTGAAACTGGTCGGTAAGGGGTGAAGGCGCGGCCGGCGGCCTCCATCTCCGATGGCAGAGGGATGGGGTGAGGCTGAGAAGGCCGCAGGCTGCAGGCCGCAAGCCGCAAGCAACGGCAAGAGGTGTTGGTCTGGCTCCGGCGGGTCAACGTGTCCGGCCGGGCCGGCCACGGGGGAAGCACCGTCTGGGCAGCGATATCCAGCATTCTGTGTTTTTCGGCTCGTGAGTGCCCATATCTGGCATTCGCGCTGAACAAGCCACCTCGTCAGGGCCTTCGGCCGATTCCTGCACCACATATAGGGGTTGGCAGCCGTACCCCCTTGATATTGTGTTGCTCCCGATATCTCCTGCTTTTTAGATGAACTGCCATCCCTCGGCCTTATAATGGGGGGTTGCGGGGAAGGACTCAGGAAGCCACCTTCATGGCCAATCGGTCACTGGCATCGGGCTGGCCCATCGCCCGGTTGTTCGGCATCACGGTCCGCGTGCACGTCACGTGGCTCATCATCGTCGGGCTGTTGACCTACAGCCTGGCCTCGGCCTGGCTGCCGCTGAGCAGCCTGGTCGAGGGCGGATGGTGGGGCCGGGGCGCCGACATCCAGGCCCGGATGAACGAGTACGCCGAGAACCATCCCGGCGTCCCCGAGGAGGCCGTTTACAAACGGTTCGGCGTCCAGCCCTGGCCGCAGTGGCAATACTGGGTGCTTGGGTTGATCGGGGCGCTTGGGCTGTTTGTGTGTGTGCTGGCCCACGAACTCTCGCACAGCCTGGTGGCCAAGGAGGCGGGCATCCCCGTCGAGGGCATCACGCTCTTTATCTTCGGGGGGATGGCCCGGATCGGCAGCGAGGCGCCCGATCCGGAGACGGAGTTCAAAGTGGCGGCCGCCGGCCCCCTGATGAGCCTGGCCATCGGGCTGGCTTGCGGGGTCGTTTACTGGCTCGGGGGCGAGGCGCTGCCGGCCCAGGCCCGCGCCCTGATGTTCTATTTCATGTTTATCAACCTGGTGCTGATGGCCTTCAACCTGGTGCCCGGCTTTCCGCTGGACGGCGGCCGGCTGCTCCGGGCCGTCCTCTGGAAGGTCCTGGGCGATTTCCGCCGCGCCACGTACGTGGCGTCGTGGTGCGGCCGGGGGGTGGCGGGGGTCCTCATCCTGATCGGCGGGGTCAACTTCCTGTTCGGCGGGCTGCTGGGCGCGTTCTGGTTGGTGGTCATCGGCCTGTTCCTCTGGCAGACGGCCAAGGCCGGTTATCAGCAGGTCCGGCTCCGCCAGGCCCTGGAAGGGCTGACCGCCCGCGACGCCCTGGAGGAGGACGCCGTCTCGGTCGCCCCCGACCTGCCGCTCGACCGGCTCGTCCGGGAGTACGTGTACAGGTACCGCAGGCGGAGTTTCCCGGTCGTCGACGACGACGGGCAGGTGCGCGGCCTCGTGCGGTTGGGCGACGTCCGCCGCCTGCCGCAAAGCGAGTGGACCGTCCGCACCGTCCGCGACGCCATGCATCCCCTGGACGCCGGCGACAGCGTGTCGCCGGAAGAGGACCTCAGTTCGGTCTTCCGCAAACTCAGCCAGGTCGCCGACGGCGGCCGGCTGCCGGTCGTCGAGGACGGCCGGCTCGTCGGTGTCGTCACCCAGCACGACGTGGCGAACCTTCTGCACATCCGGACGGAATTCGGCGAGGGCGGCTCGTAACAGCCCCGCATCCTGATGATTCCCGCGCGGCGGGGCTCCCGGCCCGCCGCGTACGAAGACAAGAATCGGGTTCAGCGCGGCCCGTACGGGCCGCGCGGGATGAAGCGCCAACGCCTGGCCAGGAGCGAAGCGAATGGCCGGGAACGCGAACGCCGTAAGTCTTGCAAAGGCAACACCATGCAGCCGGAAGAGCACAAAGCCGACCTCTGGACCCCCGCCGACGGCGGGGCCGTCGACTGCCACCTCTGCGCCCACAGGTGTCACATCAAGGCGGGCGATCGCGGCATCTGCAAGGTCCGCGAGAACCGCGACGGCACGCTCGTGTCGCTGGTCTACGGCCGGGCGATCGCCAATCACGTGGACCCGATCGAGAAAAAGCCGCTGTTTCATTTTCTGCCGGGCACCCGGGCGTATTCCATCGCCACGGTCGGCTGCAACTTCCAGTGCGGGTTCTGCCAGAACTGGCAGATCTCCCAGTGGCCGCGGTCCAGCGCGGGCGAGATGCCCGGTCAACCCCTCTCGCCGGACGAGATCATCGAAGATGCCAAACGCAACGACTGTGCCTCGATCTCCTACACCTACACCGAGCCGACCATCTTCTTTGAATACGCCCGGGATACGGCCGTCCTGGCCCGGCAGGAGGGCATGAAGAACACCTTCGTGACCAACGGGTTCATGACCGCCGAGGCCCTGGAGGCAATGGCCGACTGGCTCGACGCCGCCAACGTCGACCTGAAGGCCTGGACCGACGCCTTCTACCGCAAGGTCTGCAAGGCCCGCCTCGAGCCGGTCAAAGAGACCATCCGACGCATGCACGAGGCGGGTATCCACGTGGAGGTGACCACCCTGCTGGTGCCCGGCCAGAACGATGATCCGGACGACCTCAAGGCCATGGCGGCGTTCCTGGCGTCGGTGTCGCCCGACGTGCCCTGGCACGTGACGCGGTTCCACCCGGATTACCAGGACCACGAGACGCCGCCGACGCCCCTGGAGACGATCGAGCGGGCCATTGACCTCGGCCGCGAAGCCGGGCTCCGGTTCGTCTATGCCGGCAACATGATGGGGATGCAGGATACGGTCTGCCCCTCGTGCGGGGCGACCGTGATCGAGCGGCGCGGGATGGGTGTTTCTGCGCGGAGGCTCCGCGGCGCCGCCTGTGGCGCCTGCGGAGCGGCACTGCCGCTCGTCGTCGAGTGACGAGCAACGGGAAGGATGCGCCAATGGCCAAGTCCAGGAAATCCCGATCCGCCCGAAAGTCGGAATCGTCGAAGAAGAAGGCCGCCAAGGCCGGCGGCAAGGCACGGAAAGCCTCCTCCGCCAAGGGCAAGCCCAAGGCCGGGAAGGGGACGTCATCCCGGAGCGGAAAGGCCGCCTCCTCAAAGGGCCGCAGCACCGTCAAATCGGCCGACTCCAAAAAGACGGCCGGCGCGAGCCAATCGTCCCGCCGCCGGTCCCGCTCCAGCCGCCGACGGACCAAGGTGGGCTTCATCGGCCAGGGCCTGATGGGCGTGCCCATGGCGACGACCCTGCTGCGGGCCGGGTTCTCCCTCCAGGTCTGGAACCGGACACGCGAGAAGGCCCAGGAGGCGGTCGACGCGGGCGCCACCCTGGCCGACACCCCCGCCGCCGCCGCCAAGGGAGCCGACGTCGTCATCCTCATGGTGGCCGACGACGCCGCACTCGATACGGTCCTGTTCGGCGAGGACGGTGCCAGCCGCGGCCTCAAGCGCGGGGCCGTGGTCGTCAACTGTTCCACGACGAGCCCGACCATTGCGTTCCGGGCCGCCACCGCCCTGCGGAGCCTGAGCGTCCGGTACCTGGAAGCGCCCGTGATGCGGAGCGTCCAGGCCGCCCGCGAGGGCAACCTTCAGATCCTCGTCGGCGGGTCGGCCGACGACCTCGAGAAGGCCCGGAAGGTGCTCGAGGCCCTCGGCTCCGATATCCACCACGTCGGCGACGTCGGCAAGGCCGCCACCCTTAAACTGGCCTGCAACATCCTGGTGGCCACCCTGACGCAGGGCTTTGCCGAGTACTTCGTCCTGGCGCGGAAGAACGGCGTGCCCTTCGAGACCATGATGGAGGTCCTCCACGCCGGGCCGCTCGACTGCCAGGTCCTCCGCGACGCCGAGCACACGGTGGTAAACCCCGGCGGCCGGCCGAACTTCTACCTCCGGCACATGGTCAACGATCTGAACCTGGCCCTGGAGTTGGGTCAGCAACTCGATTTGCCGGCGCCCCTGACGGCCGCCACCCGTCAACTCCTCTCGGCTGCCGAGAACCTCGGCATGGGCGGGCGCGACTTCGGCGCCCTGGTGGAACTGATGTCGAAATGGTCCAGCGTGGCGATGCGCGGCTAAGGCAAAGAGCCTCCGAGCCGCCATCGCCCCGAGCCGCCATCGCCCCGAGCCGCCATCGCCCCGAGCCGCCATCGCCCCGAGC
>CAYTJE010000269.1:0-4355 GCA_964437855.1 uncultured Anaerolineales bacterium | reverse complement strand
CCCCGCGCCCATTCCCTCAGCGTGTCTGCGTTCGGTCGTCTTTGCTTGGCCATCGGCTTTCCCCTTGGCTCTCAGTTCTCACGAAGGCTTCATCATACACATGACAGGCTTCCGAGCCAGGGAAAAGGACCCCGCGGCGCGTTTTCCGTTCCGCGGACCGGGACGGATGTAGCGACCTCGACGGCGACGGGCGACGGGACATCGTGGTGGCGCAAAACCGTGGGCAGAACATCACCTGCGTGACCGCCCTTGATGTCGCGGGCAAGACGCTCTGGCGCACCGGACGGGCGAAAACGGGCAAGCACCGGGCAAACTTCGACGTGCCCGTGCAGATCTACGACGTTGATGCGGACGGCCAAAATGAGGTCGTCACCGTCACGGACGGCCGGCTGAAGAGTGCCGACGGCAAGACCGGCCGCTTGGAGCGTGAAGCGGCGCTGCCCGCCGCCAACGCCAACGACTGCATCGCCTTCGCCAACTTTTCGGGCCGGGACCGGCCCCGGGATATCGTTGTCAAGACCCGCTACGGCCAGGTCTGGGCGCTGGACCCCGACTTGAACGTCCTTTGGACCTGTAAGGGGAACACCGGCCATTATCCCTGGCCTCACGATTTCGATGGCGACCGCAGGGACGAACTGGCCTGCGGCTTCGCGCTCCTCGATCACGACGGTACGAAACTCTGGGAGGCCGATCTGCCCGGCCACGCCGACGCCGTGGCCGTGGGCGACGTGGACGGTTGGGCCGCCAATGGCGACGAGATCGCCCTCGCCTGTTGTGGCGGACACACGTTTGCGCTGCTCGGCCGGGACGGGACGCTGCGCTGGAAGCGTCCGTGCGGTCATTCGCAGCACAGTATCGTCGGCGACTTCCGGCCCGATTTGCCCGGCAAGGAACTGGCTGGGGTCGACCGCGGCAACGACCGCTCGGCCAAAGGCGTGGATGCCATGGTACTCTATGCGTCCGACGGCGAGCAACTCTGGCGCGAGCGGCGCACCGACACGGGGCCGAACCGCTGGCTGACCGTCCTCACGACCGTCCGCCACTGGGATGGCAGAGAGGGCGACCTGATCCTCGCCCATCGCCGCGGCGGCGGCGTGGCTGGAGGCGGAGAAGGCGTTCCGCCGGATCATGGGCTATAAACACCTGTGGATGCCGAAGGCGTCCCTCGACGAGCAGCCGGCCACCGAGACGGATGTCGCCTGAGAGGGAAAACCATGAGGCACGATCGAACAGCGCGAGACGGGCACGTATGAGGCGTTCTCGAAATGAGGGTTGCCGTGGAAGCCAAGGAACGGTACGATGCCGATCAGCCGCCCCGCCAACCTTCAACTGCCGGTGGGACAACCTCTGGTCGAGCACCGGATCGCCGACCGGCGAGTCCTCCGGCTGATTCGGAAGTGGCTCAAGGCCGGCGTTCTGGAGGACGGGAGGTGGCAGAAGACGGTAGAGGGGACGCCGCAAGGCGCGGGCATCAGCCCGCTGCTGGCCAACATCTTCCTGCACTACGCGCTGGACCTGTGGGTCCACCAGTGGCGCCGGCGACGCGCGCGAGGCCGGGTGGTCATCGTGCGGTACGCCGACGACTTCGTGATGGGCTTTCAGTATGCGCAAGATGCGCGGCAGATGCTGGCTGACCTCAAGGAGCGGATGGCGAAGTTCGGCCAGACGCTGCACGAGGTCAAGACCCGGCTGATCGCGTTCGGGAGGTTCCCGACGCTCCGCCGGGCCCAGCAGGGCCAGCGGCGCCCGGAGACGTTCGCCTTCCTGGGCTTCACCCATTATGGGGGTTGGAGCCGGGCAGGGCGATTCGTGGTGAAGCGCAAGCCCCAGAGCCGGCGGCTGACGTCGAAGCTCCGGCGGGTCCGGGCGGAGGCCCGGCGACGGATGCACACGCCGGTGGCCGACCAGCACCGATGGCTCAGCCGGGTGCTGCGCGGGCACTACGCGTACTACGGTCTGCCGAGCCACTTCCGCTCATTGCATCGCTTCCGTCGGAACGTGGTGCGCCTGTGGTACCGGGCGCTTCGGCGCCGGAGCCAGCGGCGGATGACGTGGGAGCGATTCAATGTCCTGCTTGCGCGGTTCCCCTTGCCCCGTCCGTCCATCACGCCCCCCTGGACGCCGCGTCCGGGCTGACTCGGGTTACCCTTGGGAAGAGCCGTATGCGGGAAATCCGCACGTACGGATCTGTGAGGGCAAAAGCCGAATGGCTGAGCTACTCGACCAATCTCGCGTAACGCCTTCCGGGTTGCCTCACGCAAAGGCGCCAAGACGCAACAACGTCCTACGGCCTGATCCCCGTTGCCGCACTGGTTATTGCGGTTGCCCTTTGCCGCTGTCCTTCTTCTGGCTTGGCGGCTTTGCGTGAGACCTGTTGTTAGCCGTTGGTCTTGTTGTTTCCTACTGGCTGTTTCCCGCTGCCTGCCGTCGCGTTTTCGCGTTGCCCCTGTGCCGACCCCTCCGTAAGATGAACCGTCCCCGCATGTTGCGCGCGGCCCGTACGGGCCGCGCGCAGCCCAGGGGCACGGCGGACGGTCCCCATCGGACGCACCGGAGGGAGGAGAGAGGCGTGACGGTCCAGACCCCCCCCAGTCAGCAGCGCCGGCAGAAGGTCCTGATCACGGGCAACGTGGCCGCCGGCGAGGGCGCGATCCGCGGCGGGTGCCGATTCTACTTCGGGTACCCCATCACGCCGCAGAACGACCTGCCGGAGTACATGTCGTGGCGCGTGCCGGAGGTGGGCGGCACGTTCATCCAGGCCGAGAGCGAACTGGCCGCCATCAGCCTCATCCACGGCGCCGCTGCTGCCGGGGCGCGGGCCATGACCTCCTCGTCCAGCCCCGGCATCAGCCTGAAGCAGGAAGGCATCAGTTACCTGGCCGGCAGCGAACTGCCTGCCCTTATCGTCAACGTGCAGCGGGGCGGGCCGGGCCTGGGCGACGTCCGCTGCGCCCAGGGCGACTACTTCCAGGCCACGCGCGGCGGGGGGCACGGCGACTACCGGCTCATCGTCCTCGCGCCGCACACCGTCCAGGAGATGTGCGACTTCGCCTGCGAGGCGTTCGACCTGGCCGAGACCTGGCGGTGTCCCGTCCTCCTCCTCTCGGACCAGCAACTCGGGCAGATGATGGAACCGGTCGTCCTCCCGCCCATGACAAACGTGCCGGCCGTTCGGGATCACGAGTGGGCCCTGACCGGCGCCTCCGGGGGGCGGGAGAAACGTATCGTCAAAAGTTTCTACTGGCGGCCGGGGGAACTGGAGGACTTCAACCGCCGTCTCCGCGCCAAGTACGAGCGGATGGAGGCCGAACTGCCCCGCTGGGACGAGGATGAGACGGACGACGCCGAGATCGTCCTGGTGGCCTACGGCACGAGCGCGCGGATTGCGCGCGACGCGGCCCGGGCGGCGCGTGCGGACGGCATCCGGGCGGGCCTGGTGCGGCCGATCACGCTCTGGCCGTTCCCGGTCGAGCCCATTCGCCAGGCCGCCGGCCGCGGCGCACGGTTCCTGGTGGTCGAGATGAGTTGGGGCCAGTTGATCGAGGACGTGAAATTGGCGCTGTACGATAACCCCCGGCCGGTGGACCTGCACTGGCGCGCCGGCGGTGGCGTGCCGGGCGTGGAGGAGGTGGCGGCGCGGGTGCGGGAGGTGATGAGTAAGGAGTGAGGAAGGAAACTGGGTAACCAGGTGACTGGGTGACTAGGTAACTGGGTGACTGGGACGGATTATGGGGGGGCGCGGCGTATGACAACGGAGTCGCCTGAGAACATCCGCACGTACCGCGATCTGGTGGCGTGGCAACTGGGGATGGACTTGGCTCAGGCGGTGTTTCGTCTTACCGCAGACTTTCCGAAATCGGAGCAATACGGCATGGTGTCCCAGATGCGCCGGGCGGCCGCCAGCGTACCGGCGAACATTGCCGAAGGATACGGTCGGGGGCGAAAGGCCGAGTTCAGGCGCTACCTGGAGATCGCACGAGGTAGCCTCTTCGAACTGCAAACGTACGCGGAATTGGCCAGGCGGCTGGAATGGATTCGCGGAGAGGAACTCGCCGCCGCCCGCGAACTGACGCACCGGCTTGATGCCGTTCTGGCCGGCCTATTGGCTTCCGTGAATCGGAGACGGGATTGAACCCGCAACCGGAGGCCTGCGGCGCCCCAGTCACCTAGTCACCCAGTTACCCAGTTACGTGCCTGCACGCAACCAAAGGATGTCGCAATGCCCGAACCCGATGCCACCACCCTCAAACTCGGCCGCCCGAAATCCCTCCTCCCCACCCGCACCCACTACTGCCCCGGGTGCGGGCACGGGGTGGTGCACCGGCTGCTGGCCGAGATCATCGACGAATGGGACA
>CAYTJE010000268.1:0-4363 GCA_964437855.1 uncultured Anaerolineales bacterium | reverse complement strand
TCCAGGAACTGCTGGGCCACCGCAGCCTCTCGACCACGCAAATCTACACCCACGTGACCGCCAGCCGGCTCAAGGAGATTTACGAGTCGGCCCACCCGCGGGCGAACTGACGGCCACGCCACGCCCCCGAGCCGCGCCCGACCCCACCGCCCGATCTGCCATCGTAAGATGGCGGGTACCCCGATCCGCTGACGAGCTTCGCGCGCCGCGGGCGCGCCGGCGCGGGGGTGTACCCGCGACCTCACGGTCGCGGCCCGGGCGGTTCAACCGGCGCAGCGCTTGCGGTAAGGGGCCTCCCTGCTCTACAATCATCCCTGCCATGAGCATCGCCGAGGCGCTGCAACACGTCTCCCTGTTCGCCCACCTGGACGACAAGGCCCGGGAGGCGGCGGCCGCGCTGGCCACCGCCCGCCGGATGCCCGCCGGCCAGGTCCTCTTCCGCGAGAACGACGAGGCCGACGGCTTCTACGTGGTCCTGGAGGGCAAGGTCAAGGTCTACAAACTCTCGCCGGACGGGCGGCAGCAGACGCTGCACGTCTTCGGCCCCGGCCAGGCGTTTGCCGAGGCCGCCATGTTCGCCGGCGAGACGTTCCCCGCCTGGGCCGAGACCCTCGAAGCCAGCCGCCTGGCCTTCTTCCCGCGGGACCGTATCGCCGAGGGCCTGGCCGAGCAGCCGGCGCTGGCCATCGGCATGATCGCCTCGCTCGCCAAACTGTGCCGGCAGATGGCCGGCCTCGTCGGGCAGATTACCCTGAACGACGCCGCCGGCCGGCTGGCCCGATACCTGACGGACCTGGCGCGCAAGAAGGGCGTGGCGATGGAGAAGGGGGCGTCGGTCCGGCTGGACCTGCCGAAGGGCGAACTCGCCCGATTCCTGAACGTCGCCCCGGAGACACTCAGCCGCGCGTTCGGCCGCCTGGCCGGCCAGGACCTCGTGGCCGTCGACGGCAAGGTCATCACCGTCCGCAACCCGGCGGGGCTGGAAGGGCTCGCCACCGGCGTGGCGGGGGATCAGGGCAGATAGCCGCGTTCCCGCTTGCCGCCCGCAGCGCCCCCACTCACTTCCGTCCGACGTCGGCCGTCGAGACGGCCTCGGCGTACAGCAGTTTGCCGGTGTAGCCGTCGTGGAAGCGGACCACCACCTGCGGGGCGTCGTACGCCACCCACTGGTAGCCGGGGCCCTTCGGCCGGGCGGTCTTCAGCACGTTGTTCACCTGGACCACGGTGTAGAGCGTGCTCTGCAACCGCGAATAGTGGACGTTGTTCGGCCAGCCGGCCACCCACCTGATCTGCACCGTCCGGCCGGCCGACTCGTACGGTCCGCCGAAGGGCGGGTCGCCGGCGGTGGCGATGGGGTGCCCCTGCGAGTTCATCGGGCCGCACATGAACTCCCACACGTTGTCGGTGATGCGGACGGCAAAGGAGTTGTGCACGTCGCCGGTCAGGATGAGGACGGGCTTGGCCAGGGCGTCGAACGCCTGGAGGAGCCGCTCGCGTTCCTCCAGGGCCACGAGAAACGAGTCGCCTTTCGGCTTGAAGTCGCCCGGCCGGACGTGAGCCGCCGTGTGCGGGATGACCCACGGCACGCTGGAGACGACGAAGACGATGTCGGCGTCGGTCCCGGCCGCGCCGTCCAGCAGCCATCGGCGCTGCGCCTTGCCGAGAATGGATTTGCCGGCCCGCTCGCGCCGGCAGTCGAGGGCAAAGACGTGGCAGTTGGCCACGCGCCAGTCGAAGTAGATGGGGAAGGAGGCGTCGAACGTCTCGCCGCCGCGCGGGTGCTCGCCCCTGGGCCCCGGCAGGTTGGCCCAGCCGGCGTACTCGTCCCAGGCCCGGCTGGCGGCGGCGGGGCCCCGGCCGCGCTCCGTCCCCAGTTCGTGGTCGTCGATCGTGAACATGGCCGGCACGTACCGGAACAGTTCGGCCATCGAGCGCCCGCGGCTCAGGTAGATACGATAGTTCTCGCGGTACTGCTCGAGCGTGGCCTTGCCGCCCTTCCGGACGCCGGGCTCCTCGTAGATGAAATCGCCGTTCATCAGGTGGACGTGCAGGTCGTCGCGGTGCGCCTTGACGAGATGGTGGAATGAGGCCGGGCTGCCGTAGCGCCGCGGCGCCTGCCGGCCGCCGCACCCGATGGAGAAGCACAGGTTGAACAGGCCCCGGGGGTTCAGGTCGCCGCGGTAAGCGTCGGCGTCGGGGAGCGTCCGCAGCGTGGGCCAGGGCCGGTCGACATCCATCCGGGTGTCCACCAGGGCCCCGTCCAGGACCACGCCGTAGACGTACCGCGTGTTGGGCGCGAGGCCGTCGAGGTCCACGAAGCCGGTGTTGTCGCGGTCCTTGAGGGTCTCGCCCGCGACGCCCGGCGAATCGGCCGAGAGCGGCAGGGCCGGCGCGCAGACCACCTTGAACGGCATCGGCTTCGCCGTCCGGACCCACACGCGGACGGACGTGGCCGTCGGCCGGCCCAGGACCGGCCCGTGCGTCAGGCCGCTGTCGTGGTACGGCACCACGTGGTTGGCGGTGGGGTCGGGCCAGCCCTCCCACACCTGTGCCCGGCCGGCGGAGGCGAGGGCCAGCAGAAGGGCGGCCGGAAGCAGCGCGCGTCTCATGGCAACAGCCTCCCTGCGAGGTTCTCCGGTCAACCCTCGACCGGGACGAGGGCATCCGCGGACGGCGCCTCGCACGATTCTAAGACCGGCCCCGCCCCGGACGCGACCGAAAAACGCGCCGGCGCCGACCCCGGCGGACGATTCACTTGACTCCCCCGAAAAACGGGGTACGCTTCCCCCGCCATGTCGCCGACGGCCCTGAGCGGGGGGACGCTGTACTTCGCCTACGGGGCGAACCTGTACCGGGCCCACATGGCCCTCTGGTGCCCGGAGGCGGTGCCGGTGGTGCGCGCGGCCCTGCCGGCCTACCGCCTCCTGTTCCGCACGTGGGCGGATATCCTGCCCTCGCCGGCCGACCGCGTGCCGGGCGCCCTGTACGAACTCACCCCCCGCGACCTGGCGGCGCTGGACACCCTCCAGGGGTGCCCCGACCTCTACCGCCGCATCCACGTCCGGGTCCGATCGGAGCGATGGCGCTTCGAGGCGATGGCCTACCGGATGCAGTCCGGCCGGCCCGTGGCGCCCCCGGACCCCGATTACCTGAACCTCATTCTGGCGGGCTACGAGGATTGGGACCTGGACGCCTCGGGCCTGGTCCGGTCCATACGGATCCATGCGGACCCGTGAAGTAAAAGGGCCCGTACCGGGAAGGCCGACCCGCCGCGCCGCGCCGACCCGCATCGCCCCCCCGATGTGCCGGACGACAAACAGGACACCACCTCACAAGGCGATGCCTGCCTGTGAAGCCCCCACGCCTAAGGCTCCTTTGTCAACTCTTACCAACCGACAACGACTCTAGCGCGGTGGGCCGTCTTGCCCACCGCGCGGTGCCCACGACGGGGCACCGCGCCACGGCCTTTGTGGCTGACGGCGAAGTTGACAAAGTCGCCCTAAGCCGTTTCCCCACGACGGCTCCAAGGATGACGGAGGGTTTTAACATCTCCGCGGCCTCTGCGTTGAAAACGGATTCGCCGAACCGTCACGCGCGCCACGCCCGTTTGCGCTGGAGGTCGCCGGCGAGGAGGTCGCGCGCAATCGCGCAGTCCTCGGCCACCTGGAAGTCGAACATCCCCAGGCAGACGAAGTCCGCCCCCTTCTCGAAGGCGTACCGCAGGCCCTTGCGGGGATGGATCGCCCCGGCGGCCAGCACCTTGAAGGCGATCCACGGCCGCCGGACGCCCTCCATGTACTCGGCCGTCTTCTCCGGCGCGGCCGACCAACTGTTATCGTGCTCGCGCTGGCGCGTGTACGACCAGTAGTCGGTCGGATGGAGGGTCTTCATGTAGAAGTCCGGGGCGATGCCGGCCTCCTCCACGGCAATGGGGACGTCGATCTTGTGGCCGCCGATCCCCGCCGGCATCTTCTTGCGGCGGATGAACTCGACCGCCCGTTCCAGCAGGTCGACCCTGCCCCCCGTCACCCAGCGGTCGCCGACGCCGCCCTGGATGTAACAGGCCATGGCCCCGCCGTCGATCGCCTTCTGGATGTCGCCCTCGATGCGGTCGGCTTTGGGGGGTTTGACCTGGGCGATCCACTGGATCGTGCCGCCCTCCTTGTTCCAGTACCGGTCCAGGAGGCCGAGGACGTGGGCATCGAGCCGCAGCAGGGCCGTGTTCACGCCGTGCTGCTCGCACAGGTGGAGCGTTTCGAAGACCTTCTCATCGGTAAAGTAGTTCTTCAGCAGGGGCGAGACGTAGGCGAGGTCGCGGCTGTGGGCGAAGCCGGAGATGAGGTTCCCGCCGCAGATGATGCGG
>CAYTJE010000267.1:1925-4433 GCA_964437855.1 uncultured Anaerolineales bacterium | reverse complement strand
GCCGTGGCCGTTGCTGTTCGGCCGTTCGCACGGCGAGATCCTTCGCTTCGCTCAGGATGACAGCCTGGCTGCCGCCATGCAGTGGGTGCCACGGATTGCTCGCAATCCGTGATTCCGGGGCCGCGGCGCACGGTTTGACAAGCAAACCGTGGCACCTTTCTTGTACCATTGGTTTTGCCGGTCTCAATAGCACGGCAGCGCCGACTCGTGCGCGGCCCGTACGGGCCGCGCAGACCAGCAAAGGTGTTCCGGGCGCGGTGGGTACGGAGACCCACCGCGCCAAAGGCCATCCCGAGTCGCGGCACGGAAAGGACCATCATGCCGACCTACGAGTACGAGTGCGAGGCTTGCGGCCACACGTTCGAGAAGTTCCAGTCGATCAAGGCCAGGCCGATCCGCACCTGCCCGGAGTGCGGCGAGCACAAGGTCCGCCGGCTGCTCGGCACGGGCGGGGCACTCATCTTCAAGGGCTCGGGCTTCTACGCCACCGATTACCGCAGCGATTCCTACCAGCGCGACGCGAAAAAGGCCGAGGGTGGCGATAAGAAGGCCGGCGACACGACTGCCGGCGAGGACGCCGCCTGCAAGAAGGGCGACTCGGCCCCCTGCACCGGCTGCAAGAAGGCGTCCGGCACCTGCCCGAACGATTCGTGAGATCCCGATGACGCCCTCCGGAGCCGAACGCTGCCGATACTGCGACCGTCCCCTGAACCCGGCCGACCCTCAGCACCGGTGCCACTGGCCGTTCTGCTGCGCGCGGTGCCGGATGGCCGAACTCGGCCGGTGGTTCGACGAGCGGTACGTCGTGAGCCGGCCGATCGACCAGGTGGCCGACGACGCCGGCGGTTCCCCGAAGCCGCCGCCCAACCCGTCGGCCGGGCAGGACGCAAGCGATATTAACACTTGACACCCCCCGGGGTCCGCCCGAATATGGGGCGGGCCAGGTGGGCCCGCAAGGGGAGAGTGCACCCGGCACAGCGGCCGTCACGTCCCGGAAAAGGAGCGTCCCATGTCCGAAGAAGCCACCGAGGTCCGGCGTGTTGACTGGCGGCGGTGTTTTCAGTTCCTGGAGATCCTCCGGTCGTTCCGGATGGCGATCCACCCGGCCAACCTGGTCCTGTGCTTCCTGGCGCTGGCCGCCTCGTTCTGGCTGGCGGTGCTGGTGGACCAACTCCCCGCTCCCGTCGGGCAGACCGAGACCGAGGTCTACGGCCGGAGTTTCTTCGAGCATATCTACCTGATCAGCACCACGACCCTCTGGGGCGACTGGTCCCTCCCGTACGTCGGCGACAGCACGTGGGACGACTTCCTGTCCTTCATGATGGCGCCGGCCACCGGGGTCCGCCACCTGGTGACCCTGGCCGTCGCCTATTGGCAGCGGACGCCCTGGTTCGCCCTCGTCAACACGGTGCTGATGCTGGGGATCTGGGCCCTGGTGGGCGGGGCGGTCACGCGGATGGCGGCGGTGCGGGTGGCCCGCGAGGAAAGCGTGCCGGCCAAGCAGGCCCTCGGCTTCGCCTGCCGCAAGTGGCCGAGCACCGTCACCAGCCCGCTCATCCCGTTCGGGGTGCTGGTGTTCCTGGCGCTGGTGATGGGGGTGCTGGCGGGGCTGCCGCTCATGATTCCGTACCTGGGCGAGTGGCTGGCGGGGATTCTCCTGATCCTGCCGCTCCTGATGGGCGTGGTGCTGGCGCTGATCTTCATCGGCGGGGCGTTCAGCGTGGGGCTCCAGTGGCCGACCATCGCCGCCGAGGGCTCCGACTCGTTCGACGCCATCAGCCGGAGCATCTCCTACATCTCCAGCCGCCCGTGGAAATACCTGTTCTCCACGGTCTTCAGCATCATCTACGGCTGCGCGACGTTCATCCTGGTGAAGTTCGTGGCGTTCCTGACGCTGCGGATCACGCACGAGGCCATCGGGGTCTTCTCGTGGGGGCAGGGCGAGGCGACCGACAAGATCGACCGCCTGTGGGAGGTGCCGACGCTGGCGACTCCCTGGCCGGCGCCCGGCTTCGAGCAGTTCTGGTCCGAGCCGACCGCCACGTACCTGTTCGTCTTCTGGGTGTGGGTGGTGCTGGGCATGATGATGGCGTTCCTCGTGAGTTTCTTCTTCTGCTCGCAGACGGTCATCTACTTCCTGATGCGGCGGAGCGTGGACGCCACCGACATCGAAGAGGTCTACATGGAAGAGGCGGAGGAAGAGGAACTGCCCATCGAGGGCGGCGCCGAGGCCCCCGCCGAGCCCGAATCCGCCGAAGCCGAGCCGCCGTCCGAATCCGCCGAAATCGAACCACCGCCCGACGAGGGCGGCGAGCAGGCAGAGGGCGGTGAGCCGCAGGAAGACGAACCCGAGCAGATGTAGCGCGCCTTGCTTACATGTATCGCGCGGCCCGTCCGTACGGACCCGTGCTGTAAAAGGGTACGGGCCGCGCTCTTTGCAGGCGTTGTCATTCTGAGGAGGCCGTACGGCCGACGAAGAATCTCGCCGTGGCCGTTGCCGTTTCACGG
>CAYTJE010000267.1:0-1825 GCA_964437855.1 uncultured Anaerolineales bacterium | reverse complement strand
AACGGCTCGTAGAGGCGCTGGTACTCGTCCTGGGCGAAGCGGTCGGTCATGGCGGCGATGTAGTCCGCGATGGCGCGCTCCAGGCCCTCGGCCTCGGCCCGGGCCCGGTGCTCGGGCGGCAGCATGTCGGGATTCGTCTGGTACGCCTCGAAGATGCGCTGGAGGAACCGCTTGGCCTTGGCGGTCATCCGGACCACGCGGTAGTGGCGGTACACGCGCTGCATGAGGAACGCCTCGAGGCCCTCGACCTTGCCGGCGAGGTCGTCACAGAGGCGGATGAGGCGCCGCGGGGCCCGGCGGACCTCCTCGACGCTGGCCACGCCCGCCTCGCGGATGGCGGCCTCGCTGGTCTCGATGGCGTCGCTGGCCATCAGTTGGATCAGCAGTTTCGCGATCCGCCGGGTCCGCTGGTCGGGCGAGAGGTCCGCCAGGGAGGAGGCGAAGTCCGACGCCGCCTGCCGGAAGACGGCCAGGTCCTCCAGGTCCGCCGGCGAGACGATGCCCATCGCCAGCGCGTCGTCCAGGTCGTGGCTGTCGTAGGCGATGGAATCGGCCACGTCCACGGCCTGGCCTTCCAGGGGCGGCCAGCCGTCGCCGAACCCGTCGGCGCTCGACGCATCGTACGCCGTGGCGTGCTTGGCGATGCATTCGCGGACCTCGTAGGTCAGGTTCAGCCCCCGGAACTGCGGGTACGGATGTTCCAGGTCGTCGATGATGCGGACGCCGTGGCGGTTGTGCTCGAAGCCGCCCGCGCCGGCCATCAGTTCCCGCAGGGTCGCCTCGCCGGCGTGGCCGAACGGCGTATGGCCCACGTCGTGCGCGAGGGCCACCGCCTCCGTGAGGTCCTCGTTCAGGTTGAGCGAGCGGGCCAGCGTCCGGGCGATCTGGGCCACCTCCAGGGTATGCGTCAGGCGGGTCCGGAAGAAATCGCCCTCGTGCGTCAGGAAGACCTGCGTCTTGTACTCCAGCCGACGGAACGCCGTTGAGTGGACCACGCGGTCGCGGTCCCGCTGGTAGGCCGTCCGGTAGTCGTGTTCGGGCTCGGGATGCCGGCGGCCGCGCGATTCGGCGCTCTTGGCGGCATAGGGGGCGAGTTCGCGGCGTTCGCGGGCCTCCACGTCCTGGCGGGTCAGCATGGGGGGCATCCTGCCGATACGGCGGTAGCGCGGTGGGTCTCGCCGTACGCCTCCGAGTGCCGCGCGGTGGGTCTCCGTACCCACCGCGCGCCTTGGTTTCGAAGCGTGGCGCGGTGCCCAGTCCTGGGCACCGCGCGGCGGGCAAGACTGCCCACCGCGCATCGTCTCGCATCTCTCATGTGCCGGGCGCCAGCGCCTCGACGATCCGGGCGTAGGTGTCCTCGAGCGACTGCGGAATCACCTTCGTCTGGCCGAGCACGGGCATGAAGTTCGTGTCGCCGCTCCATCGCGGGACGATGTGCAGGTGCAGGTGTCCGGGCAGCCCCGCCCCGGCCACCCGGCCCACGTTCAGCCCCACGTTGAAGCCGTCCGGCCGGAAGATCTGCCGGAAGGCCGCGAGGATGTCGCTCGAGACGGCCATCAGGCCCAGCATCTCCGCGTCGGTCAACTCGTCCATCTCGCCCTTGTGGGCCTCCGGCACGACGAGCGTGTGGCCGTTGTTGTACGGGAAGCGGTTCAGGACGGCGAAGACGGGCGGTCGGCGAAGGATGACGAGGGCGTCGCGGTCGTTGCCGGCGTCGCGGGCGGTGCACAGGAAGCACCCGCCGCCCGGACCGCACTCGTCCATCCCGTCGATGTACGCCATTCGCCAGGGGGCCCAGAGGCGGTCCATCGTGGCCTTTCTCGTC
>CAYTJE010000266.1:0-4454 GCA_964437855.1 uncultured Anaerolineales bacterium | reverse complement strand
GGCATGGGGGGTTCAGGAAACGTGCTCCCCGGTAATGGGACTTGAACCAAAAAAACGCACGGGCGGGCCGTCCCGGACCACGCGACGGCGGTCCGGCCCCCGCTCGCCGCGCACGTCAGTAAGCGGCGCTGTTCATATATTCTGAGAAAATGGCTTGGGGGCGAAACACGGTTTGGGGCCCTATTTGGCGCCCGAATCGCCGTTTTTCGAGCGCCAGAGCCGATTTGTCGCGCAAATGTTAAACTGGGCAAGGCGAAACTTTCGGCTTTTTTCGGCTTTTTTCGTTTTTTGACCGGAATTGATCGTTTTTGGTCGCTTTGTGCCCCGTTTTTAACCCCGTATGGACGGGAGGCAATATGCACTAAAATATCGATTTCGGGGCGCCGCACCCGAGCCGCCCGTTCGGGCGGGTAGGTCGGAGGCGGGCGCGGTGGGGCGCGCGGGGGGCTCGTCGGCGGATCGGGGTACCCGCCATCTTACGATGGCGGCTCGGGGCGATGGCGGCTCGGGGCGATGGCGGCTCGGGGCGATGGAGCCTTTCAGGCCTCAGGCCTTGGGCGGCTCGTACCGGGGCACCTTGAGCCTCTCGCCGTCCTTCAGGGCCGAGGCGTGGGCGATGATGCCGGGCACGGTCATGGCCAGGGCCTCGTAGACGTTCACGAGCGGCTCGCGATCCTGGAGAATGGCGGTGATGAACTCGTCGGCGAGCGGCCCGTGCGACCCGCCGTGTCCGCCGGCCGGGACGCCCGGCGGCAGGGGCGGCCGGGCGAGGTCCGGCAGATCCTTGGCCGCACCGTGGTACCGGGTGCCGTCCATCCACCCGCGTTCGCCGAAGACGCGGCCGGTTTCGACGACGCGGCCTCGGACGGCCTTGAGTTTCGACATCCGCGACGCCCCGCCCTCGCTCGTGGCGAAGAGGGCGATCTCGTCGGTGAACGGGTTCTCGTACCGGTTGCCGCCCGGTTTGTATTCCGGGAAGTCGCCGCGGAACCCCGCGCACGAGACGGACGTGAACCGTTTGCCCGTCACGCCCACGTAGTAGGCGGTGGAGTGGGTCGGGTACCAGAGGGGCGGCGAGCCGACCCGCCATCCTTTAAAGGAAGGGATCGGCTTGGCGGTGTAGTGGTAGTACTCGCCCTCGGAGTAGACGAGGCGTCCGAATCCTCCGGCCTGGTAGATTTGCCGCATGGCCCAGCAGTCGGCCCGGTAGACGCTGGTCTCGGCCATCATGTACGTCAGGCCGGTTTCCCGGACGGTTTCCAGAAGTTGCTCGGCCTCCTCGACGGACCCCCAGGTGGCCGGGACGGCCGTCATCACGTGCTTGCCGTGCTTCATCACCTCCATGCAGTGGCGGGCGTGGCTGGGGGCGTCGGTGGCAACGAAGACGGCCTCGATCTTCGGGTCCGTGACGAGCACTTCGAGCGACTCGTACGATTTGTCGCATCGGCACGCTTTCATGAGGCCGCGGCGGCGGTCGGGAACGAGGTCGCTGACGGCCACGATCTCGACGTTCGGATGGTCCTGGAACCCGAACGCGGCCCCGAAGCGGCACACGCCGTAGCCGACGATGCCGAAACGGATCTTACGGTCGGAGACGGGCTCCCAGGCCTTGCCTCCGGCCTTCGCTGCGGCCGCCAGGGACCGCGCGGGGCCGAGGGCCGAGGCGGCGGCTCCGACGGACCCGAGGCCGAGGCCTTTCAGAAACGGGCGGCGACGGATGGGCAGGTCAGCCATGGCCATTCTCCTTGGCATTAGGTGCTCGGCATTAGGCAACGGCAACGACGCCTGCCTTTCAAGCCCGCTGCGGGAGCGGCGGGGTATCTTCATCGGCCGTGGCCTGTGCCATGGCAGATGGTGATATCCGGCCGCTTCCGCGGCCGGCTCGAACGGCAACAATCCCGCGCCCGGCCCGAACGGCGGCGAGCGAAACGCACTGGCGGACAAGTTTACCCGCCGGAGGCGGGCCGCCAGTGGCACCCGGCCGTACCCCACAGGCCGAAGGCCTGCTTGGGCATTTGGCATTGGGCATTGAGCATTTCTGCCGCGGCGCGCCGCGGCCTATTCGGCCGGCTTGACCTCGATCGTCTTCCCCTCCTTCGGCACGACGACGGCCAGGTGGGGGAGGCCGTAGTAGGCGCCCTTGCGGCCACGGTGGGGCGGGACGTCGACCCGGCCGGCCTTCACGTCCTTCCGCCAGAGGGTATCGGCGTGCTTCGCCCCGCCGCCCGCCTTCCACGACAGGTGCAGATCCGTCTTCTCCCACCCGTCCGGCAGTTTCGTCTTGCCGCGGTCGTGGACGGCCAGGTAGACGGCGGCGGGCCGGTCCACGGTGAAGGCGTAGGCCGCGCCGGGGGCAGTCCAGTCGCCGCGGCCGAGGGTGACGCAGGTGGCGCCGAGGAGGCCGTCCGGCACGTCCGTCAGCGGATACCCGCCCGTGCAGCGGGTGGTGGAGGCGGTCAGAACGCCGACCGAGACGTCCGACGGCTCGGGCACGGGCGGGGCGGCGGCGCGGGCGGCCTCGCCGGTCGGCTCGAGCGCGCCCTCGTAGTCGCCCCGGCCGTGGATGATGTCGAGCAATTCGTCCAGGTGCTCGGTGTACACGCCGCGGGGCGTCGTGTCGTGAGCCTTGCAGAGATGGGCGGCGGCGCCGGTGGCCACGCCCAACTGCCCGCCCGTGTTCATGACGCGGACCGACCCCAGGGCCACGTGCGTCAGGCTGACGCACCGGCCGGCCATCAGCAGGTTATCGATATTTCTGGAATACAGGCACCGGTACGGGATGGGGTACGGCTTGACCTTGTTGAACTCGGCGTAGGTGCGGAAGGGGTATGTCTCGTAGTCCTTCGGGTAGTGGAGGTCGATGGACCAGGACCCCTTGGCCACGCCGTCGGGGAACCGGCGGCAGGCCTGGATGTCGCCCTGCGTGAGGATGTAATCCCCCATGAGCCGCCGCGACTCGCGTTTGCCGGCCACGAACGGCACGTGCGAGAGTTCCAGGTTGGCGTATTGCGCCTGGTGGGAGCCGTTCTTGGCGTTCGACCACGCCCCGTAGATGGCGCGGAGGAGGGTATCGCGGATTTCCTCGGCGTCGGCGATGGTGTCCAGGTAATGGCCGTACTCCCACGTCCAGTTGCCGGAGGTGGCCTCCATGTCCTTGGCAATCTTCCGGCCCCAGGGGACCTCGGGGAACTCGACCTTGCGGTCGGTCTTTCGGCTGCCCCACATAAGGCTGGTGCCGAGGGTCATCCGGTCGGCCTCCTCGGGGGCGATGGACTCGTCGTGCCGGTCGCGGGCCTCGCGGCCGACGCGGTACTCGGCGCCGGCCCAGTATCCGATCCAGCCGTCACCGGTGCAGTCGATGAAGACGGGGGCGGCGAAGCGCCGTTCCTTGCCGGTGCGGATGTCCTTGCCGTCGGCGCTCGTGATGCGGCTGCCGCGGGTCTGGACGCGGAAGACGTGCGTATTCAAGGATAGATGGATGTTCTTCTCGGCCCGGACGACGGCGTGTCGGCGTCGGTCGAAGCGGTCGGTGGGATGGGGTTCCTTGCCGGCGCCGGCGTTATACGGGGCGTTGATTTCGCGGACGACGTTCTCCCCCGGGTCGCCGCCCGTGTGGACGCGGATCTCGGCGGAGGCGTTGCCGCCCAGGACGGGCCGGTCCTGCACCAGGGCCACCTGCGAGCCGAGGCGCGCCGCCGCGATGGCGGCGCTGGTGCCCGCGACGCCGCCGCCGACGACGACCACGTCGAACTCGCCGGCCGACGGTGGCACCTGCGGCAGGCCCAGGAGCCGGCGTCGCCAGGCGTCCATCGCCTTGCCGGGCTCGGCGGGGGGCCGGGCCTCCGGGTCGGTGGTGAAGTAGAGGGCGTCGCATCGGCCCTCGAAGCCGGTCATATCGACCAGTTCCAGGCGGACCCGCTTCGCCCTGACCCGCACCGCCCCGCCCGGCTGCCAGTGCCACTCAGGGCTCCCCGTGCCGAAGACGGTGTCGGCGGGCGTGCCGTCGACCACGACGGTGAACCGGCCGGGAGACCACTCCTCCTCCGGCACCCAGTCCTTCGTGCGGACCCAGAGGTGGTACGTGCCGGTCTCGGGGAACTCGGCCTGCGTCCTGGCGGGCTGAACGGGCCGGCCCATGCCGTGCGCGAGGAGGTACGGCGAGCCCATGACGTCCATGAACTGCTGGTCGATGACCCAGCCGCCCGTGCGGTCGAAGCCCTCGGCCTCGACGAGGACCTCGGCGGCGCCGGCCGCCGAAACCATCCCAACGAGTCCGGCGAGGACTGCCAGCGTGGCCGCGGAAGGGATAAGCCGTTTCATGGAGACGTTCTCCCAAAGGGTCTGCGGTTCCGACGGCGGTTCGACCCGCCAACGCGGCGGTGCAACGGAATTATTATAATGGTTCAAGTCCCATTACCGGGGAGCACGTTTCCTGAACCCCCCATGCCCGGTCC
>CAYTJE010000265.1:0-4485 GCA_964437855.1 uncultured Anaerolineales bacterium | reverse complement strand
CGCTGCGGTAGCCGGCCTCCTCGCCCTCGGTGGCGTCGACGATGGCCATCTCCCAGCCGGCGGCCTCGACGTAGCGGGCGTACATCCGCAGGAGCATGTCGGCCCAGTCGCACGATTCCGTCCCGCCCGCGCCGGCGTGGATCGAGAGGTAACCGTTTTTCGGGTCGTCGGGACGCGAGAGGAGGGCCAGGAACTCCAGCCGGTCCAGCCGCGCCTCGGCGGCGGCCAGGTCGTCGGCGGCCGCCGAGAGGCCCGAGTCGTCGTCCTCCTCCTCCGCCAGCGTCAGCATAACCTGGGCGTCTTCCAGGCGTGAGCCGATCGCCTCGATCGGCTCGACGGTCGCCTTGAGGGTCTTCAGGGTCCGGACCCGCTGCTGCGCCCGTTCCTGGTCGTTCCAGAAGGCGGGGGAGGCCATCTCCTGCTCTACACGAGCCAGGCGTGTCTGCTTGGCGGCCACGTCAAAGGGAGTCCCGGAGCGCCTCGAGGCGCTCGCTGAGGGCCTCCGCCTTCTCGCGCAGGTCGTCGCGGTTCATGGGTGGGTCTCGCCTTCGGCCGCCACCGACGGCCGGGAAACACGATTATAGACCTCGACCGGGGCGTGTCAACGTTGCACGGGGCGAGCCCCCGGTACGGGCGGCTCGAAGTAATGGCCCGCTACCACGACAACGCTAACTCGTGCGCGGCGGGTCTCCGCACCCGCCGCGCAGCCCTAAAAAGGGCGTTTCGAGCGCGGTGGGTACTCCAGACCCACCGCGCAAAACGCCGACTTAGCGTTGTAGTACTACCGTGCGCGCGGGCCGTGCTACTGAGCAAACTGAAAACGCGCTAATGCGCCCCGTGCCGGAGGATGAGGGTGGCGCCCTCGGCGGCGTCGAGGTCGAGGGCCCCGAGCGCTTCGCCGGCGGCGTCGCGGAGGTCGTCGTCGGTGTCGGCGGCCATCTTCTGGAGGGTCTGGATCTGCGGCTTCGTCAGGTCGTTGCCGACCAACCGGGCCGCCCGGGCCAGGTTCAGCAGGGCGGCCACGCGGACGGGTTTGGCGCGTTCGGCGTCGATGGCGACGCCGGCCATGGCGCGGGCGATTTCGCCGTCGGCGATCTCGGCCAGGGTGCCCAGGACCGAGATGACCAGCGCGTCGGGCCGGTTCACGAGGCTCTCCAGGAGCGAGCGCCTCGCCCGCTTGGCCGAGTACACCCGGCTCGACAGGGCGATCCCCTTCAGGACCTCGGCCGCCTCCAGGCTGGCCGACCGCGCCGCCTCCTCGTCGAGCACGAGCGAGCCGGCCTCCTTCTTCACCTCCGTGACGGCGGCCATCAGGGCCTCGGGCTCGATCGTGTGGTCCAGGGCCCGGAGGTACGGAATCTTCTCCTCCAGCCACTTGGCCTTGACGGGGTCGGCCGGCCAGGAGAGCACCAGGATGGGCGTCATGGCCGTCCGGTAGTCGCTCCGCAGCATCGTGACCACGTCGGCGTGGCTGACGTGCCGGGTCCGCGAGGAGACGATGACGGCGTCGACGCGGGGCATGGCGCGGGCCTTGGCGATGGCGTCGTTGCCGGTCTTGGCGGTCTCCACGTTCCAGTCCTCGTCGCGGAGTTCGGCCTGGAGACGGTTGCGGTTGTCGTCCTCGGGCTCGACCAGCAGGATGCTCTTTGCGGCTTCCAGGTTCAGCGCCTCGGTCAACGTGGGGACGACTTTGCCGACACCGGTGAACGGCTCTTCGGGCCGGATGGCCGCCAACGCGAACGCCGCCGCGAACCGCACCCGCTGGTCCGGGTACGTCAGGGCCATGACCAGGGGCGAGCCGGCTTTGGTCTCGGCATACAGGGTCAGGAACGCTTCGTTGGCGGTGTCTTCGAGGGCGCGGCAGGCGCGGACGGCCACGGGCGTGTTCTCGTCCCGCAGGGCCCGGTCCAGCACGTTGTACAGGTGCTGCTGGCCCACGGCCCGGGCAAAGAAGTCGACCGACGGCATGTCGTCGGGCAGGAACGGGTCGGCCTCGCGGGCGGTCGTCTCGCCCAGTTCCGCCTCCATCTGCATGACCGACGACACCCACAGCGAGACGGCCGCCAGCGCCCCCGGGTCCACCTTCAGGGCGTCGGAGCAGGCCCGGGAGGCCAGGATCTCGTTGACCGCCTTCGACGGCGCCGCCCGGTACAGCAGGCCCGTGTCCTTGACCCAGTCGAAGATGTCGGTCGTGGGCTGGGCCTCGTCGGCCACGGGAATCTTGTCATAGTAGTACTTGCCCGCCAGGTCCAGGTAGAGGGTCTTGGCGGGGGTCTGGAGCATGGCCTCGTCGGCGATCTGGATAATGGCTTTGGAGGCGCCGGCCTTGGCGCCCTGGCCGGCGTCGGGGTCCTCGACGATCGCCTTCAGGGCCGGCAGGGCGTGCGGGTACCCGATCTCGCCGAGGATGGTGGCAATCCGCTCCTTGAGTTCGGCGTTAGGTGTGGCCAGGGCCCGGACCAGCGGCCGGACCACCGGCTGGCCCAGTTCCGTCAGCGCCCGGTGGACGTACGGGTGGAGGTCCTTGCGGCCGGGGTCCTGGAGGATGGCCAGGGCGTGCGGCACGACGTAGGGCCCGCTGAAGTGCAGTTCTTTCATGGCCAGGAAGTACGGTCGGGGGCCCTTCTCCAGCCGCAGCAGGTTCGCCTGGATGCGGGCGGCGTCGGTCTTCTTGGCCCGGGCGCCCTCGTTGGCCAGGGCGATGATCTTCGGCGCCACCTCCTCCAGCGCCTCCGCCTGGAGCATCTGAACCACCAGGTCGTAGCCGGTGGTGGGCGACTCGGTCAGCGCCAGGATCGTGGCGGGGTCGGGAGAGGCCGCCAGGACCTTCTCGGCGTGCTGCTTGGCCAGGTCGAACCGGGCGATCTTGAAGTAGTGGACCATCATCCGCCAGTCGTGCTGGAGGGCCGCGGGCGCCACCTTGACCGGCAGGCCGGCGGCCCCGAGGCCGGTGGCCTCGGCCTCGTCGGCCACGGCGGTGTCGGCCGGCTCGGCGGCCCGGGCGGAACCGGCCCACAGGCCGGTCGCCGCCACCAGCGACCACAACACGAGCCTGCGCGGCAAGGAGCGCTCCCGGCGATGTCGGGCATCCCACATGGGCATCTGGCGTCTCCTCCCTGTGGCAAGGCGAGTTCGGATCGGCGTGGACCGGACACCCGCCCCGCTGCGTCCGGCCGTCGGATTCCCCCATCCCCCGCGCGGCTTCCACGGGCGCCTGCGCCTGAAGACGCGGGCGGTGCGCGATTATAGGTCGGCCCCGGGGGGTGTCAACAAAATTGTAACCTCGGTCCCGCCCGCCGGCGCATGCCAAGCCTGCAGCCCAAGGTGGGGATTTGCGCGGTGGGTCTCGGCATACGCCTCCGTATGGACTTGCCCGCCGCGCGGAAGTCGGGCTCGCAGCCGCCGGGCATAAAGCCCGGCGCTACAGCACGGCCGCCGCCCGCGTCCGCCTCCTCCGGCCGGGAAACCATGGAGTCCCGCCCGCCCGCCGGCCGATACACGCTTCGCAGCCTTTCTAACGCGGTCGTCGGCAGCGCACCCCTATCCGAACCGACTGGAAGGAGAACGGTATGGGTGCGACGACCCGGCGTCCGCATTCGGTTGTTCTGGCGATTCTGGCGGTGGTACTGATGTCGGCGGGAGGCCTGGTGGCCTGGGCGGCCCGTCCGCCCCGGCGGGCCACGCGCCCCGCCCGCCGACCGCGGGCCACGCGCCCCCACCGCCCCGCCCGGCGTCCCGCCCGCGGGCGGCATCGCCGGGTCCGTCCGCGTCGGCCGCGGCCCGTCGTGCGGGTCGTGCCGCGCGCCGCCCCCGTCGTCCTCCACGACACCGAACCGGAAACCGACGTGGTGGTCCGCGAGGCCGACGACCTGCCGCCCACCGCCCTCCGGACGGCCGAGGACGACGGCGACGGGAACGGCGGGCCCCCCCCGGCCCATCCCGTGACGGGCGTCGGCGAGGGGCTCACGCTCACGGTGACGGTCGACGGCCAGGAGATGGCCGTCCGCCTGCTGGGCGTGGCGGAGGCCAAGACCGCCGGGGGCGACACCCCCGTGACCCCCCGGGCGTTCCTCCGGAACCTCGTGGCCGGCGAGTTCGTCCAACTCGTCGCCGACGAGACCCTCGAGGGGACCGACGAGCAGGGCCGGCGCGTCGCCTACGTCTACCGGGTGCCCGACGGGCTGCTCGTCAACCTCGAACTCGTCCGCCAGGGCTACGCCGTGACCGCCCGGGAGTACGCCTTCGACCACCTGGACGCGTTCCTGATTTACCAGCGCCGGGCCCGGGCGGACCATCGCGGCCTGTGGGCCACGGTTGATGAGCCGCCCCCCGCCGCGCCGACCGAGGCGGAGCCGGTGGCCCAGACTGCCGCCGAGTAAGGCGGTCGGCGGCCGGGCGGTGGCGTATCGCGCGGTGCCCAGTCTTGGGCACCGCGCACACTCTTCGGCTGAGACGCGGTGGGCAAGACTGCCGCCGAGTAAGGCG
>CAYTJE010000264.1:0-4511 GCA_964437855.1 uncultured Anaerolineales bacterium | reverse complement strand
GAGAACTACATCAACGCCCTCGACGCGTTCAAACTGACGCTCGGCATCCCGGTGACCGCCGAGATCGCCCTCGTTCCCGACGAACTCGACCGCCTCCACCAGGCCGGCCTCCAGCACCCCGACCAGCCGCTCGAGAAGGCGACGGGCACGGCCCTGGCCACCCGGCTCGACCTCTCGAACACCCGCGGCGCCGTCGAGGACGCCGGACGCAAAGTCATGGTGGCCGAGGACGGCCTGAAAGGCGACGTGGACCTGGTGGCCAGCATCGGGTACACGCCCCGGGCCGACAAGGTGCAGTCGGCCCGGATCGCGCTCTCTCGCGGCGATTACAGCATCGGGTTCGACATCGACCTGCCGGTAGACCGGCTGACGGAACGCAACGCGCTGCGTGAGACGCAACTGGCCGAGCAGGCCGCCCGCCGCGCCCTGGAAGAGGCCCGCGACAACGTGGTCCTGGACATTCGGCAGGCGTACCGGCGGCTCCAGCAGGCCCGGGAAAGTTACGACATTCAGAAACGCAGCGTCGCCCTGGCCCAGCGGCGGGTGGAGTCCACCCGGCTCCTGCTCCAGGCCGGCCGGGTCGACCAGCGCGACCTCCTGGAGGCCGAGGCCGACCTCCTGGCGGCCCGCAACGCCCTGACGGCGGCCCTGGTCACGCACACGATCGCCCGTCTCCAGTTCGCGCGCGACCTCGGCACGCTCGCCGTCGACGAGAAGGGACAGATTCATGGATGGATCCTTACCGACAACGGCCGGTAGCGCGCCCCCCGCGTCGGCCGAAACGGCGAGGTCGACGTCGCGCTGGGGGGTGCGGCTGGCGGTCGCCGCCGGCGCCGCCGTGGCGTTGGCGGCCGGCATCGCCGTCTGGGCCGCGAGGGACAAGGGACCTACCGAGTCGGCGACCTCCGCCAAGGTCGCGCCCGCCGTTCGCGAGCCCCTCGTGGTCAGCATTACCGAGAGCGGCGAGGTCGACGCCAAGCGGTCCACGGTCGTCCGCTGCGAGGTGGAGGGCAACAGCACCATCGTCTGGGTCATCGAGGAGGGCACCCTGGCCAAGGAGGGCGACGAACTCGTCCGGCTGGATTCGGCCGACCTCGAGGAGCGCCTCCGCTCGCAGGAGATGGTGCAGAAGACCGCCGAGGCCGCCTTCGAGAAGGCGGACAAGGCCCACCTCATTGCCAAGAGCAACCGGGAGAGCCTCCTGGCCGAGGCCGGCCTGGCCGTCAAGTTCGCCCTGCTCGACCTGCGCAAATACCTCGGGGCCAACCTCGCCGACGCCGTTGTGCAGGACGGGGCCGACACCGATTTCGACGCCCTCGTGGGCGACAAGCGCCTCGGCGGCGAGGGGCTCCAGCAGAAGCGCAAACTCGAAAGCGATATCGACTTGGCCGACGAAGAACTCAAACGCGCCAACAGCACCGTCGAATGGACTCGCAAACTCGAAAGCCGCGGCTACGTGACCCGCACCGAACTGGAGGCCGACGAACTCGCCGCCCAACGCAAGGAGGTGGCGCTCGAACAGGCCAAGACCGCCCTCGACCTCTTCCTCCGTTACGAGTTCCCCAAGATGGCCGAGCAGTATTACACGGACTGGCTCGAAGCCGGCCGCGAGTACGAACGCGTCGACGCCCGGACCCAGAGCGAACTCGACAGCGCCAAGACGGACCTCGACAACAAACAGGAGGCGCTGCGGCTGGAGGAGACGCGCCTGGAGAAGGTCCGCGAGCAACTTGCCGCCGCCACCATCACCGCGCCCCAGCCCGGCATGGTCGTCTACGACACCGGCCGCGGACGCCGATGGGGCAGCGACGAGCCCCTCGAGGCCGGGTCCACCGTCCGCCACCAGCAGTCGCTCATCAAACTGCCCGACCTCTCGGAGATGAACGTCGAGGTCCGCCTGCACGAGTCCGTCGTCAAGCAGGTCTCCGAAGGCGACCGGGCCCTGGTGCGCATCGAGGCCCTCCCGGAGCAGCGCCTGACGGGCAAGGTCACGAAGATCGCCGTCATGCCCGACCGGACGAACTGGTGGCTGAACCCGGGCCTGAAGACCTATACGACCGAGGTGACGCTCGACGAGACGCCGGAGGGCCTGAAGCCCGGCATGAGCGCCCAGGTCGAAATCCTGATCGACCGCCGCGACGAGGTCCTCCAGGTGCCCATCTCGGCGGTGCACGTCGAGAAGGGGTTCCAGGTCGTCTACGTCGCCTCCGCCGACGGCATCGAGACCCGCCGCGTGACGATCGGCCTCTCGAATCAGCAGCGGGTCGAGATCCTCGACGGGCTGGAGGCCGGTGAGCGCGTGTACCTGTATCGGCCGACGGGCGCCCCTGCCCTGGACGTGCCCGCCGGCGCCGAGCCGCCCCAGGGCACCGCCCCCGATGACTGGGCCGCCTCCCCCGGCCCGGCCGGCGAGCGCGACGCCGACCGCCCGCCCAAACCGAAAGACCAGCCCGCCGGGGATACCGGCCGGATGCCCGACCTCCAGAACCTGACCCCCGAGCAGGCCAGGAAAATCCAGGAGCGCCTGAAGAACCTCCCGGAAGACCAGCGAAAACGCCTCCTGGAGGAGATGAAGAAACACGCACCGGCCGGACCGCCGCCGACCGAACCGGCCGGTCGCGGCAACCGGCCCGCCGACAAAGCCCCCGGTGCCGGACGCCGCCGGGGCGGCAACCAGACCCCTGGGGACACGCCGTGAGCCTCGCCCAACTCATCGACCTGAGGAAGACCTATCAGATGAGCGCCGACGTCTCGGTCGACGCGCTGCGCGGCGTCAACCTGACCGTCGAGGAAGGCGATTACCTGGCCGTCATGGGACCGTCCGGCTCCGGTAAAAGCACCCTCCTGAACCTCATGGGGTGCCTGGACCGCCCGAGCGGCGGGCGGTACGTGCTGGGCGACGAGGACGTGTCACGGCTGTCGGACGCCGCCCTCAGCGAGGTGCGCGGCCGTCGGATCGGCTTCGTCTTCCAGTCGTTCAACCTGATTCCGCAACTGGCGGCCCTGGACAACATCGAGGTGCCGCTCTTCTACCAGGGCGTCCACCGCCGCGTCCGGCGCCGCCGCGCCGCCGAACTGGCCGACCGCGTCGGCCTGGGCGCCCGCGCCCGCCACCGTCCGACCGAACTCTCCGGCGGGGAACAGCAGCGCGTCGCCATTGCCCGGGCCCTGGCGAACGATCCGCTCATCCTGCTCGCCGACGAGCCCACCGGCAACCTCGACTCCCGGACCGGCAGCGACATCCTCGACCTCTTCGATCGTCTGGCCGACCGCGGACGGACGCTTATCGTCGTTTCCCACGACCCGCAGGTGGGCGAGCGGACCCACCGCATCGTCCGCATGGCCGACGGGAGGGTCGTCAACGGCGAGACGTAATGCGGGCGACGGAATATGAGCCGGCCGAAAGGAAATGCTGTCATTCTGAGGAGCCCGAAGGGCGACGAAGAATCTCGCCGTGAACGCTGTTTTCCGGAGCCAAGAACCGCAAAGGCCACGACGAGATGCTTCGCTCCGCTCAGCATGACAATCGTATGGATACTGGATCATAAGTATGCTCTCCTTCAAATCCACCGAGATTTTCCGCCTGGGCGTCCGGAGTCTGCTGGTCCACCCCGGGCGCAGCATCCTGACGATGCTGGGTATCCTGTTCGGCGTGACGGCGGTCATCGCCACGCTGGCGGTGGTCCGCGGCATCGGCGAGAAGATGAAGGAAGAAGTCCGCCGCATGGGCGCCACCAACATCATCGTCGAGGCCGTCAAGCCCGCCGAGAGCGAGTCGACCACCGACCAGAACACCTCCGGCGGCGTGGCGGTCAATTACGGCCTGACCTACGACGACGCCGAACGCATCCAGTCCTCCATCCCCTCGGCGGAGGTCGTCGTGCCCGCACGCCGCATCCCCACCATCGCCCGCCACCTCACTCGCCGCGCCCGCGCCGAAGTGCTCGGCACCGTGCCGTGGTACGACGAGACGTACGGCATCCGCACGGCCCGGGGACGGTGGCTGACGCCCGTGGACCAGCACAAGATCGACAACGTCTGTGTCCTGGGCGCCGGCCTCGCGCGAAAACTCTTTCCGCGGACCGACGCCGTCGGCCAGAGCCTCTGGCTGGGCGAGTTCGCCTACCGCGTGGTCGGCGTGGTGGAGGAGCGCGACCAGAGGTCGAACGCCGGCGAGGAGGCCGACTACGACCGCACGGTCTACATCCCGCTGACGGCCGCACGCCACCGCTTCGGCGAAACGCTCATCGACCGCTCGGTCGGAACGCGGAGTTTCGAGCGATGCCAGCTCCACGAGATCACCGTCAAGGTGCCCGAGGCCGACCAGGTCCGCCCCGCCGCTCGCATCATCACCGGCCTGCTGGAGCGCTTCCACGATCCGGACAAGAAGGACTGGGCCATCCGCGTCCCCCTGGAACGCCTGGAGGCCCTGGAGCGGACGCAGTGGCTCTTCGCCATCCTGGGCGTCTCGATCGCCGCCATCAGCCTCATCGTGGGCGGCATCGGCATCA
>CAYTJE010000263.1:0-4591 GCA_964437855.1 uncultured Anaerolineales bacterium | reverse complement strand
CTTCAGGGCTGGGGTCGCGGACATGGCCACGCGGACCCGGGGCGATGCCCTGGGCTATCGCGTGCCAGCCCTTCGGGCTGAACCTCATAGCCAAGCAAGACGGCCTTGTCGCGTTGTCGTGTTAAGAGCCTCATGCAAAGACGCCCCCGAAGGGGTCCGCAGGATAAGGCGCAAAGAACAACGACTATTTGGTTCTCGCCGTTTTAGCGCTGTTGCGTCTTTGCGTGAGGCACGCTGTTTGCCATGAGGCATTGCGGAAGTTACAGAAGGAGCGACGATGGTGCAGATGCGATGGATGGCGATGGTGCTGGCGGCGGCCGTGATGGCGGGATGCCAGACGTCGGCCACGGAGGACGATTCGCCGCATCACCTCAACACCGCGACGGCGAACCCCGGCCCGGCGGGCGGCACGTCGGCGGGCGACGCCGAGGAGCCGCTCCGCCTCGACAGCGATGCGGCGGCGGCCCTGCTGGGCCTCGACGACGACCCGCCGGAGGCCGTCCTCGAGGCCGACCCCGACAAACGGGTCGACAATTACCGGTGCCTGGTGTGTCACGGCAACTTCTCGGACGAGGAACTCTCCGTGGTCCACGCCGCCCACGGCGTGGGGTGCGAGACGTGCCACGGCCCCTCCGACGCCCACTGCGAGGACGAGAACAACATCACGCCGCCCGAAGTCATGTATCCACGCGACACGATTGTAAAATCCTGCATGGGCTGTCACCCCGCCGACAAACTCTCCTGCAAGGAACATCACTGGGACATCTTCGCCCCGAAGGACGGCAAGCCGAAGAAGGGGTGCACCGAGTGCCACGGCAAACACCGCATCGCCACGCGCGACGTGCGGTGGAACCGGCGGACGGGCGAGCTCCTGAAGGGCGGGTAGATGGAGGAAGACGAGAAGTAACCCCGGTTGAGGCCGAGACACAACCGCGCGGCGGGCCAGTCCATACGGAGGCGTATGCCGAAGGCCGCCGCGCGAAACCGTCTGTTACTCCTCCGGCACCTCGACCCAGGTGCCGGACTTTGCGCTGGCGAGCACGGCGTCGCACACCTTCTGCGTCTCGAGCGCCTCGCGGAACGTGGGCGAGCACGGCTCGCCCTTCTCGGCGGCCGTCAGGAACTCGGCCAACTGGTGGACGAACGTCTCGCCGTAGCCGATCGTCAGGCCCGGCACCCAGTAGTGGTCCATGTACGGATGGTCGCCGCCGGGATCGGTGATGTGGACCTTCCGCCAGCCCCGCACCTTTTCCTCGTCGCCGTGGTCGAAGTACCAGAGCCACTGCATATCGTGCAGGTTCCACCAGATGGAGGCGTGCTCGCCGTTGATCTCGAACGTGTACAGGGCCTTGTGGCCGCGCGCGTACCGGGTGGACTCGAAGTTGCCGAGCGACCCGTTGTCGAACCGGCAGAAGAAGGTGCAGGCGTCGTCGATGCCGACTTCCTCCACCTTGCCGGTCTCGGCGTGCTTGCGCTGCTTGATGAACGTCTCGGTCATGGCGTTGACGGCGGTGATGCGGCCGTTCTGCCACATGGCCGTGTCGATGCAGTGGGCCAGGAGGTCGCCCGTCACACCGCTGCCGGCCGCCTTCACGTCGAGGCGCCAGGTGGCCATGCCGCCCTGCGGCACGTCGGCCGAGATCGTCCAGTCCTGGAGGAAGTTGGCCCGGTAGTGGAAGATGCGGCCGAGTTTGCCTTCCTCGATGAGGCGCTTGGCCAGCGTGACGGCCGGCACGCGGCGATAGTTGAACGAGACCATGTTCGGCACGCCCGCCTTCTCGACCGCCTCGACCATGGTGCGGGCCTGGTCGGCGTCGAGGGCGAGCGGCTTCTCGCAGATGATGCCTTTGCCGGCCTCGGCCGCCGCAATCGCGATCTCGGCGTGCACGTTGTTCGGCACGCAGATGTCGACGACGTCGATGGCGTCGTCGCCGATGACCTGGCGCCAGTCGGTAACGGCCGACTCGAAGCCCCAGGTGTGGGCGAAGGCTTTGGCCTCGTCGGCCTCCAGGCCGCAGGCCACCTTCAGCACCGGGTCGTAGGGGATATCGAAAAAGTTCGTGGCCCGGCGATAGGCGTTGGCGTGCGTCCGGCCCATGAATCCGTACCCGATGATGCCGACGTTCAGTGGCTTGGCCATTGTGTGCTCCTCGTGCTGGGGGGTTCGATCGCGTCTCCGGGGCTCGTCCGCGCCGGGCGCCCGCGTGGTGCTCACAACACGCGCCCTGCAAGCAGGGCGGCTAAATGGGGTTGGTCGCCGTTGTCACCGCTGCTGTTGCCGCTGTTGTTGCTGTCGCCTGTTGCCTGTTGCCTGTTGCCTGTCTTACTCCGTCCATCCGTGGGCGTCGCGGACGGCGAGCATGACGCCCAGGATCTCGTTCCACGTCTCGGGCTGCATCATGACCTCGTTGGGGAACATGCAGCCGTCCCAGCAGACGTGCCGGAACGCCCGGGTCACCTCGCCGTTTTCGTCGCGCATCCAGAAGCCGGCGTGGTGGGGGATATCGAGTTTGCCGTTCGGGTCGTTCGGCAGGCAGTGCCGGCCGGTCTTGTCGTGCGAGCCGGAGCCGTGCACCGTGGCGTCGTTCTGGGCCACGTGGAAGTCGATGGTCCAGGGGCGGAGGGCGTCGGTCAGGGTCCGGAGGCCGGAGTCGATCGTGTCACGGTCCGAGAGGTCGGCGCCGTCCTCGAGGATGGCGTCCTCCGGCGCGTTGGTGCCGAGCAGGTAGAGGAGCGTGTGGGCCATGTCGGCCTGGAAGCCGAGGGCGTCGGGCCGGTCGACGCGCTGGAGGAGGTCGAGCATTTTCTTCCAGGAATGCATGCCGCCCCAGCAGATTTCGCCCTCGGCGGCGAGGCGTTCGCCCTCGCCCTCGGCCATGCGGGCGCCTTCGGCGAACGTCTGAGCGATGCGCCCCTGGTTGCCGTCGGGGTCCTCGGCCCAGGTGGCGGGGTCGCCGCCGGAGTCGATCCGCACCACGCCGTACGGGCGGATGCCGAGTTCGCGGAGGGTGCGGGCGATGCGGAGGGCCTTTTCGAGTTGGCCGAGCCACTTCTTCCGCTCGCCCTCGTCGCCCATGGCGCTGCCGCCGCCGGTGGGCGGCCAGACGGGCGCCACGACCGAGCCGATGACCAGGTCCCTGGCGGCCACCTTGTCCGCGAGGGCCTTGAGGTCGTC
The DNA here is from genome assembly GCA_964437855.1 of uncultured Anaerolineales bacterium. Lineage (GTDB taxonomy): Bacteria > Planctomycetota > Phycisphaerae > FEN-1346 > FEN-1346 > BS750m-G62. The sequence goes on along the minus strand of CAYTJE010000263.1, from coordinate 1,416 downwards.
ATCCGTGGCGTCGATCTCCACGTGCGGGGCGAACAGAAACAGGTCCACGCCGTCGAACCTCGCGCCGTCGACCTCGGCCCCGGCCGTCAGGTCCAGCATCGTGTCGAGGTCGATGGGGGGCTCGCCGCCGTCGCCCTTGCCGACCACGCCGGGCCAGGCCGCGTTGTGAAGTTTGGGGTAGGTGTTGGGATGATCGCTCATGGTCGTCGCTTCCTTTCATACTGAATGTGCACCGACACGCCGCGCGCCGGGCAAGCCCGGCGGCTAAATGTTGTGGTCGTTCGCGGCGCCGATGTCCGGGGCATCGGGGTTGACCTCCGGCCCGAAGTACCGCAGGAGAACCAGCGGTTCGGTCTCCGAGGTATTCTCGTAGACGACGCCGGCCTTGGCGGCCGACTCGGTCACGAAGACCTCGTCCTCCGTCAGGTCGTGGAAGCGGATGAGTGAGGGGCACGTGAGGCGCAGGCCGTTGATCACCCCCTCGCCCTGCGTGGTGATGAGGCAGTAGGCGCCGCCGTCGGGCACCGTGACCTTGACGCCGGGCTGGAGGGTCAGTTCCTTGGCCGTCACGCACTGCCAGCCGTCGACCTTGCCGTAGCAGATCCACCGGTCCAGGTAGCCCTCGGAGGCGGTGTCGGCCACGGGCACGGGCTCCAGGTAATGGTTGGCCTTGAAGTTCGGGTCGGTGTTCTGCTCCCAGTCGAGTTGCTCGACGAGGTAATCGAGGTCGTCGTGTTTGTCGGGCGGCACGTCCTTGACCAGGAGCGACCAGGGGACCTCCCGCCCCTCCACGAGGCTCTGGTACATGCCGAAGACGTCGCTGCCCCACTGCGGCTCGTAGGTGCAGAGCGACCCGGGCGCGTGCAGGACGCACGGCGGGACGAACCACCCGGTGCCCACCTTCAGGCGGTACGCCGGGGCCAGGTCCAGGATGCCGTTGTCGCCCTGGTTCCAATCCTCCAGGCACTTGCGGACCCGGGCCTTCGTGGTGCCCGGGCACAGGCCGAAGAAGGTGTACGGGAAGTGGTTGCCCACGTTGTTCTGCTGCGGGGGGAAGTAGTACGACTCGGGCTTGCCGTCCTGGTCCACCCGTTCGGCCTGCTCCTGGTTCTGGTGCATGTGGTGGGGGATGGGGCCCATGTTATCGAAGAACTTCGAGTAGACGGGCCACCGCTTGTACTTCTCCCAGATGGCCTCGCCGACGATATCGGCGCCCATCTCCTCGACGGCGTCGCGCAGCAGGACCCGCTCGCCCTCGTGGACGACGTAGGAGAGCCCCTCGTCGGGCACGCGGCCCTCGTTGGCGGCCTCGGTGGTCGAGCCGAACCAGCGCTCGTCGATGCCGCCGCGGTCCAGGCCGTAGGCGTACAGGTCGTCCGGGTGCAGTTTGAGGCGCTTTCCGGGATGGAGGAACGA
>CAYTJE010000262.1:0-4601 GCA_964437855.1 uncultured Anaerolineales bacterium | reverse complement strand
CAAAAAACCGGCCACACGCCTGCCGGGGGTGGGGAAACGATTCCCGGCATCAGGCCCCGGGGCCAGCCGCCACCGTAAGGGAGCGGGGACGTTCCGCGCCAGAGGCACGGGCACCCTCCGGCTATTTGACGATCTCGAGAATCGCCTTGAACGCGGGTCCCTCGGCCGCTTCGAGCATCTCGAACAGGGCCGTCTCGACGCTCGTGACCTCCGCTCCCGCCGCGCGCATCTTCTCCAGACCGACTTCACGGTTGCGGGCGGCGCGAGAGGAAACGGCGTCGGCCACCACGTGCACCGCCCACCCGCGGGCCAGCAGGTCGCGAGCCGTCTGGTACACGCAGATGTGCGTCTCGATGCCCGCGAGCAGCACCTGCCGCCGGCCCGTCGCCTCCAGCGCCTCGACCACCGCCGGCTCGCCGCAGCCACTGAACGCCATCTTCGGAATCGGCTCGGCCGGCAACAGCGGCCGCACCTCCTCCACGGTCGGCCCCAGGCCGGCGGGGTTCTGCTCGGTCGCGACCAGGGGCACCTCCAGGGCCGCCGCCCCGCGAATCAGGCGCGACAGGTTATCGAAGAGGGCGTCCGCCTCGTGCATGAGGCGTGCCAGTTTGCCCTGGACGTCCACCACCAGAAGGACCGGGTCGTCGCGGGTCAGCATGTCAGGCGTCTCCTTTGCGCCGCTCCAGTTCGGTGCGCATCGCCTCGGCGGTGGTCTCGGCGCCCACCTCCAGCGGGATGATCCGCACGCCGCGCGCGCCGTAATACGCCAGGAGCGGCTCGGTCCGCCGGCGAAAGACCGCGAGTTTGTGGCCGACGCGCCTCGCGTCATCGTCGTCGCGGCCGGCGCGGTCGCCGCCCGAGTTCCGGCGGACGCGGGCAAAGACCGTCTCCTCGGGGCACCGCAGGTGGACGACGGCCAGCATGCGCACCAGGGCCGCCATCCGCCCGGCCTGGCCCACGTGCCGGGGCAGCCCGTTCAGGATGACCGTCGTAGGGGCGGCCGCACCACCGCGAAGGGCGCGGTGGGCAGTCTTGCCCACCGCGCGGTGCCCAGGACTGGACACCGCGCTCCTCGCGAGGAAGGCGCGGAAGAGCCGCTCGGCCAGGGGGAAATGCTCGTCCTCCAGCAGGGCGTCCGTCCGGAGCATGCGGCGGACGAGGGCCCGGTCCCGGGCCGTGACGTCCGCCCCGCCCTCGCCGCGGGCGCAGGCGCGGAGAACCCGGCCGAAGTCGAAGTGCACGCACACCCTGCCCCACAGGCCGGCTGCCTCCAGGGCGTCGCCCAGCGGCGTCTTGCCGGAGGCGGTCGGCCCGTGGAGCAGGACGGCCGCCCGCCGGCCCCCGCCGTCGCGCTGCTTGGCTGCCGATGCCATCATGTGGCGGTGCATTATGCGGGCTTGGGAGGTGACGGCAAGGAGGTTTTGTCGGACCGCGCGGACATGCGCCACAGTTAGCCACCGGGCTTGCCCGGCGCGCGGCGTTGCAGTCGGCGCGGTGGCCCAGGAGGGCCACCGCGCGGGTAGGTTCGCATTTCCCGCGCGGCGGGCAGGACTGCCCGCCGCGCCACCCGCCTCCGCGGGGGCTCGAACGGGCGGCCCGGCCGACGGCCCGGCCGATCCAAATCGTGCTTGAAATCGCCCCCCAATCCGGGACAATCGAACCGATGGCACCGATACGAGCGGCGTTTCTCCATTCGCCCGAGATCGAGCAGTACCATTACCCTCCCGACTGCCCGCTGAAGACCGAGCGGGCCGGCATGACCCGCGATATCCTGGCCGGCGTGGGCCTGCTGGCGGCGCCGGACCGGGCGGTCGTGGGGTTCGAGACCGCTCCGCGCGAGGTCCTTGAGCGGTTCCACACCGCCCGGTACCTCGACACGATGCAGCGGGCGGCGGGGGGCGACCTGGACGTAACGGGCCTGGCGATGGGCTTCGGCCAACCGGAGGTGCCGGTGTTCCGCGAGATGGTCGACTACGCCGCCCTCGCCTGCGGGGCCACGCTGCGGGGGGCCGACCTCCTGGCCGCCGGCCAGGCCGACCGGGTCTTCAATCCCTCGGGCGGCTACCATCACGCCCGGCCCGAGATGGCGGCCGGCTTCTGCTACATGAACGACGTGGCCCTCGGGTGCCTCGTGCTGGCCGACCGCGTCGACCGCGTCCTGTTCCTGGACATCGACGTCCACCACGGCGACGGCGTGCAGGATTTCTTCTACGACCGGGCCGACGTCTTAACGATGTCGTTCCACGAGACGGGGGAGGCGCTGTTTCCCGGCACGGGGTATCCGACAGACCTCGGCACCGGCGACGGCCGGGGCTACAGCGTGAACGTGCCCCTGCCGCCCGGCACGTACGACGAGGCGATGGTGCGGGCGTTCGAGGCGGTGGCCCCGCCCCTGGTGGAGGCGTTCAATCCGGATATCATCGTCTACGAGGTGGGGGCGGACGGCCTGGCGGGCGACCCGCTGGCCGACCTCGCCCTGACGAACAACCTGTACGCCGAACTCACGCGGCAGGTGGCGGGCTTCGGCAAACCCGTCCTCGCCACCGGCGGCGGCGGGTACCATCCCGAGAACACCGCCAGGGCCTGGGCCCTGGTGTGGAGCGTCCTGGTCGGCGAACACAAACAGGATACCATGCAGGTGGGGCTGGGCGGCGTCATGCTCGAATCGACCGACTGGCAGGGCGGGCTCCGGGACCGGGCCCTCGTCGTCTCCCGCGAGCAGCGCGAGGCCGTGGACCCGGCCATCGACCGCGCCATCCAGGATGTGCGCACCCACGTGTTCCCCCTGCACGGGCTCACGTAAAGGGGTGCCGCACGGGCTCACGTAAAGGGGTGCCGCGCGGCGGGCCTCCCGGCCCGCCGCGCACGCCCGCACCAGCGCGTGGAATCGCGGCGGCCTGGGAAGGCCGCCGCGCGGCAACGAGTGATAAAGCGGACTCCCCCTCACCCCAACCCTCTCCCATCGAGGGAGAGGGCGGGACGAAACGGACCGCCTATGGACGACCCGCGAGACACCACGAGCCTCGACCGGCTGTTCAACCCGTCCTCGGTGGCGGTCGTCGGCGCCTCCCGGAAAGAGGGCAAGGCCGGCCACGAGATCCTCGTGAGCCTCCTTCGCGGCGGGTTCGAGGGCGGCATTTACCCGGTCAACCCGAACGCCGACGAGATCGAGGGCCTGACCTGTTACGAAAGCCTGGAGGCCATCGGCGAAACGCCCGACCTGGCCGTCATCGTCGTGCCGAAGCAAGCGGTCAAGGCCGTCGTCGAACAGTGCGCCCGCGCCGGGACGAAGGCGGCGATCATCATCACGGCGGGGTTCAAGGAAACGGGCGAGGAAGGCGAGACCCTGGAGCGCGAGATCGTCCGGACCGCGCGGCGCGCCGGCCTGCGCATCGTCGGCCCGAACTGCCTGGGCATCATGGTGCCCGCCCGGCGCCTGAACGCCTCGTTCGGCGGCGACCTGCCGGCGCCCGGCGCCATCGGGTACTTCTCGCAGTCGGGGTCGCTGCTGGCCTCGATCGTCGACATGGCCCGGGCCGAGGGCATCGGCTTCTCCAAGTGCGTCAGCATCGGCAACAAGGCCGACATCGGCGAACTCGACCTCCTCCGCTACTTCGGGCGGGACGACGAGACCCGTGTCATCGCCGGTTACCTGGAGACGATTACCGACGGCGATGCGTTCGTGCGGGAGGCCGAACGCATCTCGCGCGACAAGCCCATCCTCCTGATGAAGGCGGGCGAGACCGGCGCGGGACGCGAGGCCGCCTCCAGCCACACGGGCCGACTCGCCGGCACCCAGCAGGCGCAGGAGGTGGTCTTCGAACGGTCGGGGATCCTCCGGTGCGAGTCGATCCGCCGGCAGTTCGACTACGCCCGCGCCCTGGCCGAGGCGCCCCTGCCCGCGGGCAAGAACGTGGCGGTCATCGCCAACGCCGGCGGCCCGGGCATCATGGCCGCCGACGCCCTCGAAGGCCAGGGCCTGACGCTCGCCCCCTTGAGCGACGAGACGCGCCGGGCCCTCTCGGAGCAGGTCCCGGGGGCCGCCAACGTCGCCAACCCCATCGACGTGCTCGGCGACGCCCTGGCCGACACATACGAGACGGCGCTGCGGCTGGCCCTGGTGGACCCGAACGTGCACGCCGTGCTGGCCATCCTCTCGCCGCACGCCATGACCGAGTGCGACGCCACGGCCGAGGCCCTCGTCCGCGTGGCCCGCCAGGGCGGGGAGAAGCCGATCGTGGCCTGCTTCCTGGGCGCCCGCCGGGTGGAGCAGGCCGTCCGCATCCTGCGCCAGGGGCACATCCCGCAGTACGCCTCGCCGGAAAGCGCGGTCGGGGCCCTGCGGATCCTGGCAAAGTACCACCGGTGGCGGAACCGCCCCAAGCGGGTCGTCAAACTGTTCCCCGTCAACCGGCGGAAGGTGGAACAGATCGTTGACCGGACCCTCCGGCGAGGCCACACCGAGATTCCCGAAACCGACGCCAGCGACATCCTGGAGGCGTACGGCTTCGTGACGCCGCGCGGCCAGGTGGCCACCACCGCCGACCAGGCCGCCAACCTCGCCGACCAGATCGGCTACCCCGTGGTCCTGAAGATCTGGT
>CAYTJE010000261.1:0-4614 GCA_964437855.1 uncultured Anaerolineales bacterium | reverse complement strand
CCGACCACGGCCCCATCGCCCTGTGGCCGAAGGGGGCGCCCGGCGAGAAGGAGGGCGAGGTCGGCAAAGAGGCGTACCGGCCCCAGAAGGAGGGTGCGAAACAGGTGGCGCGCCTCGCCAACGTCTCCGAGCCGGACCTCCGCGTCTACACCCCGCCCGAGGACAAGGCCACCGGCGCCGCCGTCGTCGTCTGCCCCGGCGGCGGGTACCACATCCTGGCCTGGGACCTGGAAGGCACCGAGATCTGCCGGTGGCTGAACTCCATCGGCGTGACCGGTGTGCTGCTGAAGTACCGCGTCCCCCGGCGCAAGGGCCGGCCGAAGCACGAGGCCCCCCTCCAGGACGCCCAGCGGGCCATCCGCCTGACCCGGCAGGGCGCCAAGGCCTGGGGCATCGACCCGGCCCGCGTCGGCATCATGGGGTTCTCGGCGGGCGGCCACCTCTCGGCCGCCGCCTGCACGAACTTCGATGAGCAGACCTACGAGCCCGTGGACCGGGCCGACCGCCTCTCCGCCCGGCCGGACTTCGCCATGCTCATCTACCCGGCTTACCTCGTGACCGACGAGAAGGCCGAGGCGCCCACCGTCTCGCCCGAACTCACCATTACAAAGAACACGCCGCCGACGATACTCATCATGACGGGCGACGACCGGTTCACCACGAGCGCCCTTTTCTACTACCGGGCCCTCCAGAAGGCGGGCGTCTCCGCCGAACTGCACGTCTACCCGACGGGCGGCCACGGCTACGGCCTTCGCCCCGGCGAGCACACGGTCTGTACCTGGCCCCGGCGGTGCGAGGACTGGATGCGGACCCTCGGCCTCCTCGGCCGATGAGCGCCCACCACGACTACGCTACTTCCCGCGCGGCGGGTGCGGAGGGGCTGGTGCCGAATTCGCACCCCCTTCCGCGTGGCGGCCTTCCCAGGCCACCACGCTCAACGCAGGGGCCTCGCGGCGGCCTGGTCCATACGGAGGCGTATGCCGAAGGCCGCCGCGCGGTTCCGCAACAGGCCCCGGAGACCCGCCGCGCGGGAAGCAGCGCAGCAGGACGAACGGGGCGGCCGGCCACCACGGGCGCACCCCGGCACGTTTATTTCAGGAAAAAACTTGCATTGGGGGCCGGGTCTCGGGCATAACGGGCACGGGATCAGGGAGGACCTTCTCCAAGGACGCCGACTGCGGCCCGCCGCGGAGGCGGGACGCGCTGACATACCAGGGGAATCGGGCCATCGCCGTGAACCGTCTTTGGGATGGGGGGAGGACGCCTATGAGCCGCTTGACACGAGACGTGCTTGTCGCCGTCGGGGGGCTGCTGGTGCTGGGGGTGGCCGGGACGACGCCGGCCCAGGCCGACAGCCCGGAGCCGTTCTTCACGGAAGAGGACCTGTCGCTGAGCCTCAACGCCATGGCCGCCGACGCCATGACGGCCGAGGCGCCGGCCGAGGAGGGCGGGGGCGCCCCTCCGGAAGGTGAGCCGAAGGCCCCCGCCGGCAAGCCGCCGCCCCTGCCGCTCCATAACCTGGAGGGCACCGCCGGCGGCGTCAGTTCGCCGATGGCCTACCTGGCCAACCCCGGCCCGCCCGGGACCGAGATCGGCCTGCCGGCCTTCAGCACCACCTTCCTGAAGGCGGGCGACAAAGAGGTCCAGTCCTACGCCATGTCGTGGACGTTCTACCGGCGGCTCGAGTTCTCCTACGCCGCCAACCGGGTCCACCTGGGCGACTGGCCCAAGGCCATCCGGGAGGGCGCCGGCCTCCGCGTCGGCCGCAACCACCTGTGGGTGCACAACCTGAACCTGCGCGGCATGATTGTGGAGGAGACGCCGCAGATACCGGCCGTGACAGGCGGCGTTCACTTCAAGATCAACGAGGGCGTCCACTCGATCAACCATCGGGCGGGCTACGTGCCGCGGAACCTGGCCGGGTTCGAGAAGGCCAGCGGCGCCGACTACACCCTCTCGATCGCCAAGACGTTTCCGAAACTCCTCCTGAACAGGCCTGTGCTGGCCAACTTCGGCCTCCGCTGGACGCAGGCCGCCTACGCCGGCTGGCTGGGCTTCGGCAACGAGTGGAACACCAACATCGAGGCCCACATCGCCTGGGTGCCGACCGACTGGCTCGCCATCGCCTACGAGTACAAGGAAATGAACAGCCCGTACGAGCGGGTCGGCACGCTGGTCCGCACCGAGGACGACTGGCACACCATCCTGGTGGCCTGGATCATCAACGAGCACTGCACCCTGGCCGGCGCCTGGGGACACCTCGGCGCCGTGGTGAACCACCACGAGGACTGTGCCTGGGGCGTGCAGTTCAAGTACGAGTTCTGACACGACAACGGCATGCTGCGCGGCCCGTACGGGCCGCGCGCAAACGTGAAGCGTGCTGACGTCGCCGCGGCGGGGGGCGGCCGTAGGGCCGAATCGCCGCGGCGGGTGTGGGACCGCGTTTGTTATAGAGGACGGAAGGATTCCCGCGCGGTGGCCCTCGGCATACGCCTCCGTATGGACTGGGCCACCGCGCTGGGGCTGACCTGCGCGGCGGGTACGGAGACCCGCCGCGCTCCAAGTTGTAGGGTGGGCGCTTGTCACCCACCGTCTGATTTCCTATCGGTCCGCGTGGGTGCGGGGCACCCACCCTACCCGCTGGATTGCTGCGACGGAGCGCGGTGGCCAAGACCGGCCGCCGCGCACCAAGCATGGCAATCCCCCGGCGCGCGGCGGCCTACTTATTCGCCCCTTCGGCGAGCGAACGGATCTCGTCGAGCAGCGCCTCCAGCAGGTCGGCCTCCTTCAATTCACATAGCGGCCGGCCGCGGCGGAACAGGACGCCCCGGCCCTTGGCGGCGGCGATGCCCACGTCCGCCTCCCCCGCCTCGCCGGGACCGTTGACGATGCACCCCATCACCGCCACGGTCAGCGGGGCCTCGATGTCGCGGGTCCGGGCCTTGACCTGCTCGGTGAGCGAGACGAGGTCCACCTGGCACCGGCCGCACGTCGGGCACGAGATGATGCGGACCCCGCGCCGCGGCCGCAGGCCCAGTTCCGACAGCATCTCCGCCCCCACGATGACCTCCTGGACCGGGTCGCCCGTCAGGCTGACGCGGACGGTATCGCCGATGCCCTCCGCCAGCAGCGTGCCCAGGACGATGCCGGACCGCGTCCGGGCCTCCCCCATCGGGCCGGCGGCCGTGATGCCCAGGTGCAGCGGCAGGTCCGAGGTCTCGGCCAGCATCCGGTACGCCGCAATCGTCGTCGGGGCGTCCGACGCCTTGGCCGAGAGCACCAGCCGGGCGAATCCCTCGCGCTCGGCCATCTGGACCCACTCGGTCAGCACGTCGACCATGAGGCGGGCCAGGTCGTCGCCCTGGCGGTGGCGGGGCAGCGCCCGCACGCTCCCGGAGTTGACGCCGAAGCGAATCGGCACCCCCTTCTCGCCGGCCAGCGCCAGCACGCGGCGCAGGCTCTCCGGGTCGTCGATGTTGCCGGGGTTCAGGCGGATCTTCGCCACCCCGGCCTCCAGGGCCTTCAGCGCCAGGCCCGTCGTGAAGTGGATGTCGGCCACGACCGGCAGCGGCGAGGCGGCCACCACCTGCGGCAGGGCCTCGGCGTCGGGCGGGGCGGGCACCGCCACGCGGACGATGTCGCACCCGGCGTCGGCAAGCCGGCGCACCTGGGTCACCGTCGCCGCGGCGTCTCGCGTGTGCGTCGTGGTCATCGACTGGACGCTCACCGGATGCCCCCCGCCCATCGGGACCGGCCCGACGTGGACGGTCCGGGTGGTGCGCCGGGCGTATGGCCTCTCGGGGTCCATGCCGGCATTATCCGACCGGTGCGGCCGGTGTCAAGCAACCGCGGTCCACACGGGACGAAGCCGCTTAGCATGACAACGCTACAAAGGTGCTCTGCGCGGTGGGTCTCCGTACCCACCGCGCAGGAATCAGCGATTCTGCCCATACGCGGCGGGCCGGTCCATACGGAGGCGTATGCCGAGACCCGCCGCGCGGGATGTGGCGTCGTATCAGCCGGGCAGGGGCTTGACGGCGTGTTACCGCTATGCTACCCTGTGGCATTGCAAAGGAGCCGCCATGAGCAGCCGACTGGCCCGTTTTGGCGTGTCGATGGACCGCGACCTGCTGACGGCCCTGGACGCCATGGTCGCCGGGCGCGGCTACGCGAACCGAAGCGAGGCCATCCGCGACCTCATCCGGGCCGAAGAGGTCCGCCAGTCGTGGGAGAACGAGACCGGCCCCGTCGTCGGCACGCTGACCCTCCTCTACGACCACCACGTCCGCGAGGCGGGCGAGCGCCTGACCGACCTCCAGCACGACCACGGCGACGTCGTCCACTCCACGATGCACATTCACCTGACCCACCGGATGTGCCTGGAGGTGGTCGTGATGCGCGGCGACCCGGCGCGGATTCAGCGTCTGGCGGACCGGCTCATCTCGGCCCGAGGCGTGAAGCACGGCCGGCTGGTCGCCACGTCGGCCGGCGAACTCCCGTAGGCGCCGTTTATCCTCTCGCTTCTGAGAGGAAGGGTGGGGTATGAGAGATTTGTCATCCTGAGCGAAGCGAAGGATCTCGCCGTGCGAACGGCAGACAGGCAAAGGTCACGGC
>CAYTJE010000260.1:940-4630 GCA_964437855.1 uncultured Anaerolineales bacterium | reverse complement strand
ACGGCTCGTCCAGGAGCATGAGGCTGGGGCGGGTCACGAGGGCGCGGGCGATCTCGAGCCGGCGCCGTTCCCCGCCCGAGAGGGTCCGGGCATGCTGCCCGGCGAGGTGCGCCAGGCCGAAGTCCCTCAGGAGTTCGGAGGCGATGGCCTGACGCTCGGTCTTCGACAGGTGCATCATCTCCAGGATCGCCAGCAGGTTCTCCCGGACCGTCAACCGTTGGAAGATGCTGGGTTCCTGGGCCAGGTAGCCGAGGCCGCGTCGGGCCCGCTGGTACATGGGCAGGCGGCTGACGTCTTCGCCCTCGAAGATGACCCGCCCGCCGTCGGTCGGGATCATCCCCATGGTCATCTTGAAACTGGTGGTCTTGCCGGCGCCGTTTTTGCCCAGGAGGCCGACGATCTCGGCCTCATTGACGCTGAACGAGACGTTGTCGACGACCTTCCGGCCGCCGTAAATCTTCGTAAGGCCCGTAACGTTAAGCAGTTCCACTGAGGGCGTTCCTGTGGGTCCACGCAGCGGGTTGGCGGTTTGTGGAAAACCGGTGTAGAACCCGCGTCGGACCTTACTCCGATGTCGGCAGGCGGTTGAGGCGACTGCCATTTTGGCCGATCGGCCGTCCCGGGCGCGATGGTGCTTTCAGGGCGCCTCCTCCGGCACGATACCACCCCGCCGGGCCTTCCGCAAGGCCCGGTTCGCGGTCCGCGGCCCCACCCGGCCGGGCCGCACGGCGGGGCGACCGGCCGGCCGTCGGTTTGTGGAAAACGCGTTCCTGCCGCAACTTACGTGACGGCGCCGGCTGCTGCCCGCCTGCGCCCGGGGTGGCCCGTCCGTATCAGCCGGTTGCCTTTGCCGGAGGCCGAGTGCCTGATCCCTGCACCCTGCCGTCAATGCACCAGTCGCCACCCCGTCGGGTCCGGGGCGAGCGGGATGTGCCACCGCGTCCCCGCGGCCGGCCAGTAGACGAAGAACGCCTTGCCCACCAGGTTCCGCCGGGGCACGACGGGGCGCCCCTCAAAACCGGGCAGGTTCGCGTTGGGCGTCCCACTGGCCGGGCCGCCCCAGAGACGGCTGTCGAGCGACTTCGGGCTGTTGTCGCCGCAGACGAAGAACTCGTCCTCCCGCAGCGTGAATGGATTCCCTTCCGTGGCGTAGCCGTCCCCGTCGCCCTGGATCTTCTCGTTGACGTAATAGACGTCGCGGTCGAGCCGAAGGTACGCCAGGGTCACGGGCCCCCCGAGGGCGCCGACGCGGAGTTCATACGCCGTCGGCGACGGCCGCGAACCGGAGGGGCGACGCTGGTAGGCCGCTCGCGCTTCGTCCGAGAGGGGCGTCGGCTCGTACGCCACATCGCCCTGGCCGGTCGTGGGGAGACGGTGGACCGTGGTCACCCGGTCGCCGTCCACCAGGAGCACGAGGGTGTGATCGACGTTGGCGACCCGGACCTCGGCGGCCTGCCCGACCGGGAGCACGCCGTTCTCCGAGGCCGCCACCACTTTGCCGTTCAGGCGAATCTGGACGGGTGTCCCGCTCCCCTCGGCCCCCAGGCGGAAGCGGAAGCGGTCCTTGTAGGCCCGCATGTCGACGACCAGCACGCTCTCGGGCGCGGCCGCGGTCACCTCGGTGGCCAGGTGCAGATCGGTGCACACGTTCCGGCCGAGTTGCCGGCCGACCTGGCCGTTGCTTGAGCCGCTGTTGTACGCGTAGTAGTCGCGGATGTTGTCGCGCTGGTCGCGGTTGTTGCGATGAAGGTACGCGAGCCAGGCGGTCTTGCCGTCCGGGGGAGCGCGGGGCAGGGCGAACCCGTGGTTCGCGGTTTCCCAGAACCGGTCGGCGATCCAGCGGGGGCGCCACGTGCGCCGTGTCGGCGGTTTCCGGGTGGTGTGGACGATCCGCCAGAGCGCTTCCTGGACGTGGTCCGGCTTGCGGGCGACGTGCCCGTCGATCGTCACATCGCCTCGGACCAACTCGATCGTCTCGCCGGGCAGGCCCACCAGCCGCTTGATGTAGTTCTGCTTCGGGTCGTTCGGGTTGCGGAAGACGATCACGTCCCAGCGTCGGGGCTCGGCGAAGTCGTACAGGAACTTCAGCACCAGGATGCGGTCGCCGCTGTAGAGCGGCATCCGTGCCGGAACGGGTTGGGTGAGACCGCAGTTCGGGCATACCGGCCGGGCGCCGAGGCTGCCGTCGGCCCCCACGGCGAACTGGTACCCGCAATCCGTGCATTTGAACTCCCGGTGCTGACCGTACAGCGTCGGGCCCATCGACCCCGTGGGGATAACGAACGCCTCGACCACGAACGCCCGGAACATGAACGCCAGCACGAACGCCACCACGATCGACTCGAGCGTTTCGAGGAACGATTCCCGGTTCTTCCGGCGGCGGTGGGCTTGTTGGAGATCGGGTTCGGGTTTGGCTGCCATGGCACCAGGGCGACCGTCTGGAGTTCAGGCCCGGAATGGCGCGGACACGGGCCGCACCGGTCCCGCTGCGTCCGCGGCCCGCCTTCCTTCGGCGGACCGCCCCCCATGCAGGGCCGGACGCCGCGTGACAACGGAACGCGAATCTTAGGCCGAGGCAACGCCGCGGGCAAGACAATTCCCACGTCCCGGGCAACGGGTTGCCTGAAGCCGGTTCCCGCTCCCATCGTCACCCTCCCTGAACCTTGAACCTTGGACTTTGACCTTTGACCTTTCGACTTTTGACTTTAGACTCTCCGCTTATGCGAATCCTCGTGGTCGGCAGCGTCAACATGGACCTCGTGGTCCGCGTGGACCACGTGCCGGCGCCGGGTGAGAACGTCCGCGGCGAGCGGCTCGAGATGATCCCCGGCGGCAAGGGCGCCAACCAGGCGGTCGCCGCCGCCCGCCTCGGTGCCGAGACGGCCTTGCTCGGGTGCGTGGGCGACGACCCGTTCGGCCACCGTCTCCGGGCCGAACTGGCCGACGCCGGCGTCTGCACCGACGCCATCCGCACCGTCCCCGGGTGCGGGAGCGGCGCGGCGGTGATCCTGGTCGATGCGGCCGGCGAGAACTGCATCGTCATCACGCCGGGCGCCAACGGTCGGCTCGCCCCGGACGATGTGGAGGCGGCCCGCGACCGTCTCGCCGGGGTGGACGCCGTCATCCTGCAACTCGAGATCCCGTCCGAGACGGTCGCCCGGACGATCCGGCTGGCGGGCGAACTCGGCGTCCGCACCATCGTGGACGCCGGCCCGCCGCGACGGCCCGTGGATGCGGCCGTGTTCGAGGCCGACGTCCTGACGCCGAACGAGGCGGAGGCGGCCGCACTGCTCGACCTGCCGACCGGCGCCCGCCGGCCGGAGGACCTCGCCCGCGCCCTGCTGGCCCGGGGTCCCGCGGCCGTGGTCCTCAAGGCGGGCGACCGCGGCGCCGTGGTCGCCGAGGGCGGGCGCGTCGAGCACGTGCCGGCCTTCGAGATCGAGCCGGTCGATACCACCGCCGCCGGCGACGCGTTCACGGCCGCCCTCGCCGTCGCCCTCGTGGACGGGGCCGACCTGGCCCGGGCGGCCCGCACCGCCAACGCGGCGGGGGCGCTGGCGGCCACGCGGACCGGCGCCCAGCCCTCCATGCCCACCGCCGACGAGGTGGCCGACTTCCTGAAGCGCCGGCCCTGACGCCCGGTAGTCCTCCGAGGCTACAAGAGCATTCCGCGCGGCGGGTGCGGAGACC
>CAYTJE010000260.1:0-930 GCA_964437855.1 uncultured Anaerolineales bacterium | reverse complement strand
ACCCGCCGCGCACGAGTTAGCGTTGTAGTGTTAGCCGGCCGCCCGCCGCGCGACATGCGCCCATCGAGCCGCGATCGTGAGATCGCGGGTGCCTCCGACCGCGGCGCATGTTCGATGCGCACATCGGTGGCGGGACCGCGTACCCGCCATCTTACGCTGGCGGCTCGGTCGGGGCGCCCGTCGGCCCGCTCTCCCGCCTTGGCCTTGACTTCCCGGCCCCGGCCCGCTACCCTGGCGCGCCCGTAGGGCGAATCCTTGAAACCGGTTCCCGGGACGCCTGGCTTGGTGGCGCGCTACGGATGAACGTCCTCTGTGTGATTCCTGCCCGATACGGGTCCAAACGGTTCCCCGGGAAACCTCTCGCCTCCGACACCGGCAAGCCGCTCATCCAGCACGTGTGCGAGGCCGCCGCCGGGGCGTCCCGCGTCGATACCGTCGTGGTGGCCACCGACGACGACCGCATCCGCCGGGCCGTCGAGGGCTTCGGCGGCCGGTGCGTCATGACCCGGGCCGACCATCCGTGCGGCACGGACCGCGTGGCCGAGGCCGCCGGGGCGTTTCCGGAGGCCGACCTCGTCATCAACGTCCAGGGCGACGAGCCGGACCTGGACCCCGCGCTCCTCGACGCGTTGGTGGAGGCGATGGAGGCCGACGCCTCCGTCGAGGCCGCGACCCTGGCCGGCCCGCTCGCCGAGGAGGAATGGGACGACCCCGGGGCCGTCAAGGTGGTCATCGACGCCCGGGGCGATGCGCTCTACTTCAGCCGGGCCCCGATTCCGCACGCCCGCGACGGCGAGGCGTCCCGCCGGGCGCCTCGCCTGAAGCACTTCGGCATCTACGCGTACCGCATCGAGGCCCTGCGCGACTACGCCGCGATGCCGCCCTCGCCGCTCGAGCGGACCGAACGGCTCGAGCAACTCCGTTGGCTGG
>CAYTJE010000259.1:0-4650 GCA_964437855.1 uncultured Anaerolineales bacterium | reverse complement strand
CCTTTTCTTACGGGTTTCCGGTCCAGCAGGTGACCGTGCCGTCGAGGGCAGCAAGGTACAAACGTCCGCGTGCGGCAATCAGGCCGTCGAAAACGGGCGGGTGGGCCAGGTCGCGTTCGGCGAGGTTGTCCCCGGTCTCGGCCGAGACCGCCACCAGGCGCGAGCCGGCCCGGCCCTCGAAGGGGGCGTAGGGGTCTTCCGGGTCGAAGACGTCGGGCGGGCCGGCGGCGAAGAGGACGTCGCCCGCCTTGACCATGGCCCGGACCCGGACGGGGACCCAGAGGGTCCAGAGGGGCGGTTTGGCGCGCGTATAGCCGATGCCTTTATCCCGGCCGAACGCCTCGCTCTCGAGTTTTCGGACGTTCTTGCCCCCGCGGGAATAGTCGGACTGCGGCAGCCACTTCAGCGGCGGGCGAGCCCCTTCCTCGCCCACGATCTGGGGCGCGGTCGCGTTGGCGTCGGCGAACAGCAGGTACCCCTCCTTGCCGGGGAAGAACATGGGGCTGTGCACGTTCCGGCGGTAGAAGACCTTGACGCCATAGGTCCGCTCGTCGTCGACGACCAGCAACTGGCCGCTCTTGGGCGCCTGGTTGGCCAACTGGAAGCCGGGCCACCGCTTCGAATACATCCAGAAGGTCCGGTTGTACCAGGAGCCGTCGAGCAGGCCGGCCGTCGAGAAGAGGTGGAGGCCGACGTCGGCCTCGCCCTTGGAGGAGAGGATGGTCGGCTCGACCTCCTCCAGGGCCGGCGTCAGGGCCTTCTGCCGCATGTAAATGGACTGGCCCTCGCTGACCAGGACGTCGGCGCGGGCGCCGCGGACGTAGAACGCGACGTCGCGCCACGTCTCGCGGTCCGGCCACGGGCCGGCCAGCCTGCCGCGATGCAGCACCTTGCCGGTCAGCGGGTCGAGGCCGTACAGGCGGATGCCGCCGTCCAGGTAGGTGCTCCGGCCGGCCGCCACGTACGCGACGCCGCCGGTCACGAGCACGCTGCCGCGGACCGGCCAGGCCGACTCGACCTGTCCGAAGTACCCGATGCGCCGGTCCACGGGGGCGGCGAGGAATCGCCAGACCAGGGCGCCGTCGGCGGCGCGGAGGCAGGTGACCCGTCCGTCGGCGCTGCCGACCAGGACCAGGCCGCGGTAGACGGTCGGGGGCGAATCGATCCGCCCTCCCGCCGTGAACCGCCACAGCCGGTCGCCGGTTTCCGCGTCCAGGACGTGGAGCGTGTGGGCGTCGCGGGAGGCCACGTACAGCCGGCCGGCCGCCACCACGGGGGCCGTCAGCCGGCCGCCCACCGTCGTTTGCCAGGCCGGCCGGACCTCGGGCGGGACGGCCCGCGGCGTGGAGCCGTGCCGGGCGGCGTCGTGCCGGTAGGTGGGCCAATCCCCTTCGGCGGTCTCGGCTCTCGAATCCGAGATGTCAGATTTGGGATTTGACCTCGCATCGCCATACGCCGGGCCTTTTTGAAGCCTCTGACCGTCGGGCACCGGCGTTGGGGCGTCGGCCTCGGCCGCCAACGCCGCCAGCCCCAGCAGTTTGGCCCCGGGCTGGCAGAAGCACTGGTCGGGCGGCACGTAGAGGAGGCCGTTGGCGGGCATAATGCCCAATCGGCACGCGCCGCGGAGCCAGTTGTCCTGGGAGTGCGCCTCGCCCTTCAGGTCGAGGAACTCCGCGCCCTCGAAGCCGCTGATCAGGTACCGCCCGGTCGCCTTGTTCCGATAGCAGCGATGGTGATGCTCCGGGCTCCGCAGGTTCCGGACGAAGATGCGCCGGGTCTCCTTGCCGGTCCGCAGGTCGTAGCCGATGGTCAGGGCGTGCGGCGCCCGTCTCTGGGGCTTCTGGTTTTGGTCGACGGAGACCATGCCGGGCCAGACGACGCCGTCGGCGACGAAGAGGTCGGGCCCGGCCGCCCCGCTGGGCGAGAGGACGTTCGTCTGCCACAGCGCCTCGCCCGTGTCGCCGTCGCGGGCTTCAAGGCTTCGCCCGCCGCGGACCAGGACGACGCCGTCGACGGCCACGAGGGTTCGGCCCTTCTTGATCTTCGGGGTCGCCTGCCACCGCTTCTTGCCGTCGGCCAGGTTGCGGCAGACCAGGTCCGGGCCGGCCTGGTAGACCACGCGGCCGCGGTCAATGGCCAGGAAGAGGTCCCGGAGGGGGGCGGTCTCCTGCTGCCACAGGACCTTGCCGGTCCGGCCCCTGACGGCGGTCAGGGCCTCGGACGAACCGCCGCCCTTGCCACCTCGCTTGGCGTCGGCCCCCGACGACCGCTGGGACCGGACCACCACGATGCCGTCGGCGGCCACGATCTCCAGGACGGGCCCGGTTTCCGGGACGGTGGCCAGCACCGTGCCGGTGGCGGCATCGAGAATCGACAGGGGCGCCCGGTACGCCAGGGTGACGTACAGGCGGTCGCCGTCGGCCACGACGCGGCGCTGATTCTGGTTGGGGACGGCCGTCCGGCCGCCGCGGATAGTGGTCCAGGATTTCCCCTGGAATTTCCCGGCCGCCCACTGGGGCCAGCCCCACGGCTCAATGGGCCGCTTCCAGAGGAGTTTGCCGTTAAAGGCGTCGCGGCAGGCCAGGGTCCACCGTTCCGGCAGCCGCTGGTCGGTGATCCCGATCAGGCCCTCGTCCAGGATGTAGACCAGCCGGCCGCCGCCCGAGACCAGCGCCTCGAAGCCGGACGGCGTCTCGTGGCTTCGCAGCCACAGGGGCGGCGCCACCCAGCGGATGGACCGGGGCGGGCCGACCCGGCCGTCGCGGGCGACCGCGTTGTTCGAGGCGTCGTGCAGGAAATGGGTCCACTCGTCGATTGTCTCGGGCCGGGGCTTGACGGTCTTCTTGCCGGCCACCATCGCCACGCCGCCGGGTGCCAGGACGCGCATCACCTCGTCCATCGGCACGGCGGCCGGGTCCTCGGCCACGAGCAGGTTGACCAGGTGGTCGGCGTAGGGGAGACGGCGGGCGTCGAAGCGTTCGGCCGAGACGCGGCCGTACCGGCCGAGGGCGCGGATATGCCGGCGGGCGGCCGCCACGTCGGCGGCATCCGAGTCCAGGCCGTGCACGACGACGGTTTCGTTCGCGCCGAGGGCGGCGGTGAGCCGCCCCTCACCGCAGCCCAGGTGGACGACCAGGCCGCCGCGGACACCGGTGTCGGCGAGGATCCGGGCGGCGTCCTCGGCCGGCGAGGCTTGGACGATTCCGCCCGCCCCCGCCACAACCGCCGCCGTCACCGAAAGGGTGAAGGCGGCGCGTGCCAGTCCGCTCCTCTTGCGTGTCATAAGCGTCTCCTGTGTCTGTGCCGCCACGGGTCCATCGGGTTGGCGACCGCAGCGGGTGAATCCTCCGAGCGGGTCACGGTGGGTGGAGGGGCGGGTGGCCCCGGCCGCCGGGGACCCGCTACGGCCATTATGGGGCCGGTCCGGTCGTGGGACAAGATTATCCTGGTAGGGGAGGCGTCGTCGGGGGTGTTCCCGGTAGCGCGCAGATGACCGCGGCAACCGCCCTTCCGGCCGGTGGCCGTCCGATGGCGGCGGGGGTTTCGCCGGTCCCTGCGGCCGGGGCCGGCGTTTAACCGCGTGGCAGACTCTCAACCTGATGGAACGAGGAGGAATCCCATGGCTCACCGACCCCGCCGCCCGTTCATCCTGCTGGCCGCCGCCGTCGTCCTGACGACCGGCATGCCCGCCGTCGCGGCCCGCTCCGGCCGCGACCCGTGGCAGCAGCCCGACCGCGTCGTGGCCGACCTCGGCCTGAGCGACGGGTCGGTCGTCGCCGACGTCGGCTGCGGCCGGGGATACTTCGTTTTCCGCCTGGCCAAGGCCGTCGGCCCGACCGGCACGGTGTACGCCGAGGACGTCTCCGAGAAGGCCCTGAAGGGCCTGAAGAATCGCCTCGACCGCGAGGGCACCAAGAACGTCCGGGTCGTCCGGGGCGAGTCGACCGACACCCACCTGCCCGACGGCGCGCTCGACGCCGCCCTCTTCGTCAACGTCTACCACCACGTGCCGGAGAAGCACCGGGCGGGTCTGACCGCCGACGTGGTCCGGGCCCTGAAGCCGGGCGGCTGCGTCTTCCTGGTGGACTGGCGGGTCGACGCCAAGGTCAAGTGGGACAAGGACTGCCGCATCCCCAGAGACGACCTCATCGCGATGATGGAGAAGGCGGGCCTTGTGCTCGACGCCGAGTTCCTGTACCTGGAGCACCAGGTCTTTCTGCGGTTCCGGAAGCCGGCCGCAGCGGAGTGAGAGAAAGGACGCGATGCCCCCTCGCCCCCCCCGAACCTCTCGGGCGTTCCTGCTGGGCTGCGCCATACTGGCGGGGGCCGCGCTCGCCCACGCCGAAGACACGACCATCACCTACGGTGGCCGCCGGCCCGACGCCCCGTGGCGCAAGGCGGCCTATGCGCGGATTCAGCGCATCCGCCGGGCGCCGCTGCGGGTTCGTGTCGTCGACGCGCGCGGCAAACCGATTGTCGGTGCCAAGGTGCACGTGCAGCAGCAGCGGCACACGTTCGGGTTCGGCAACATCCTGAACCCGCGGATGTTCCAGCACGACGGCGACAACGGCCGCACCTACCGCCGCCTCTTCGCCGAGCACTTCAACAAGACGACGTTCGAGTCCGGGTTCCGCTGGCACAACTGGTTCC
>CAYTJE010000258.1:0-4686 GCA_964437855.1 uncultured Anaerolineales bacterium | reverse complement strand
GGCGCCCTTCGGGCCGCGGGTGAGGCCGACGCCGACGCGACGGGGCTCCAGGGGCGTGCAGGGCCCCGTCATGGGGTAGTTCCCCGCTTGCGTTGGGCATGGGCCGAGGGGGGCTGGGGGAGATGGAATCTCCCCCAGGGCGATACGGACCGGGCATGGGGGGTTCAGGAAACGTGCTCCCCGGTAATGGGACTTGAACCCTTTTTTTGCAGCACCTCCCCAACCCCGCCGGGTTCAAGCAACAGGTATGCACTGGATGGAAGGTGGCCGGGATGTCTTCTCCCTGCCAATGGGTTCGTAGCGTGTTGACCGCTTACCTCGACGGTGAGTTGAGGCCGTCGACGGCAAAGGCGGTGCGCCGCCACCTGGAACAGTGTGAGGCCTGCCGAGCGCACGCCCGTCTGCTGGAGGAGAGTTGGCGCCTCCTTGACGAGGTGCCGTCCAGACCGGTTCCCGCCGGTTTTACCGAGCGGATGATGGCCCGGCTTGTGGAGGAGAAGCAACTCAACACCTTCGCGGCCCGGCTCCGACCGCGCGAGCGACGGCGCAAGGCACTCGCGTCGGCTCTGGGCATGGCGGCCGGGCTGGTCTTCGGAATGGCCGTCTACGGCTGGACGGGCCTGCTTCAGAAGCCGGCCAGCCCGGTCGAGTGCGAGGTGAGCCGGCACGTCTCATTTCTCGAAGACGCGGACCTCATAGACGAGATCGCGGTCATCGAGGCGATGGACGACCTCCGGAACGAAACGAACGACGCATCCGACGGAGCCTGACGATGGACCCCCGCCGCGCCCAACTGGCTCGCCTGCTTCAGCGCCGCCGCCGGCGGTTCCGATTGCTCGTGGTCTGCCTGGTTACGGCGGGCGCCTGCGGGGTGGTTGCAGGCTTTCTGGGGCCGCGGATTCTTATCGGCGACACCTCGATGGTCCGGGCCGGCAAACCCGCCGTCGGCCGGCCGGCCGCACCCGCCACGCTTGAGCCTTCGTCGGCGATTCCCCTCGGCCTGTCCGACCGTCTAAGCCTCGATCCCCGGGAGGAGCAGGCCAATACCATTCGCTGGCACACCATGGACGCCGACCAACGCCGGGACCTGCTCGACCGGTACTGGCAACTCGCCGACCTGGATCAGGCGGACCAGCAGCGGCTCTTCAACCGCTACCAGCGGTTCCGTAACCTCCCCGAAGCGCGCCGCATGTTTCTGCGCGAGCGGGCGAAACAACTGAAGGCGTTCCGCGACACCCTGAGTCCGCAGGACCAAGCCGTCCTGGAAAGCATGACAGACGAGGCTCGTGCCCGGCGTCTCATGGCGCTCTGGCAGGCCCGATACGGGACGTGGTAGGCTGGGCCGCCTCGCCCTCCGCACGCCGACCCATCTAATACTCGCTGATGCGCCCCTCCAGCAGCACGTCCTCGCCGACCGACTCCGCGCGCAACTCGCGGACGGTGAGCGCATCGGACAGGTAGCGCCCTTCAGCCTCGGCCATCGGCGACAGGGCATTGGCGCTCGCGAGCAGACGCGGCGCCACGAACACCATGACCCGATCGGCCAAGCCCTCGACAAAAACCGACCCCAGTAGCCGGGCGCCCCCTTCGAGCAGCACCCGCGACATACCGCGCCGGCCCAGGTCGGCGAGCACGGCTGCGAGGTCCACGCCACCACGGCCGGCCGGCATAGGCGTGACCTCGCACCCCGCGCGGCGCAGCGCCTCGGCCCGGTTCGGCGTCTCGGAAGCCGCTTCCTTGAGCGTGTAGATGACGACGGGGACCTCCCGCGCCGAGGCCGCCGGCTCCCGGTCGGCGCCCGCGCGAAGCCGGCCGTCGATGATGACCCGCGTCGGCTGGCCACGCTCCGCCAATGGCTCGACGTGCCGGACCGTGAGCCGCGGCTCGTCGGCCAGGGCGGTGCCAGCCCCGACGATAACGGCGTCGCATACCCTGCGGACCTCGTGGACGCGTCGGCGGCTGGCCTGGCCGGAGATCCAGCCGCTCCTCCCGGAGGCGTCCGCCAGCCGTCCATCGAGGGTCATCGCCCACTTCGCAATGACGAGCGGTTGTCCGGTCGCCTGGCGCTTGAAGAATGCCGCGTTCAGGCGGCGGGCCTCCTCCTCCAGCACGCCGACAGTCACCTCCAGGCCGGCTTTGCGCAGCCGCGCCAGGCCTTGACCAGCCACCTCGGGAAACGGGTCCGCGCCGGCCGCCACCACGCGCCGAACGCCGGCGGCAATAATGACCTCGGTGCAGGGCGGGGTCTTCCCGTGGTGGCAGCACGGTTCCAGCGTGACGAACAGTTCCGCCCCGCGGGCCCGCGGGCCGGCGGCTTCCAGAGCGACCACCTCTGCGTGCGTACCGCCGAACCGGGCATGATAGCCCTCGCCGACGACCGTGTCCTGCTGAACCACGACCGCCCCGACCATCGGGTTGGGCTCGACCCGACCCAGGCCCCGACACGCGAGGCCGAGGGCGCGACGCATGTACCCGGCGTCACGGTCTGGTGTGTTCACGGTCCGGCTTCTCCTGGGCGTCCGACGCGGCCTGCTCGTCCGCCCGGCGGGGCGCCCGCAGGATGGCCAGGGCCAGCAGGGCCACGCCGACCACGAGAAAAACGTCTGCCGCATTAAAGACAAATGGCCAGAGGGGCCGGTCGCCCACCGTGGCCGTGAACTGGAACAGGTCGCGGACGTGTCCAAAGGCGACGCGATCGCAGAGGTTACCGACGGCGCCGGCAAGAATCAGGCCACACCAAGCGTGCGTCCACCGGTGTGATCGCTGTGATGCGGCAAACACGTACAGGATGAGGCCGGCAGTCAGGACCGTCAGCGCGATCGTCAACACTTGGCCGGACGCCGGACCGAGGCCGAACCACGCGTTCAGGTCGATGCCGAAGACGATGCCGGGGTTGCGGCTGGCGACCAGGCGCAGCCATCCGGGAACCAGGTCCACCACGCGGCCGCCGGTCTCGGGGGGGCCTCCGAGATACCGCCAGAGTAGAGACTTGCTGAGCAGGTCGGCCGCCACGCCGCCACCGACCACCACCCAGAGCCGGAGATGGCTCCAGGGGTCGGCTACGGCGAGGCTTGTTCTTCGCGGCGTTTGCATTCGATGCAGTACTTGGCGTGAGGCCGCACCTTCAGACGGGCCAGCGGGATACGTGTACCGCATCCCTCGCATTTGCCGAAGGTCCTGTTCTCGATGCGGTTGAGGGCCTCGTCGATTTCCTGGAGCGTGGCCTGCTCGGTCTCGATAAGGCTCAGCGTAAATTCCTGCTCGTAGTTATCGGAGCCGATGTCGGCCATGTCCAGCGGCATCTTCGAGAGGTCGCCGCTGGCGTCCTGCCGGCTGTTCTCGAGCGCGGCCTTCTCGAGGCCGTTGACGTCGCCCACCAGCATCCGGCGCTTGGCAAGCAGGACCTTCCGAAACTGTTCCAGTTCGCGTGCCCGCATCGAGGCGTCCCCTCACTTCCCAAGGTGCGTGTCCACCCAACCAAGAGCAGGAGAGTATAAGCACGCGGAGGCGAAATGTCAAGCGGGGGCCGGAGTGAAATCCGCCGCAACATCCGGGTTAACGCAGGCCTAAGTCCTTGTGCAACTGAAGGTTAAGCCGCACCGGGAGACCGTCCTCCAGGAGCCATCTTGCCACCGTCCCGCCGTCCAGACCCGGACCGGCCGGACCGAACAGGACAACCGCCCGCGCCGACAGACCGCGCCGCTCCACCACCCCGCGGGCCCATTCGTAGTCAGCCCGACCGGTCAGGACGAACTTGACGTCGTCCGCAGGGCGAAGGCGTTCGAGGTTTGCCCAGCACATCCGCTCGGCCATGCCGCTGCCGGGCGTCTTGACGTCCAGGACCCGGACGGACCGTTCGTCCAACCCCTCCACGGGGTGGGCGCCGGAGGTCTCGACCAGGGTCCGGCGACCGGTCTCCGCGAGGGTCGCTACCAGGGCGTTCACCTCCTCCAGTTGCAGCAGCGGTTCGCCGCCGGTGATGACCACCCACGGCAAGGCGGGCCAGGGCAGGGCGGCGACGACCTGGGCCGCGCTCATCTCCCGGCCGGCCGACGGGTCGCGCGCGGCCGGCGTGTCGCAGTACGTGCACGCCAAGTCGCACCCGGCGAGGCGCACAAAATCCATCGGCACGCCCGCCCGGCTGCTCTCGCCCTGGAGACTGCGGAAGATTTCGTAGACGTTCATGACGTTCGCAGTGGCGTTTGAACCGCAAAGGTCGCAAAGGACGCAAAGAACGGCGGGAAGAGAGAGAAAACAACAACGGCATCCGTGTTGTTACCGGTAACTTCAGTCTGCTGTTTCTTGCTCTGCTTTCCCTTTGCGCTCTTTGTGTCCTTTGCGGTTCCCCGGCCGCTACATGCGCTCGGCGGTTTCGATGCCCAGGAGTTTCAGGCCCTTCCTGATCGTGCGGGCCGTCAGGTCGCAAAGCCGCAGCCGATGGGTGCGCGTCGGCTCGTCGCTCTTCAGCACCGGGCACGCATCGTAGAAGGCCGTGAACGCCTGCGCCAGTTCATAGAGATACGCCGCCAGGACGTTCGGCCGGTAGTCCGCCAGCGCGCGGTCGAGCGTCTCGGGAAAGCGCAGAAGCATCTTTCCGAGCGCGGCCTCGGCGGGGTCATCCACGGGGATGCGCGAGGCGTCGCGGCGCAGGTCGGCTTCGACCCGCTCGCGCTCCGCCTCGTCCGG
>CAYTJE010000257.1:0-4705 GCA_964437855.1 uncultured Anaerolineales bacterium | reverse complement strand
CGTCCTTGCCGAGCACCTCGCCGTGCACGAACAGGCGGTCGGGCTTGATGAGGAACAGGTGGCCCGAGAGGTCGTGCTGCTCGCGATCGGTGCCCGTCTCGTCCTTCGGGAAGTTCAGGGTCAGGTCGGCCCGGGCCCAGAGGTGCCGGATGCTCCCGGCCCAGGCGTTGTGGCGGGCGATGACGCGGGAGGGGGGGAGGACGGCAGCGGCGGCCGGCACGGCAAGGGCGAGCGCCGCGAAAATGAAGGCCGTCAGCAACGTCCCCGACCTCCAGCAGAGAGGAGGCATTGGGCGCGGTGGGTCTCCGCACCCACCGGGCCTGAAGCCCTCGTCGCAAGGGCGCGCGGCGGGTACGGAGACCCGCCGCGCAGGAAGCGGTGCCGTAGGGCTAGGCATCGGTCGGCTCCTCGGATGGCGCGACCTCACCTTCGCCCTCGGGTGCCTTGTCCCCTTCGTCCTCGCCCTCCACGGCCTCGTCCTCACCCGTCTCGATACGGTCCCACTGTTCGGGCATATCCAGGACCTCTCCGAGACGGTCGGTGACGGAACGGATCTCGTCTTCCGAGAGGCTGGGGCACCGGACGACATGCCGGCGCCGGCTTCCGACCTCGCGGAGGGTGACTTCCTCGCCCCTTCCGCCCGCGACCCGCCGCGACGAGACCAGCCGCAGCCGTTTTTTGCGCATCAGCACCAGCGCCAGGACGTAGCGGAACCGCTGGGCGGGTTCCTGGTCGGCGTCGGCCAGGTGCTCGAACAGTTGCATGAGGCGCGCCAGGTCCACCAGTTGGGGGCCGGCCGGCCTGGCGGGCGGGGGCTCGGGGACCCGCGTCTTCCAGAAACTGAAGTACCCGCCCCCGCCGGGGTCCCAGCAGTCGGAGCAGAAATCGTGCCGGGCGAACATCTCCTCGGCGTCGGGATCGGCCTCGACGACGGCCGAGTAGTACGCCTCGCCCACGGCGAATTCGCGGCCGCACACATGGCACGTGCGGCTGGAGGCGCCGATCTTGTACTCGCGCTCGATGGGCATATAGCAATTCCAAGGGCGCGCTCCGGGCGGAGCGGACCGCAAAGGTGTCAGGCAACTTTCCGAATACCCGTATCTCGTTCGCGGCGGCCTTCCCAGGCTGCCGCGCAGCCGCAAAAATACCCTTTCACGCGCGGTGGGTGCGGAGACCCACCGCGCAAAACGCTGACATAGCGTTGTAGTGTCAGGCGCCTTTGCGAATACCCCAAAAGGTGCCAGACACCCTGTTGTACGTGTTCAGCGTGGGCCCCGAGTTGTCACCCTGAGCGAAGCGAAGGGTCTCGCCGTGCGAAGGGCGAAACGGAAACGGCCACGGCGAGATTCTTCGGGCCGTACGGCCCTCAGAATGACAGCGCTAAACACGTACACCCTGTTACTTGTTCAGTTTTCCGAGGACGATCTCGCGGGTTTCGCCTGCGAGCCGCTCGGCCTCGTCCACCGCCGCCGTCGTTTCCTCACGCACCCTGCCCGCATCCGCCTCGTCCTTGTAGCCGGCCAGGTTGACCGCCACGTTGATTTGGGCGGCCCGGACGGCGCCGAGCGCGAGTTCGGCCGCCACGCCCACGTCACTGATAAGATTCGGGTTGGCGATATCGGCCAGGCGGCGGGTGATCGCGATTACCTCACCGGCCGCCGCCAGCACGTCGCCGACGACACCGAGCGAGTCGCGGGTGGCCTCGCGGACGGCCTCACGGCGTGCGGCCTTCTGCTCCCCGGTCTCCTTCGGCATCCGAAACGCGGCCATGATACCCTGGTAGGCGGCCATGTCGTCGTGGGCCGACGCCAGGAGCCCCTGCCGCAGGTCCGTCAGGCGGCTCAGATGCTCGTTGATCTCCGGCTCGACGTGCTGGTACTTCTCCTTGCCGACGGTGAACCCGGCGGCCATGGCGGCCATGGTGGTGGCCAGGGCGCCGGCGACGGCGGCGACGCTGCCCCCCCCGGGCGTCGGCCGGGCCGCCGCCGCATCGTCCAGGTACCGTTCAAGCGATTCCGCACGGTAGTCGATGGCCATCGAAGCGCCTTTCCGTCAGAGTCGATGCGCTCAGCGTACCGGCCGGGCGCGAATAACGCAAACCTTTGACGCGGCTCGAGCCGGCCGCGAAAGCGACCGGGTATCGTCATCCGCGGCGCGGCTCAGCACGGCGCTCGAACGCATCCGGGTGCTTCCGCCCCCGGCTCGAACAACACCCGCCGCGAGAGTCCCTACTTGTTCCGGACGGCCTTGGCCGTCTCCGGGTCGCCGGTGACGACGACGATGACCGGTTGGGTCAGGTACCGGCGTGCGACGCGTTGTAGGTCGTCCGGGCCAACCTGCCGGATGCGTTCCATTTCCTCCCGCGCGAAGCCGTAGCCGAGACCGAGCGCCTCGTCGACGGCGGCCTCGAACGCCCAGCCGCCGACGGTCTCCCGGCCGAGTTCCTTCGCCGTGATGACCGTGGCGCGGGCCGGCTTCAGTTGCTTCGGCGTGTACGCCTCTTTGCGTGCCCGGGCCATCGCCTTCTCGATGATGTCGACGACCTGGGGCACCTTGGCGGGCTGGCAGACAGCCATCGCGGCGACGTAGCCCGGCCTGAGGCCCGCCAGCGACCACGCGTGGACCTCGTACACCAGTCCCTTGCCGCGCAGTTCCGAGTGCAGCCACCCGCTCGGCATGTGGTAGCCCGACATGACCGTGTCCAGCAGGTCGATGGCGAAGCGGTCACGGAGGTTATAAAGGTCGGTCCCCGGATAGGCCACGTACACGGTGGCGGAGTCCTTGCGGGTCGGCTTGATATAGACCTCGCGTCCGGCGGTCTCACGGGGCGGAACGCCGCGCGGGAAGGCCAGGTCCGGGTTGGCCGGCAGGTCCTTGACGGCCTTCGCAACGTAGTCGGCGGTCTTGGCCAGGTCGACGCCGCCGAAAACCGCCACCACCAGGTTATTGGCCGCGACGTACCGCCGGTGCCAGGCAAGGAGGTCTTCGCGCTGAAGGTCGCGGACGACCTCCTGCGTGCCGAGCACCGGGTACCGGTACGGCGATTTCGTGAAGAAGGTGCGGTTGAAGTACAGCCTGGCCTCGCCGTGGGGCGTGTCGGTCAGGTGGGCCAGTTGGGCCAGGGTCATCGCCCGGAGGCGTTCAATCTCGATCTTCGGCAGCGTGGGGCGAAGCAGGCACCCGGCCGCCAGGTCGAACGTCGTCTCGAAATCCTCCGCCAGGCACCGGGCCGAGAGGTAGAGGGTGTTCCGGCCGCTGGAGGCGGACATCCTGGCGCCGAGGCCGTCGAGGATGCGGGCGATGTCCTCGGCCGAGTGGTCCTTCGTCCCCTTCATGAGCATACGGGCCAGGAAGTGGCTGGTGCCGGCCGTGGGCTCCGACTCGACCGCCAGCCCGCCCCGCATCACCATCTGGATGCTGACCGTGGGGTGGTTCGGCACGGGGCACAGGAGGAGTCGGACGCCGTTTGCCAGCCGGCGGGCGATGATGCGCGGCCGCTTCCCGCCGCTTCCGGCGTCGGACCGTTTGCCCTGCTCGGCCTGCTTCTCCTTTGCGGCCACCCCGCCCTTCGGGACGACGCTGGTTGCGGTGATTCGCTCGGGGTCGAGGTACGTGCGGGCAACCCGGTGGACGTCCCCGGCCGTCACGCGCTGGATGTTGCGGACGTAGCGGTCGGAGAAGTGGGGGTCGCCGACCAGGAGGGCGTTCAGGCCGAGGTCCGCGGCCACCTCCTCGCACCCCTGAAGGCCGAAGACGTGTTCGGCGATCTTCTGGCGTTTGGCGCGTGCGAGTTCGGCCTCGGACGGCACACCGCGTCGCGCGCGGCGGAGGTGCTCAAGGACGGCCCGGCGGGCGGTCTCGGCCTTTTCGGGTTCGCTCTCCATGATAACGGCGAACCGTCCGCCGTCGTACCCCGCGGGGGTGTAACTGGCCACCGAGATCGACTGGACCAGGCCGCGCCGCTCCCGCAGGTCCGACACCAGCCGCGACGACCGGCCCTGGCCCAGGATAAACGCCAGGATGTCCAGCGGGTACAGGTCCGGGTGGGTCAGGCGGACCGTCGGGAACTCGATGATACTGCGGACGCTGTCGACGTCCATCTCGACCTCGGCCCGGCGCGGATCCGTCTGCTGGCGGCGGTCGGGCAGGACGGTGGGCTGAAACGTCCGTCGCTGCCACGCGCCGAACGTCCGCCGGATGGTTTCGAGGACGGCGTCCGCATCAAAATCGCCCACCGCCACCACGACGGCGTTATCGGGCACAAACGTCTCGTGGTAAAACGCCGCCAGGTCGTCCCGCGTCAATTGGCGGAAGGCGTCCAGGTGCCCCAGCACCGGATAGCGGGCGGGGTGGTGCGTGAAGACGGTCTCATCGGCCAGATACCACCGCCGGCGGCGGGGGTCGGCCAGGGCCCGCTCGATCTCGCGCTGGATGACCTCGCGCTCGCGGTCGAACTCCTCCTGGGTAATCTCCGCCCGCGTGACGTAGTCGCCGATCACCTCGATGAGCGTGTCAATGTGCTCGGCCGCCACTTGCCCGTGGAAGCACTGGAACTGCTTTGACGTATGGGCATTCGTCTGCGCCCCGACGGCCTGGAGGGCCTCGCGGATGTCGGCTTCCGTCCGCGTGGCCGTCGTCCCGCCCGAGACCAGGTGCTCCAGGAAGTGCGAGACGCCGGCCCCCATGTACCGGCCCTCGTTCAGGC
>CAYTJE010000256.1:0-4710 GCA_964437855.1 uncultured Anaerolineales bacterium | reverse complement strand
CTGGCCAGGGCCGAACGGATGCTGGCCAGCGGGGAAATCGACGAGATCGCCGACCGATTCATCCTTTTCATCCTTCGCAGCAGCACTGCTGCGGAGAACGGACGCAGCAGCACTGCTGCGGAGAACGGACAAGCATTGCCATACTCTGTTCCGCCGTGTTGCTGGTCGCCGGTTGCGGCGGCCACGAGTTTTTGCAGCGTGCCCCGGCCGCCGTGGCCGAGGGGGCCAATCAGCTGGAGACGGGCATCGACGAGTATCACGTGGCGGCCGTGGAAGAGATGGACCGCGCTGCCCCGCGCCAAGGACGAGCCGGCCGCGGAAGCGGCCGGTCATCTCCATCGGCCCAGGCCCAGGCCCATGCCCCCGCCCGAGAGGATGCCAACCCGCCCCCGCGGCGGGCTCGGACCCGCCTCTTCCGCTCAGCGGTCGGGGAACTGCTTCTCGAGAACGGCCCGTCCCGCGCGGTCCCACGTCCGGGCGGGGCCGACTGCGTGGAAGTCTTTCCAGGTAGAGGCCGCCTTCTTCGTTCCATTCGGCCACCATTGGGTCCAGGTGGAGGTGCCGTCCGGCCGATGGTCCCACTGCCACACCTTGGAGCCGTCCGTGCGGTAGCGTGTTTCCATTCCGACCTTTTCGCCGCGCTCGTACGTGGCCTCGTACCGCAGGGTCCCGTCCGGGAAGTACCACTGCTCCTTGCCGTGCAGGAGGTATCGGCCGTCGTCGCCGACGCCGGCATGCCAGCGAACGCGGACCCGGCCGTTCTCATACTTTTCCTCCTGTGCGACGACATCGCGGACGGCGGTTGCCGCGTTCGCCATCAGGATGGCATCGTCGTCGGGCGTGTCGGTATCCGCGAGGATCCATGCTTCGTTCATGACGAAGTGCAGGCAGGGCCGGTTCATGGTGGTGATAAGATGAATGAGGCCGTTCGGGCCCTGGCGCGCGGCCGAGTAGCCGAGGGTGCCCGCCCCGTTCATACGTCCGCCCTCGTGCGGCTGGTCGCCGGGCAGGGGCTTGATGCGCCACGTCCGGCCGTCGTCGTCGGAGAGGGCCGCGTACGCGCCCCGCCGGGCGATGGCTCGTGGCTCCTTGCCCTTGGTGCACTGGAAGTCGCCGGCGAAGAAGAATCGGCCGCTGGCGAGGCGGAGGAGGCTCGGTCTCTGGTTAAAACCCTGCCAGCAGAAGGGGGTCGTCGCCTTCTCCCATGTGCTGCCACCGTCGGAGGAGACCGACTTGGGCATGTACCCGTCGATATGGGTGTTCTTGCCGCCCATGCCGAGCAGGGTCGTGCCGTCGGAGAGCAGGCACGCGGTCGTGTGGCGTCCGTGGGTCCGCCCGCCGGGGTCCCGCCATGCGGTCATGTCCGGCTTGCCGACCCAGAGGACGCTGCTACCGCCGTGGCCGTCGCTCGCGAGATACACCGTGCCGTTCTTGTCGTGGAAGGCGGAGTTGATCGGTTGCCGCGAGTGAGGCCCCACCTTGTTCGTGAAGCGGGGGAAGCGGACGGGGCTCCATGTGGCCCCGCTGTCGCTGGTGGCGGTCCACTGGAACGGATACGCCCCGTGCTGGAGCCTCGGCGAACCCCAGAAGAGGTACGTCGTGCGGCCGTCGGTCCAGAGTAGGGGAGCGTGGTCGTTGGCGTCGACGATGTCGAAGGCATATGAGGGCCTATCCCAGCGGTCCGCGCCGAAGCGCAGCCGGGCGGCTATG
This sequence comes from uncultured Anaerolineales bacterium, assembly GCA_964437855.1. GTDB lineage: Bacteria > Planctomycetota > Phycisphaerae > FEN-1346 > FEN-1346 > BS750m-G62. The sequence goes on along the minus strand of CAYTJE010000256.1, from coordinate 3,000 downwards.
AACGAAACGCCCGGCTCGTACTCCCGCCACGAGGTGTAGATGACAAGCAGGACGTCGCCGTTGGGCAGCACTTCCAGGCCGGGGCTGTGATTGTGGCCGCGGAACGCCGGGTGGAGGCCGGCGGCGTCGATCGCCTCCCGCAGCGACTCGTTGTTGCCGGTCTCGGGCGGCGTGGGTAGCACGTACCGCTTTCGGAAGTAAGGCCGCTCGGCGTCCGGTCGGCACTGTCGCGCGGCTTCAGCGGTGGTGTGTTTTACGCCCAGGCGGAAGTGCGGGACGGCCGCCGGGTACGGTTTCGTGCCGGGCATGGGTCCCTGGACGATGCGGAAGCCCACGCGGTGCCGGCCGTGGCCGTTCGGGTTCTCGTCCCCGGCCGGGCCGAAGGCGGGCGGCAGAGCGGCGCGGTTGGCGGCCCGCTGATAGTGCCGCGCCTTGCGGCCAGGGAGCACGCGGCCGTCGTCGTCCGGCTTGCCGCCGCGGACCACGCGGACCATGCCGGCGTCCGGTCCGACAGGGTCGACTTGGTCGCCGGCGCGATAGGGGCCGTGCCAGTCATGGCACCATTCGAGGACTTCGTCGCGCATGCCTCGCAGGCGAACGGGTCGAACGCCCTCGGCCGTCGCGGACTCGGCGGGCTGAAGGGCGGGCACCTTGGCCGCCTCGGAGCCGTGGGCGCGGAAACCGCTCATCCACGCGGGCAAGAGGTGCGTACAATTCGCCATGAACGCCAGGTACACGGTGACGGGGGTGCTGACGGTCATGGCCACGTGCCGGCGGGCGGTGCCGTAATCGTCGTCGTTCGAGGTCGCAACGAGGCGGGCGCCCGCGAGAGTCTCGTCGAGCCGGGTGATGGCGTAGCCGCGGTCCATGTACACCTTCGCGCCGAGGCGGGCCTGTCGGAGGTCCGGCTTCTTGCCGCTCGAGAGTTCGCGAAGATCGACCTCGCAGCCCTCCTTTTCGGGGGCCACGAGGACGATGTAATGGCTCTTGTTGCCGGTGGTCTTGCGGTCGTTGCCGCCGAGGGCCACCGTGCCGGCGTCGAAGCGCTTGGAGTAGACGTGACAGGGCCCTTCGGAGAAGGCGAAGGCGAGGTTGTCCGCCTGCTCGAGCCGGGCGGTCTTTCCGGTGGTGGCGGGCACGGCCAAGTCCGGCCCGGCCGCGGTTCGGCAGGCGTACTCCCACTCGGCCTCGGTCGGCAGGCGATAGGGTTTACTTTCCCGGCGGCTCAGCCACGCGCAGAAGACGACCGCGTCGTCCCAAGAGACGCCCGTCGCCTTGCCGTTGGTTCCGATATCGTGATCGGGCCGGAAACGGCGAAAGGCCTCCAGGGTGACCTCGCTAGCGGAGATCGTCAACGGCCGACTGAGGGTGACGTGGTGGACGGGCCGCTCGTCCCAGTCGCCGGTGTCCGAGCCGATGTCGAACGAGCCGGCGGGCAGCATGACCATCCGCAGGCCGACGGAGTTCGTCGTGACCGGCGACGGGGCCGGCGCCGGCGCGGCGTCGGAGGCAAGGACAAGACAGGTTGTCGCCAAGGCGGCGCCTGCCCGGAGGATGGCCTGCGAGAGGGTGGTCGCGTGCATCAGGGTTCTCCGGATCATCAGGGCGTCGTCGGCCCAGGGCGGGCGGCCTCCGGTGCTATGCTTCGCCCGGCCACCCGTTGTCTTGAAGGCGCCGGCCCGTGGCTCGCAGGCGTTCGGCCTCCGCCGGGACGATAGAGCCGTCGCCTTTCGGGCCGGTGTTCAAGAGCAGATTTCCGTTCGCGCTGCGGGCTTTGGTCAGCGTTTTCCAGAGCTCGTCGACGGTCTTACGCCGTTTGGTGAACTTGTTGTAGCCCCAGGAGTGAGCCTGGATGGTGGTGCAGACTTCGACCGGCTTGCCTGTCTTTTCGAGTCCGCCGGATTTGCGTTCCGGGGCGGTGAAGTCCTCCGTACCGGTCACGCCGGTCTTGTAGGAGACGAGGCACTGGGGCTGGAGCCGGCGGATATGGGCGTAAAGGTCGCGCAGGCCGAAGCGGTCGATGGCCTTGTCCATACCGCCGAGCCGCCGGGCGTACTGCTTGATGGTGCCGACGCCGTCGAGCCAGATGCCCGCCACCGGGCCGTACTGTGTCAGGAGTTCCGTGACCTGGGCCTTCAGGAAATGCACGTACTTATCCAGGTCCACCTTATCGTCGGGGACGTATTCGGGCTGGGGCTGTTTGTAGTTCGGCCGGCTGAGCGGGGGGCCGTGCGGATGCCGCCAGTCCCGCCCGTGCGAGTAATAAAGGAAGAGCCCGAGGCCCTTGCGTTGGCAGGCGTCGGCAAGGTCGCCGACGAGGTCGCGCTTCGCCGGACTGTTGAGGGACTGGAACTCCGTCTCCTTCGTCCGGAACAGGCAGAAACTGTCGTGATGCCGCGTGGTAATGTTCACGTACCGCATGCCGGCGCCGAGGGCGAGGTCCGTGATGACGTCCGCGTCGAAGTGCTCAGCGGTGAACCGGTTCTGGAGGGTGGCGTACTGGGCGACGGGAATCCGGCCGTGGAACTGGATCCACTCCGCCACGGGTCCCCCGCGGCGTTTGGTCACCTGCTTGCCTTTCCACTCGCCACCGCACAGCGAATACAGGCCGTAGTGGATGAAAAGGCCAAACCGGGCCTGCTTGAACCAGGCCAACGCGGCCGCGTGCGGGTCCTCGGCGTAGAGCACGGCTTGGCTCTTCAGATAGGCGGGCACCTCGGTGAAACCTTCCGAGGCACGCGCCCTGGCGATCGGTCCGGTCAGCGACGCCATCGCGCCCACGCCGATGGTCCGGAGGAAGTTGCGTCGGTCAAGGTCCATAGCGGGTTCCTTCAGAGGTTCCGTTCGGGCGTGTTGCGTTGTTAACGTGCCCTGGAGAGCGTACGCCAAGCCCCGCGCTTTCGCCAGTGTGTTCTGAGGTTCCTTGCTGCGGAGTCAAAGGCTGGCCGTACCTGTTTAGCGTCCTCGGCGTCACGCGACGCCAAGCAGACCTTACCGTTT
>CAYTJE010000255.1:0-4739 GCA_964437855.1 uncultured Anaerolineales bacterium | reverse complement strand
CCCATCCACGCATCCACGTAGTCGGCCCGCTTGTTCTGGTACTTCAGGTAGTAGGCGTGTTCCCAGACGTCGCAGACCATCAGGGGCACGCAGCCCCAGACGGTCAGGTCCTGGTGCCGCTCGGCCTGGAGGACGATGAGCCGCCGGCCCACCGGTTCCCAGGCCAGGGCGCCCCATCCGCTCGCCTCCACGGCCTTGGTGGCGGCGGCGAACTGGGCGGCCATCTTGTCGTGGTCGCCGAACGAGGCCTTGACGGCGGCGGCGAGGTCGGCCGACGGCTCGCCTCGCCCCTTCGGCCACATGCTCGTCCAGTACAGCGTGTGGAGGGCGTGGCCGGAGCCGTGGAACGCCAGCGCCCGTTCCCAATGCTTGATGAGCCCGAAGTCGCCGGCGGCGCGGGCTTGCTCGAGGGCCTCGACGGCGGCATTCGCCCCCTTCACGTACCCCGCGTGGTGCTTGTCGTGATGCAGCGCGAGGGTCGCATCGTCGATGACCGGGTCCAGCGACTCGTACGGCAGGTCCGGCAGGGTGTACGTCACGGGTCCGGCGGCAGTGGGTTCCATCTGGTCGTCTCCTTCGGTTTCGGGTTCGTCTTGTGTGCCACAGCCGGTGGCGGCCATGGCGAGGCTGAGTCCGCCCAGTCCGATGTGCCGCAGGGCGTCGCGGCGGGACAGTCGAACCATGGCGTTCTCCTTCCGGGATTGCCCTTGCCCGATGACCGGGTCCACTTTAGCCTATCGTATGGTGGGCCGGCCACCGGCCGCAAGGGGGTGCTGAGATTTCGGCGCGGCGTCCCGGTCCCCGACCGTCAGGTCGGGGGTGCGCTGGAGCCGGGGCACGTCTGCACCGCCGGGCGCGGATATCCCCGACCTCCCGGTCGGGGCCTGCACGAGCGCAGCGCGACGACCAGGACCAGGAGACTCCCGTGGACGAACGCATGATCTTCTCGGGATTCGGCGGCCAGGGGCTGATGACGCTCGGCAAGTTCACCGCCGAACTCCTGATGAATCGGCACGAGGTCACGTTCTTCCCCTCCTACGGGACGGAGGTGCGGGGCGGGACGGCCTACTGCCACGTCTGCGCGAGCGACCGGCCCATCGCCAGCCCGGTCGTCGAGCACGCCACCTGCCTGGTGGTGATGAACCAGATGTCGTACGACCGGTTTGCTCCCCTCGTCCGGCCTGACGGGCTCGTCCTCTCGAACCAGGGCATGATTGAGCCGACCGGCGAGCACGGCGAGGCCCGGTTGGTGGCGATCGACGCCTCCGGCCTGGCGAACCGGATGGGCAGCGTGCGGGTGGCCAACATGGTCCTCCTGGGGGCCCTGAACCGCCTGAAGGGCCTGGCCGAGGCAAAGGAGATCGTGGCCCTGCTCGAGAGAAAACTCGGCACCGACCCCGATAAACGCGACATCCTCGATCTGAACAAGCAGGCTCTGAAGGTCGGCGCCGAGCAGGCCGAACAGGCTGCGGACTGAGCCGACACGCGGTGCCACGGTTTGCTTGTCAAACCGTGCGCTGCGATCTGCCGGCACCGATTGACAGGCAATCGGTGGCACCGGCGCGGGATCGTTCGAAATCCGTGCCATCGCCTCCGCCGTCGCGTATAATCAGGAGAGGGGAACAGGGAGGGTGCTCGTCATGCAGCACCTGCCTGCCGTGTGCGTATCGTTGGTGGTCCTTGGCTGTTTCGCTGCCGGCGCGGCTGCGGCCGACCAGACTGCCCCCGCCGACCAGGCTGCCCGGACCGCCGAATCGGCCGCTGATGAGGAGGCCGTCTACAAGGCGTGGCTCAAGCGGGTCCGGCTGATCGAGATCCGGCACCTGCGGTCGGGCGTGCCGTCGCAGTTCGCCGAGGGCCGGCGGAAGATCCTCGCCATCGACGACGAGGCCGCCATCGGTCCCATGGTCGACGTCCTGTACGGCCGGAAACCGCGGTACCGCGGCCTGCTCATTGAGGCGCTGACGGCGAGGGCCACGGACGGGTCGAAGGTGGCCCAAGCGTACCTCCAGGAGATTGCCGTCGGCGACGGCAGCGCGGCCCACCGCCGCCGGGCCGTCGAGGCCCTGAAGGTTTATAGCGGCGAGGCGCCGACCAAGCGTCTGATGGCCCACCTGGCCCTGGACGAGGTGCCGGTCCTCCGCGACCGGGCCGCCACCGCCCTGGCCACCCTCGGCGAGAAGCGGGCCGTCTGGCTCCTCGTCGAACGCCTCGTGACCGAGGGCGTTCGGATCGTGGGCGGCGAGGTGTGGACCGCCAGCATGCAACTCGATATCCGGGCCCAGCGGATCGGCATCCCGGTCTTCCGGCGGGAGGTGATCCAGGCCGCCGTGCCGGGCGGCGGCATCGCCAGCGCTCCCATCCACTTGCCCCGGGTTGAGATCGTCGACGTCGCCACCACCATCGCCATGACCGACCACCACCCGCCCGTCCCCCATTACGAGCGGGTCGAGACCCGGCACCCGGATGTCCTGGCCGCCCTGAAGAAACTGACCGGCAAGGACTTCGGCTACAATCAGGCGGCGTGGCAGAAGTGGCTTCGGGCCGCCGAAGATAACCACGACATCCCGTCCTGGGAACCTATCCGCTTTAAAGCGGAGTGAGGCGGCACGCGTTTCGAGCCGTCGGATATCAGACGGGCGGCCTGTCTCACAGCACCTTCACGACCACCAGGGTCAGGTCGTCGGCCTGGGTGGCCAGGCCCGTGAAGCGTCGGATGTCCCACCGGATTTCCTCGACGGCCCGCTGGGCGCCGTGGTGGGCGTGCCGGCGGATCGACTCCAGCAGGCGCCCGCGGCCGAACCGCTCGCCGTCGTAGTTGGCGGCGTCGAGGGTGCCGTCGGAGTAGATGACGAGCATGTCGCCCGGCTCCAGGTCGACGACCTCTTCCTCGTAGGTCACGTGGGGGCTGACGCCGAGCAGCGGCCCGCCGGTGCCCAGCGAGCGGACCTCGCCGGCCCGGACCAGCAGCGCCGGCTCGTGGCCGGCGCTGGAGTAGGTGAACCGCCTCGCCCCCGAATCCAGGACCCCGTAGAAGAGCGTGGCGAACTCGGAGGGTTCGGTGTCGGCGGTCAGCCCCTGGTTGACGCGCCGCATCAGGTGCTCCAGGGCGTAAACGTGCTCGGCCTGGGCGCGGAGGGCGGCCCGGACGCTGGCCATCAGGATCGCCCCGGGCACGCCTTTGCCGGCCACGTCGCCGACGGCCACGCCCCAGTTGCCGCCCGGCAGTTCGATCCAGTCGTGCAGGTCGCCTCCAACGGCCAGCGACGGGCTGGTGACGCCGAAGCAGTCGTAGCCCGGCAGGGTGGGCGCCTGGGCGGGCAGCAGGCGGTTCTGGACGCGAGCGGCCAGTTCCAGTTCGCGCTGCTGCTGGCGGGATTGGGCCACCTCGTCCACGAGTTGGGCGTTGTGGACCGTCAGGGCCGCCTGGTCCGCCACGCTGCGGAACAGCCGGATCTCCTCGGCCGTGAAGGTATGCGGCTCGGCGGTGTAGACGTGCAGGGTGCCGAGTGGCTCGCCCTTGGCCACGAGGCCGATCAGGAGGCTCGAGACGAGTCCTTCGCGCCGGGCGGCATCGCCGTAGCGGACGTGCGGGTCGGTCCGCATGTCGGGGCTCGTGATGACCTCGCCCCGCAGGGCCGCCTGGTCGTTCGGGTTCTCCGCCACCAGGACCGGACCCTTGTCGATGTAGGAGGGCGACAGGCCGACGGTGGCCTTCAGCACCAGTTCGTCGCCGTCCGGGTTCAGCAGGCGCAGGGTACAGGCCTTGACGTTCATGACCTCGGCCATGGTGCGGACGATGTTGTCGAGGACGGCGTCGGGCTCGAGGGTGGAGGAGAGGAGCCGGCTGGTTTCGGCGAGCAGCGTGAGTTCCTCGACCTGTTCCCGCAGCACGGCCTGCTGCCAGCAGAGGCGAGTGAGGGTGCCGGCCAGGAGTTGGAGAAACCGGACGGCCGATTGCATCCGCTCCTCGGGCAGGGGCTCCAGGTCGGCGGCCGCCTCGGCCAGTTCCCCTTCGTCCAGGTGGTAGCGATGGGCGAGGTCGTGGACCTGCTCGCGCGTAATCGGCGTCTCCGGCACGTCGCCCAGGACGACCGTGCCGAGGACGCGGCCCTGGAGCCGCACCGCCGCCGCGTACTGCGTCAGGCCCGCGTGGCAGACGTACCGGATGGGGCCGGATTGCCCCTCGGCCGCCGCGGCGGAGGCGGCCGCGTAATTCGACAGCCGGCACGCCTCGTTGTCGTGCAGCGGGCCGCCCACCAGGTTGCAGAACCGGCTCGAGCCGCTCGGCTGCGTGATGAGCCGGCCCTGCTCGTCGCGGATGCTGGAGGCCATGCCCGTCAGGTCCGAGAAGGCGTCCTGGATGCCCTGGAGCGTCTCGATGTCGATCAGGTCGAGCAGGCGGACGTCCCGGCCCTGCATGCGCATGCGGGTCGGCTCACCCTGCACGGACGGGGGAGCCGAGGCGGCGTCGGGTTGGCCTAGGTCCGACATGATAGGTCCGTTGGCTTGCTTCCTGCGGGTGACACCGCTACGCTTCCTTCACGCCGCGCAAGCGCGGCGGCGAACGCTGTGCCTGACATCCTGCGCGGCCGCACGGGCGGGCACCCTGCGGAGCCCGCGCCCGAGCCCTACGACACTTCGAGCATCCGCTCGATGGCCCGGCGGGCGCCCTCGGCCACGTCGTCCGGCACGTGGACCTCGTGCACCATGTCCTCCAGCGACCAGGCGATCTTCTC
>CAYTJE010000254.1:0-4745 GCA_964437855.1 uncultured Anaerolineales bacterium | reverse complement strand
ATGATGATGCTGCCGCCCATCATCGTCAGCCTGCCGTTCAAGATCATCCTGTTCGTCCTGGTGGACGGGTGGGCGCTGCTGACCCAAAGCCTGGTGACGAGTTTCTACTGACGGGCGGTGGCGCGGCGGGTGGCCATGCGCCGGCTTGGTTACACATGGCCACGCACGCGTGACCACGCCGCCCGCCGAGCCGCGATCGTGAGATCGCGGGTCCGTTCGAGGGGCGGCGACGTCCCAATACGCTGAGCAGAAAGGAAACAAACGCATGGATGCCGACCTGATCCTGTACATGGGCCGGCGGGCGCTGGAGACGGCCCTGCTGGTGGCCGCCCCGGTCCTGGTGGTGGCCATGCTGACGGGCGTCCTGGTCGCCATGCTCCAGGCGGTGACGAGCGTGCGCGACATGACGCTGAGCATGGCGCCGAAACTGGCGGCCGTCGGGGTCACGCTGCTGCTGACGGCGGGGTGGTCGATGCAGGTGGTGGTGGAGTTCGCGCACGAGGTTCTCTCGCATGTCCAGACGATGGGACGCTGACCGTGGAATCGCTCGGCCGCATGGTCGTGCCGCTGGTGCTCGTCCTGGCGCGGGTGTCGGGGTTCGTGGCATCGATGCCGGTGTTCGGGTGGCGATCGGTGCCGGTGCGGGTGAAGGCCGGGCTGGCCCTGGTGCTGACGATCCTGTTCGCCTCGGTCGTGCCGGTTCGGGCGGACGTGGTGGCGGGGACGGCCTGGCCGGCCGTCGCCCTGATGGTCGTCCGCGAGGCGCTGACCGGTGTCGGCATGGGCGTGGCGGTGGCGGTGGTGTACGCGGCGGTGCGGCAGGCGGGCATGATCATCAAGCGGCAGATGGGCCTGGCCGTCGCACGCGAGATCGACCCGGTCACGGGCGAGCAGTCGCAGCCGGTCGGCCTGCTGATGGAGATGTGTTTTACCGTATTCTTCCTGGCGACCGGGGGGCACCGGCTGCTGCTGCGGCTGGTGGCGCGGAGTTGGGCGGTGTTCCCCGTCGGCCAGTGGCCGGAGGCGGGCGCCGCCGCCGAGGCCGTCCTCGACGCCGGCCTGGCCATGCTGACGTTCGGTCTGCGGCTGGCGGCGCCGATGGTGGCGGCGTTCCTGGTGCTGGCGGTGGCGCTGGCGATCCTGGCCCGCATCCTGCCGGAGATGAACATCCTGATTGCCAGCCTCCCGCTTCGGATCGGGCTGGGCCTGTTCATGGCGGCGGCCATCCTGCCGTCGATCCGGACGTTCACCGCGGAAGTGGGCGATTGGCTCAACCGGTTCCTCGTGCCGACGTAAGGGAGTCCCATGGCCGAGTCGGCCGCCGAAAAGACCGAACCGCCCACCCCCGAGCGCCTGAAAAAGGCGAAGGAGGAGGGCAAGGTCGCCGCCAGCCAGGAACTGCCCCTGGCCCTGACCATGGGGATGCTGCTGCTGGCGCTGAGCCTGTCGGCGGAGCGCATCTGGCACTGGTTCGTCGAGCAGATGGTGGCCGGCTTCACGATGGGGGCCGGCGGCCGGATGGACGTCGCCTCGGTGATGGGCCTCCTGGCCAGCAAGGGCTGGGCGGTCCTGGCGCTGATCGCCCCGATCATGGTGGCGATAGCCGCGGCGGGGGTGGCCAGCGGCCTGCTGGTCAGCGGGTGGGTCTTCGCCCCGAAGGCCATCCACCCCAACCCGCAACGGCTCAACCCGGTGGAGGGCGTGAAGCGGCTGTTCTCGACCCGGTCGCTGGTGCGGCTGGTGGCCTCGTGGGCCAAACTGGGCATCATGGCCGCCATCATCCTGACCTACCTGCGGGGTCGGCTGGGCGAGTGTCTGGCCCTGGCGTGGGCTACCCCGCTGGCCTCGCTGAAGGTCATCATGGGGGTGATCGTCGGGCTGGTGGGCCGCTTTGCGGCCGGCATGGTCGTCATCGCCATCTTCGACATTCTGTACCAGAAGTGGCAGTACCGCAAGGACCTGCGGATGACCCGGCAGGAGGTGAAGGAGGAGCGTCGCCACCACGAGACCGCCCCGGAGGTCCGCTCCAAACTCCGCCAGATGCAGATCGAGATGGTCCGCAAGCGGATGCTGCACGAGGTGCCCCGGTCCGACGTGGTGCTCGTGAACCCGACGCACGTAGCGGTGGCCCTGGCGTACGACGCCGACGAGATGGACGCGCCGCGGGTCACCGCCAAGGGGGCGGACCTCCTGGCCGAACGCATCCGCCAGATCGCCCGGGCCCACGGCGTGCCGGTCGTCCATCGGCCGGAACTGGCGCGCACCATCTACCGGACCGTCGAGCCGGGCCAGCCCATTCCCGAACCGCTCTACGTGGCGGTGGCCGAGGTGCTGGCCATGATTTACCGCATCCGCCGCGAGCGGGGCGGCGCACCCTGATCACAGTTAGCGGCCGGGCTCGCCCGGCGCATGCCTTCGACAGGCGCAGCGCAGGATCGTAATGGCGAAGACCACCACCAGCGCGACCGGCACCGACACCGGCGGGGGCCTCCTGCGCCGTCTCGTCGCCCACAACGACGTGCTGTTCGCGTTGGGGCTGGCGATGGTCCTGGCCACCCTGCTGATTCCGCTCCCCACGTTCCTCCTGGACCTGCTGCTGGCCTCGAGCATCGCGGTGGCGGTCGGCACGATGATCGTGGTCCTCTCGACGCGCGAGTCCGTGGAACTCTCGACCTTCCCGTCGCTGCTGCTGTTCCTGACGCTGTTCCGCCTGTCGCTGAACGTGGCCTCGACGCGGCTGATCCTGATGCAGGCCGACGCCGGCCAGATCATCCAGACGTTCGGCCAGTTCGTGGCGGGCGGCAGCCTGACCATCGGCCTGGTCGTCTTCCTCATCCTGGTCATCATCCAGTTCATCGTCATCACCAAAGGCGCCGAGCGGATCAGCGAGGTCGCCGCCCGCTTCAACCTCGACGCCATGCCCGGCAAGCAGATGAGCATCGACGCCGACCTCAACGCCGGACTCATCAACGAGGACCAGGCCAAGGACCGCCGCGAAAAGATCGTCCGCGAGAGCGAGTTCTACGGCGCCATGGACGGGGCCAGCAAGTTCATCCGCGGCGACGCCATCGCCGGCCTGGTCATCACGGCCGTCAACCTCGTGGGCGGCATCGTCATCGGCCTGACGCGCGGCCTGAGTATCGCCCAGAGCGCCGAGACGTACTCGATCCTGGCCATCGGCGACGGCCTGGTCAGCCAGATCCCGGCCATCGTCATCTCGACCTCGGCGGGGTTCCTGATCTCGAAGACCTCCACCCTGGAGAGCCTGAGCCACGACCTGGTGCGCCAAATGCTCTCCCGGAGCCGGCCCATCGGCATTGCGGCGTTCCTGTTCGGCGCCATGGTGTTTGTGCCGGGCTTCCCGAAGGTGCCGTTTATCGCCCTCTCGCTGGGGGCCGGGCTCCTGGCCCGGGTCCTCCGGCAGCGCGAACGCCAGGCCGACACGAAGCCCGAAACGGCCCAGACGGCCCGGGAGGCCGACGAGCAGCCCGTCGAGGCCATGCTGGAGGTCGACCGCATCGCCGTCCAGGTGGGCCCCCGGCTCATCCGGCTGGTGGACCCGCGCCGGGAGGGCAGCCTGTACCACCGCATCGGACCGCTCCGCCGACGGTTCGCCTCCGAATACGGCGTCATCCTGCCGCTCGTGCGCCTCAGGGACCAGATGGCCCTGGACCCGAACGCCTACGAGATCCGCGTCCACGGCCACGTGGTGGCCGAGGGCCGACTCGAGCCCGAACGCTTCCTCGCCATGGACCCGGGCACCGTGACCAGCCCCATCAAGGGCCGGACCACGGCCGAACCGGTCTTCGGCCTCCCCGCCATCTGGATTACCGCCGACCAGAAGGAAGAGGCCGAGGTGGCCGGCTACACCGTCGTCGACCCGGAGAGCGTCCTGGTCACGCACCTGTCGGAGACCCTCCGCAAACACGCCCACGAGGTCCTGTCGCGGGACGACGTGCAGACCCTGGTGGACCGCCTTCGCGACCGGGAACCCGCCCTCGTGGGCGGCGTCATCGGCGAGGTCGTGCCCATCGGGCTCCTCCATCGGGTGCTCCAGAACCTGCTGGCCGACGCCATCCCCGTCCGCAACCTGGCGCGGATCATCGAGACGGTCGGCGACCACGCCGCCACCACCAAGGACCCCGCCGTCCTGACCGAACTGGCCCGCAAGGCCCTGGCGCGAACGATCACCGAGCAGCACACCGACGCCGACGGCACGGTCCGGGCCATCGTCCTTCAGCCGAACCTGGAATACGAACTCCGGGGGCTGCTCCAGAAGCAGGGGGCCAGCGAGTCACTCGCCCTGCCGCCCGACCGGGCCCTCGACCTGTCGCGCCGCATCGGCCAGGCCTGGCACCAGGCGATGAACGAGGGGCACGAAACGGCCGCCCTCCTCTGCGACTATCGCCTCCGGCCGCACCTGGCCGCCATGCTCTCCCGCCGGCTGCCGGACCTGCCCATCCTGGCCTACGACGAGGTCGCGGTCGGCACGAACGTGGAGTCGGTGGCCACGGTCTCGTCGGCCCCGGCCGACGCGGACGCGTCGGCGGTCCCGGACCCGCGGGCGCCGGCGGGGGCCTCGGCCAAGGTGGCCGACCTCACCGCGGGCATGCAGCCCGCCGCCGCGGGAGCCACGATGTAGCCGCGGGGCCCATACGGGTAAACGTGCCCCGCGCGGGAGCACAGTTAGCCGCGGGGCTCGCCCCGCGCGGGAGCACAGTTAGCCGCGGGGCTCGCCCCGCGCG
>CAYTJE010000253.1:0-4762 GCA_964437855.1 uncultured Anaerolineales bacterium | reverse complement strand
GACCGAGGGATCAAGAGAAGCCCTTGCCAGGCCGCCTGTCCCATCCCGCCATCCAGACCTGTCCGCGCCCGCCGCGCCTCATTCATCGGATTGATGCGCGCTGGTTACGGAGCCCCCGCGCCTTGCGTGCCCAGACCCCGCGCGCGGCGGGTGCGGAGACCCGCCGCGCCGCTGAAAGGCATCTGAGATTTGGGATGCAGGATTTCAGATAACGGCTCGCGGCTCGCGGCTCGCGGCTCGTGGCTGGTGGCTCGCGGCTCGCGGCTCGCGGCTCGCGGCTGGTGGCTGGCGGCTCGCGGCTCGTGGCTCGCGGCTGGTGGCTCGTGGCTCGTGGCTCGTGGCTCGCGGCTCGCGGCTCGTGGCTGGTGGCTCGTGGCTGGTGGCTGGTGGCGTGCGGCCTGCGACCTCTCCGGGCCGCAGGCCGCACGGTTCTCCCGCGCCGCTATCCGTCCAGGACCCAATCGTTCCGGTAATCCTTGGTCAGGTACTGGTTGGCCTCCGGGACGTTGGTGACCTTTCCGGCCTTGCCGTCGTACTCGATTTTCTTCCCGGCCCGGAAGGCCACGAGGCCCAGGAGCAGCATCTCGATCATGTTGCCGGAGTACTCGAAGTCGCAGACGGTCTTCTTGTCGCCCTTGCAGGCGTCGATCCAGTCCTGCTGGAAGTGGCCCACGTCGGGCAGGAGTTCGTCCTCGGGCCGCTTGGTCCAGTACCGGAGGTCGGCGTTCTTGCCGTAGGGTATCAGGGCCCGCTTCCGGAAATCGGCGACGACGAAGCCCTTGTCGCCCTTGAACATGGCGCCGTGGCCGATCTTATTGAGGTCGATGAACCCCATGGGAGACTTGGGCATGTCGCCGCCCATGCACCAGGTGATCTTGATGGCCGGCCGCCAGTCGTTGGCGGGGACGTCCCAGACGGCGGTCATGCGGGTGGGGACGACCTCGCGGTCAACCTTGTCGCCGGAGGCCTCGGCGGTGGTGGGCAGGCCGGCGTCGAGGGCGTTCCAGGCCAGGTCCATGGTATGGCTGCCCATGTCGCCCACCTGGCCCACGCCGAAGTCCCAGTACATGTTCCACTGCTGGCAATTCCAGCCGGGCTTGGCGCTGAAGTAGTCGGGGTTGTAGGGATGATAGGGCGCCGGGCCGAGCCAGAGGTCGTAGTGGAGCGTCTTGGGCGGAATGCCCTTGCCCGGCAGGTAGCCGTCCTTGTGGGGCTTGCGGCTGCCCCAGGCCCAGACGGCCTTCAGTTCGCCGATGGCGCCGTCGCGGACGAGTTCGCGCACGCGGTTGAAGTTGGGGTGGGCGTGCCGCTGGGTCCCCTGCTGGGTGGCCAGTTTATCCTTCTTCTCGAGGTACTTCTCGCGGAGCAGCCGGACCTCCTCCACGGTAATGGCCATGGGTTTTTCGCAGTAGACGTGCAGGTCGCGGTTCATGGCCCAGGTGGAGATGAACGCGTGGGTGAAGTCGGTGGTGCAGCAGATGATGGCGTCCAGGTCCTTCTGCTCCAGGCACTTTCGCCAGTCGACGTACGTCTTGGCCTTGGGGAACTTCTTGGCGGCCTGGGCCAGGTGTTCCTCGTCCACGTCGCACAGGGCGGCGATGTTCTCCTTCTTGGCCGTCCCGAAGTGGGCGCCCGCCCGGCCCCAGGTGCCGATCATGGCAATGTTCAACGTATTGCTCGGGGCGCTGGCGCCGCTGACCACCCCGCTGGGGAGGACGACGAGTCCGGCCCCTGCGGCGGCGGCGGATTTCAGGAAGGCCCGCCTCGGCAGGGTCCGCCCGGTCGCGCCCCGCTCGCCTTCGCGTTCTGTCAGGTGTTCCATCGGCCACGTCTCCTTCCATGACTGGGTTCCACTGGACCGCTCCGTAAGGCGGCGTGGGCACACCCCCCCGCCCCACGGTCTGACGCCCAGTATAACAGACGTTCGGGAACGCGGGACCTGTCTTTTTGCCGAGCGCGGCGAATCGGGCAGGTCAACATGTCCCGGCGAGATTCGAACAGACCCGTAGCGCCGGGGTTTACCCCCGGCACCGGGCCACGTCCGCCGGGCGGCCGGTCATCCGCAGCAGCAGCGCCTTCAGGCGGGCCCTGACGGCGGCGCAGTCGGCCCGGCCGGCCAGGTTCGTCCATTCCCGCGGGTCGGCGTCGTGGTCGTACAGTTCCTCGTCCCCGTTATTGTAGAGCGTGTACCGCCATCGCCGCGTGCGGACCGAGTAGTGATGCTCGTGCGGCCTCGTGCTGGGCCGGCCCTGGGCCTTGATGACGGTCAGGGCGGCCTCCGGGCCGTCCCACGCCTCGGTGTCGGGGTCCACGAGGAACGGGCGGAGGCTGTGGCCGTCCGGCCGGGCGCCCCGGGCGCTCTTGCGCGTGTCGCCCTGAAGGCCGCACAGGTCGGCCAGCGTCGGGTAAATGTCCACCAGCGACACGGGGTGCGGCACGACCCCGCCGGGCCGGGTGACGCCGGGGGCGCGGATGATGAGCGGCACCCGCCCGCTCTCCTCCCACAGCGAGTTCTTGAACAGGTAATCCTTCTGGCCCAGGTTGTAGCCGTGGTCGCTCGTCACCAGGATGATGGTGTTGTCGCGGAGGCCGCTGCGGTCGACCGCCTCGACGACCTTTCCGACCTGCTCGTCCACGAAGGCCCCGCAGGCCAGGTACGCCCGCACGTAGGTCCGCAGCCCCTCCTCCAGCGTCGGATACGACGCCTTCAGGAGCCGGAAATAGCGCAGGCCCTTCTGCTCCGGGCCGTAGACGTCCTTGTAGTGCGTGTCGGCCGCGTCGCCCGGCTGGATGACCGGCAGCCGGACGTCCTGGAGGGGAAACAGGTCGAAGAACCGTTTCGGCGCGTACAGGGGCGTGTGGGGTCGGATGAACCCCACGGCCAGGCAGAACGGTTGGCCCGAGTCGTCCTTGGCGAGGCGGCGGAGGTGCTCCACGGCCCAGGCGGCGCAGCGCTCGTCGGGCAGCGGGTCGCGGTCGGTCTCGCTGGCGTACCGCAGCGGCCGACGGGTCTTCCAGTCGGGCGTGTCGATCCAGCCGGTGTAGCCGGGCGCCTCGTCGCTCGCCGGCACGCTGGGCACGTCGGAGAGCGGCGCGAACGACCCGTCCACCGGGCCGATGGACCGGAACGGCTCCGGCACCGAGGGGTGCCCGACGCGGCGTTTCCCGTCCCAGGCCCACGGGCCGTAGTTGGCCCGGTGGCCGAACGTCTCCCACACGTGCGGACGGAAATGGTGCAGCAGTTTGCCCGTGCCCAGGGTCCGGTAGCCGTTGTCGCGGAAGTACTCCGGCAGGGTCTTGGACTGGGCGAGCACCTCGTTCTCGTACCATTTGCCGAAATGGATCAGCCCGGACGTGTGCGGATAAATCCCCGTAAACAAACTGCCGCGCGACGGGGCGCACACCGGGTTGTTGGTGTAAGCGCGGCGGAACCGCACGCCCGTGGCCGCCAGTTTCGCCATGTGCGGCGTCCTGGCCTGCGGGTGCCCGCCCATGCCGGTGACGTAATCGTTCAGATCGTCGATGACGATCATCACGACGTTGGGCGGCTTGCGGCCGGGCGCCGGGCCGGGCGCCCCGCCGGCCGCCGGGGCCGACAGAACGGCCGGGCCGGCGACGCCGGCCAGGGCCAACCGTCTCAGGAACGTGCGGCGGGTCTGGGCGGCGGCCATCGCGGTCTCCTTCCAGGGGGGCACGGTTATAGGCTCTTAAACCCGCCCGCCGGCGACAGGGGACGACGAGAACCGCCAGGGGACGAGCGGTCGGCGCTGGCGCGGCTGCCCAGCATTGACGCTCCACAGGCAGCGGTCGCGGCCTCGACGTTCACCCGAACCCAAGAGAGCGAAGCGAAAACTAGGGCGACTCGCGCGGAAGAGCCTCGGCTTCCGTAGCAATGGTCTACGGTGCGTAGTGCGAGCGGTTGGCCTCCCACCATTTCTGGATATCCCGTCGCCCTTGATGATTGATGGAACGTCCTGTCATCTGCTGAAGAGCATGCTTACACACAACCGAGTTGCGCTCGCCGGCCACTGAAACCAGCGCCGCCACGGAATCGGGATGCGGTATCTGCCCCAGCGCCTTAGCCGCCCGTTCCGACCATGGATTCTCCATGAGGTCAAGGCGCAGGGCCTCGATGGCGGCGGGATCCCGAAGTTCGCCCAACGCGTCGGCAGCCGCCTCGGCGCCAGGCTTATCCGGCCGGAGCATGGCCGTCAAGGGCTTGACGACCGCGGGATCGCCAATGCGGCCGAGGGCCTCCGCGGCGACGGAGGCCTCGCCCGCCGCTCCCGGCGCCGAGGCCGATGCGGCACCCGCTCGCGCCGAGGCGGATGCGGCGGACGGGCCCCGCGAGCCCGCCGCCGCCCCGCATGCCTGAGCCATTCCCCTGTTTCTGTAACACATCTGTACTTCGGTGGCACGACTTCGGCGACACGTACCCTAATTCCCTTGACCCCAGCGCCGGGGCGCGGTAGCGGGAGATAAGGTGTGTGTCACCGGAAACCGCGCGAGGGCCTCCGCGGCGACGGAGGCCTCGCCCGCCGCTCCCGGCGCCGAGGCCGATGCGGCACCCGCTCGCGCCGAGGCGGATGCGGCGGACGGGCCCCGCGAGCCCGCCGCCGCCCCGCATGCCTGAGCCATTCCCCTGTTTCTGTAACACATCTGTACTTCGGTGGCACGACTTCGGCGACACGTACCCTAATTCCCTTGACCCCAGCGCCGGGGCGCGGTAGCGGGAGATAAGGTGTGTGTCACCGGAACCGGC
>CAYTJE010000252.1:1421-4763 GCA_964437855.1 uncultured Anaerolineales bacterium | reverse complement strand
ATGCCGCCCTCGCCGCTCGAGCGGACCGAACGGCTCGAGCAACTCCGTTGGCTGGAGTGCGGCCGGCGGATGTTCGTCCTGGTCACCGACCAGCATCCCGGCGGCATCGACACGCCGGACGACTACGCCGCCTTCGTCCGCCGATACCGCGACCGACGGAACCACGAGACCTGAAAGGTCCCTGATGCCGGGCCCCGACCTCTTCCGCCGTCTCGCCGACCGCACCGAGGAGACCGAGTTCTACACGCCGCTCCCGGACGGCTACCAGCCCGGCCGGACGAAGTACGTGGTCGTCTTCGGCACGGTGATGAGCGGCCTGGGCAAGGGCATCTTCGCCTCCAGCCTCGCCAAACTCCTTCAGAATAAGGGGCTCTGCGTAGCCCCCATCAAACTCGAAGGCTACCTCAACATCGATTCCGGCACCCTGAACCCGTATCGCCACGGCGAGGTCTTCGTGCTCGACGACGGCATGGAGTGCGACATGGACCTCGGCACCTACGAGCGGATGCTCGACGTGGACCTGGCGCGCGACCACTTCGCCACGAACGGCCAGATCTTCGGCGCGGTGCTGGAACGCGAACGCCGCGGCGAGTACCTGGGACGCGACGTCCAGATGATCCCCCACGTGACCGGCGAGGTGAAGGCCAAACTCCGCCGACTCGCCACCACGACCGGGGCCGACGTCGTCTTCGTCGAGATCGGCGGGACGGTGGGCGACTTCGAGAACGCCTACTACATCGAGGCCATGCGGGAACTGGCCTACGAGGAGGGCGAGGGCAACGTCTGCTTCGTCGCCCTCACGTTCATCCTGGAGCCCAGCATCCTGGGCGAGCAGAAGTCCAAGGCCGCCCAACTCGGCATCAAGCGGCTCCTGGAGGCCGGCGTCCAGCCCCACATCATCGCCTGCCGCGCCGCCGAGCCCGTCACCGACAAGGTCCGCGAAAAACTCGCCATCTACACCTCCGTGCCCATGGCGCGGGTCTTTTCGATGCACGACGAACCGTCCATCTACCTCCTGCCCGGCCGGATGCAGCGCGAGCAGATCGACCGCCAGGTGACCCACCTGCTGAACCTGGTGGACCGCGTGGACCCGCACGCCGAGCAGGAGGCCACCCGCCGGTGGGAGGCGTTTTGCGCTCGGCTCCGCCACCCCCGGCACGAGGTCCGCATCGCCGTCACGGGCAAGTACACCGCCGTCCGCGACTCCTACGCCAGCCTGCTGAAGGCCGTCGAGCACGCCGCCGCCGCCCTGGAGGCCAAGGCCCACGTCCGCTGGGTCGATACGACCGGCCTCGCCGGCGCCGCCGCCTCCGACGCCCTGGCCGACGCCGACGGCGTCATCGTGCCGGGCGGCTTCGGCGTTCGCGGGGCCGAGGGCAAAACGGCCTGCATCCGCTACGCTCGCGAGCACGCCGTGCCGTACCTGGGCCTGTGCTTCGGCTTCCAGATGGCGGTGGTCGAGTTCGCCCGGAACGTCTGCGGCCTGGAGGGGGCCGCCTCCACCGAACTGGTCGAGGACCCGCCGCACCCCGTCATCTGCCTGCTGCCCGAACAGTACGAGGTGGAGGGCCTGGGCGGCACGATGCGCCTGGGCGGGAAGGACGTGGAGATTGTCCCGGACACCCTCGCCGCCCGCATGGTCCAGGGCGCCGCCACCGCCCGCCTCCGCTTCCGGCACCGGTACGAGGTGAACCCGGCGTACATCGACCGCCTGGAGGCCGGCGGGATGGTCTTCTCGGGCAAGGCGCCGGGGCAGCCGATCATGCAGATCCTGGAACTGCCGGACCACCCGTACTTCGTGGCGACGCAGTCGCACCCGGAGTTCACGAGCCGGCCTCTGCGCCCGTCGCCGTTCTACCTGGGCCTGGTGGCCGCCGCCCTCGGCCGCAGCGCCGTCGGGCCCGTCGAGGCCGAATCCACGAGGAGGTAGCCGCCATGCCGGACGAAAACGCCGAGTCCACGCCCGAACAGCCGCCCGAGCCAGGACCGGACGAGACCCCGCCGGCCGCCGGTCAGGAGGGCGAGCAGGGCAAGGTCCACGTTGACGCCGACTGGAAGGCCGAGGCCAAGGCCGAGAAAGACCGCCTGGCCCGCGAAACGCAGCCCCGCGGTGGGGCCGCCGTCGGCGACGAAGCCGCTGCCGAAGCCGCCGCCGGCGCCGCGGGGGCCGGCCGGCTGCCCCCCGCCTCCTTCGCCGCCCTCGTTCAGACCCTCGCCACCCAGGCCGCCATCTTCCTCTCGGACGAGAAGGACCCGCAGAGCGGCCGGCCGCTACGGAACCTCGACCTCGCGAAGCATAACATCGACCTCCTGGCCGTGCTCGAAGAGAAGACCCGCGGCAACCTGAGCGAGGAGGAGCAGCGCCTGCTCGACCGGTACCTCTACGAGTTGCGGATGGCCTACGTGGCCACCGCCTCGTGATCGGTTGGATCGCCCGTGTCAGGCCGCTAGCCGCGGGCGCCAGCGAGCGGAGAACCCCATGACGCCTCATCGCATGGCCACGGCCGTGCTCGCCTTGGTTCTGGGCGCCGCGGGTCTCGGCTGCGGCGCCCCGGAGACCCGCGACCAACCCGTCCCGGACCGGTTGAGCGTGGACGAGGAGGTTGCCCTCGGCCGGGCGGCGGCGCCGGCCCTGGAGCGAAGCCTTGGCGGCCTGCTCGGGGACCTGGCCGTCCAGGCCTACGTGCGGACGGTCGGCCAGCGTGTGGCCCGGGCTACGCGCCTTTCGGACCTGCCGTATCGTTTCGCGGTGCTCGAGGCCGGAGCGCCTCGGGGCGTGGCGCTGCCGGGCGGGGTCGTGTACGTGACGCGCGGGATGCTCGAGGACCTGGCCTCGGAGGGGGAGTTGGCGGCGGCGTTGGCCCGGCAACTGGCCCACCTGGCGGCCGGCCACCTCCGCGACGCCCTGGACCAGTCGTTCAGCCTGAAGGACCTGCGCCGCGCGGCTGCCGCCGGCGAGGTCGTCGAGGCGGACGGCGCGGACGCCCGGATGGCCGACCGCGTCGCCACCGCCGTGCGCGGCGTGTCGTATCCGCCCGGGGCGGAGGCGGAGGCCGACCGTCTGGCCCTGGATTACCTGGCAGCCGCGGGCTATAATCCGCCGCAGATGCTGGCCTGCCTCCGCCGCGCGGGCGCGGGACAGGACCGCCTCGACGCCGTCCGCGCTACAATCGACCGAAAATACCCCGACGGCCGCGGGCGGGTGGCCGAGGACGTCTATCAGCGCGAGGTCCTCGACCGTCTCGGAAAGCCGTAGGGCCAGGTGCCATCTGAGCATGCCGCGCGGCGGGTCTCCCGGCCCGCCGCGCGGGGAATCGTGTTCGCCGGCCCGCTTGCGGGCCG
>CAYTJE010000252.1:0-1321 GCA_964437855.1 uncultured Anaerolineales bacterium | reverse complement strand
GGGTCTCCCGGCCCGCCGCGCGGGGAATCGTGTTCGCCGGCCCGCTTGCGGGCCGTGTGAGGAAGGAGATGCCATGCCGCGCGGCGGGTCTCCCGGCCCGCCGCGCGGGGAATCGTGTTCGCCGGCCCGCTTGCGGGCCGCGCGCCGCAGGCCGGATCGCGAACCCTAACGTGCGGATCCCTGCGGGGAAGGAGCCACGTATGTCTATCAGTCATATGGCGGTATGGGGCGGGCTGACGGTGCTGGCGGCGGTCTCGGCCG
This sequence comes from uncultured Anaerolineales bacterium, assembly GCA_964437855.1. Taxonomy (GTDB): domain Bacteria; phylum Planctomycetota; class Phycisphaerae; order FEN-1346; family FEN-1346; genus BS750m-G62. Next base: position 1,060 of record CAYTJE010000252.1, on the reverse strand, counting down.
GGTGCGGTGGCGCGGCGGCGCTGTCGCGCCAGGCCGATGCCGCGTGCGAGGCGATCGCCATCGGCGCCGCCGATACCCCTGCCGCGGAGGCGCCCGTGTCCGAACCCGGCTGCGCCGGGGCGACGCCCCGCCTGGCCCGGACGGGCCGCTTCCCCCTTGAGCAGACGTTGTACCTCGCCCCGCGCGAGGCGGGGGAGGCCGAGGGCGCCGCGGCGGCCGACGCCGAGACCGGGAAGCCGGCGGAACCGGCCGATGAGCCGTTCGCCTCCATCAAGGGCCGGACCATGGGCCAGGTGATTCTGGACGACCTTAGGGGTCTCCCCCGCAGCGTCGGCCGGGGGGTGAAGCATACCTACGCGAAGCCCGAGAACCTCATCATCCTGGCCACGGCCTTCGGCGCGGACCGCATCATCCGGCACAACCTCGACGGGGACATCCGCGACGACCTCCGCCACAACGACACCAGCCTGGCCGAGACCGGCGACTTTGGTACCATCATCGGCAACCCGGCCCTGCACTTCGGCGTGGCCGGCGCGTGGTATCTCACGTCCCTGCACAAGCAGGACCAGGGCCATTACGAGAAGAGCCGCACCATGATCCAGGCCCTGATGGTGAACGGCATCTCGACGATGCTTCTGAAGTGGTCGATGGATGACGAGACGCCGAACGACGAGGAGTGGGGCTGGCCGTCCGGCCACACGTCCTCCAGCATGTGTTTCGCCGCGGTCATGCACGAGTACTACGGATGGAAGGCCGGGGCGCCGCTGTACCTGTTGGCGGGGTACCAGGCGGCGACGCGGCTGGAGGACCGCGAGCACGACCTGTCGGACGTCATCTTCGGCGCCGCCCTCGGGCTCGTCGTCGGGCACAGCGTCGTCCAGGGCGAACTGCCCCAGGTGGCGGGGTTCCACGTCCTGCCCTACGGCGAGCGGGATGCCGGCGGCCTGATGTTCGTGAAACGGTGGTAATCGACCTTCCGAGGGGCGGCCGGCCAGGCTGATCAGAACCGGTTTCATAACTGGTTGCAGCGCGGCGGCCTTCCTAGGGCTACTTTGTCAAC
>CAYTJE010000251.1:0-4773 GCA_964437855.1 uncultured Anaerolineales bacterium | reverse complement strand
TGCGGCCATGCGCCGAGGCGTTGACCGCTCCCTTACGGTCGCGGCTCGGTTACGGAGCCGTTGACCCGGATACCGAGCCGCGACCGTATCCGAGCCGCGACCGTAAGGGAGCGGTCACAGAAGGAGGCACCTCCATGAGGCTGCTGCCCCTGGCCGTCTGCCTGACCCTCCTCGCCGCCCCGCTCGACGCCGGGGCGGAGGCCGAGCCCTCGGTTTGCCCGACGCTCGAAGGCCCTCCGCCGCGCACCCTCGACCCCGCCTACACCATCCCTACCATTGACCTTGCCGGCGAGACCGACCGCCAGACGGTCGTCGACCGCGAGAAGGGCCAGTACCTGGGCCATCCCACGACCGTTCTCCTCGAAGACCACCGCACCATGCTGGCCGTCTATCCGAAAGGCCACGGCGCCGGGGCCATCGTGATGAAACGCTCCGACGACGCCGGCCTGACGTGGTCCGACCGCCTGCCGACGCCCGAGAACTGGGCCGGGAGCCAGGAAGTGCCCACCCTCTATCGCACGGTCGGTGCGGACGGCCGGCGCCGGCTCATCCTGTTCTCCGGCCTGTACCCGATCAAGATGGCCCGCAGCCCGGACGACGGGCGGACGTGGACGCCGCTCGAGCCCATCGGCGACTTCGGCGGCGTGGTGGCGATGGCCTCCTGCGTGCGCCTTGCCGACGGCTCGTACATGGCCCTCTTTCACGACGACGGGCGGTTCATCCGGGGCGGCCCGGGCCGGCACCGCGCCTCGCCCGCCGGCAAACGGACCGGCACCTGGACCGTGTACAAGACGCTCTCGGCGGACGGCGGCCTGACGTGGTCCGACGCCGTCCCCATCGCCAAGTCGATTGACGGCCCGCACATCTGCGAGCCGGGGGCCGTCCGCTCGCCCGACGGCAAGGAGATCGCCGTCCTGCTGCGCGAGAACAGCCGCAAGTTCAACGCGCTGGTCATGTTCTCACGCGACGAGGGCAAAACCTGGACGCCGCCGCGACAGGTGCCCGCCGCCCTGACCGGCGACCGCCACGTCGGCAAGTACGCGCCGGACGGCCGGCTCGTCGTCTCCTTCCGCGACACGACCCGCGAGAGCCCCACCCGCGGCGACTGGGTCCTGTGGGTCGGCACGTACGAGGACATCGCGCGCGGCCGCGAGGGGCAGTACCGCGTCCGCCTCATGGACAACCACAAGGGCGGCGACTGCGCCTACCCGGCCGTCGAGCGCCTGCCGGACGGCACGTTCGTGGCCACCACCTACGGCCACTGGACGAAGGGCGAGGCCCCGTACATCGCCAGCGTCCGCTTCACGATCGGGGAGATCGACGCGCGGGCCAAGGGCGACGCGCGCGCAGGGGCCGGCGCAGGCCATGCCGCGGACGGGGAACCCGACAAGACGGTCGTCTTCCGCAGCGGCACCGAGGGCTACCACACGTTCCGCATCCCGTCGGTCATCGCCACGCCCAAGGGCGACCTCCTGGCCTTCCGCGAGGGCCGGTCCGCCGTCCTCTTCTCGAACCCCGCCAACCCATCCAAGCGTGTCAATCTGACGGTGCGCGTCAGTTTCGACGCCGCCACCTGGCCGCACAGCCGGACGCTCCATGCCGGGCCGGCGGCGTACTCGTGCCTGGTGTCCCTGCCGGACGCGACGGGGGGCTGCCTGTACGAGGCGGGCGAGAAGAGCCCGTACGAGACGATCACCTTCGCCCGGTTCCCCCTGGCGTGGGTGCTGGGCGAATGAGGCGGCTTCGCCGCAGGCGGCTGTTTGCACATAGCCGACGCGGCCGGGCTGTTTTCCCCGGAGGTTTGCGCAAATGCGCTGTTTTTTTGCGCGTTATTGCCTTCCCCCGGGCCGCCGTTTCGGCCATGATGGTGTGAGTCCTTGCGGGGGTTGGAGCGACGTGCGATGGCGATGCGCCGAATCGGCTTGTTCTTCCTGGGTCTGGTTGGGTTCGCCCTGTGGGCCATGACGGCGCCGGCGGCCTCGGCTGCGGCCGAAGCGTCCGCCGCGGTGACCGTGGTGGACCGGCCCGGCCGGTCGGCGGGCGTGTACGAGTGGCGGATCCGGACGGCCGACGAGCCTCCGCCTTCGGCGGACCACGAGTAACCGGGAACAGGGAATGTGCCGGCCCGACGCCGGCTGACAAGGAGGTCATGTATGCGCCGCATGCGGTTCGTGTTTTCGGTGATGTGTCTGGCCATGCTCCTCCCGTCGTGCGGGGCCGCCGACGGCCGACCGGCCGGCGCCGAGGAGGCCGGCAACGTCACCTTCATCGCCACCTCCGACGCGCACTACGACGCCTTCGAGCACGAGGACCGCAACGAGCGCAACCGGGCCACCATCGAGCAGATGAACGCCATCGCGGGCGTCGCCTGGCCCGACGAACTCGGCGGGGGGCCCATCGGCCGGCCGCGCGCCGTTGTGGCGATCGGCGACCTCATCGACGACGGCGACCGCGAGATGCACGGCCGCAGCCAGACCCAAGCCCAGTGGGCGCACTACGCGGCGGACTTCGGCCTCGACGGCACGGACGGCCGGCTCGCCTGGCCCGTCCTGGAGACGTGGGGCAACCACGACGGCCCGCCCGTCGGCAAGGAGCGCTTCGGCTTCAGCACGCAGGCCCACCTGGTTGCCCGGAACCGCGAACGGCTGCGCAAGGGGCTTCTGGACCGTCTCTCCGAGAACGGTCTCCACGGCTCGTGGGACTGGGGCCGGCTTCACCTTGTCCTGGCCGGTATCTACCCGGCCGACGGGCAGCACCCGGATATCCGGTACAACCGCGTCTGGCACGACCCGCAGGGGGCGCTCGCGTTCCTCAAGACGGATCTGGAGAAGCACGTGGGCGACTCCGGCCGGCCCGTCCTTATCATGGCCCACTGCGGCTTCGATACCGACTGGTGGCACAAGGACGACTGGAAGGCGTTCTACGAGGCCGTCCGCCCCTACAACGTCATCGCGTACCTGCACGGTCATACGGGGACGGGGCTCCGGCGGTACAAGCCGGAGGGCGCCCAGGGCCCGCCGCTCACCGTCATCAACACCGGGCAGACCGAGAACGGCTTCTTTGTCGTCCGGGTGACCCCGGACCGCCTCCGCGCCGCCTATCGCTGCAAGCGGGCCAAACGATGGCGCGACGACGCCGGCAAGTGGCACTACGAATGGGACGGCACCTGGCAGTGGAAGCATATCCTGGACAAGCCGCTGGGTGCGTTGTCCAGGACCGAGGCCGCTCAGGCGGCCGGGACGCCATAGAAGGGGAACCTCGTGACGCCTTTGCTACGAACCGCTCGGCCGATGGCGGCCATCGGTCTCCTTCTGCTCGTCGCCGGCTGTGCCGCCGCGCCCCAGGCCGGCCGCGACCTGCTCGGCGGGCGGGCCCCCGTGTACGCGCCGGCCGATGAGCCGGAGGCGCCCTGGCAGAAGCAACTGGTCCTCCGCCGGAAAGGCCGGACCCGCGTGCGGGCCCGGTGGACCTTCGAGGCGCCGGACCCGTCCATTTACGCCGGCTTCGCGCTCGTGACCTCGCCGGAAGCCGGAGCCGACGGGCTGCTCCTGAACGGCAAGCCGGTCCCGGTGCCGGTGGAGGGGATGCGGTACCGCACTGTGCCGGGCGTTCCGCCGGGGGCCTTCCGCCGCGGCACGAACACGCTGGTGCTGGAGTGGCCGGTCCGCGTGCGCGAGCGAGACGGCCGACCGGTGCCGGTGGAGGTGGAGGCCTCGGCCCGGCTGGTGGCGATGACGCCGGAGATGCTCCGCATCCAGACGGGCCCCGTGCTGGGGCACGCGGGGACCGGTTTTCTGACGGTCGGCTGCCGAACCAACCTGCCCGCCCGCGTGACGGTGGAGGCGGATGGCCGCCGGTGGACCGGCCCGGAGGGCTTTGTCCATACCATCAAGGTGGACGGCCTGGAGGCGGGAACCGAGTACGCCTATCGCCTCGTGGCCGAAGGGCCGGATGGGCAGGGCAGGGCGACCGCCGGGCCGTTCCACGCCCGCACACTGCTGGCGAGCGAAGCGGTGACCTTCGCCGCCCTCGGCGACAGCCGCTCCCATCCCGATGACTGGGCTCGCGTGGCCGAGGCCGTGACCGAGGCCCGGCCGGACTTCGTCGCGTTCACGGGCGACAACATCTCCGACGGCCGGCGGTACAACCTGTGGGACGAGGAGTTCTTCGGGCCGGCGCCGGCGTTCTTTGCCACCCTGCCCACGTTCTACGTCCTGGGGAACCACGAGTACCGCTCGCCGCTGTTCGGTACGCTGCTGCCGGTGCCGGCGGTCGAGCGGTGGACCCGGGCGGTGGGCCCGGTGCGGCTCATCGGTATCGACGGGTCCGGCCGATGGAACGCGGGCAGCGAGAACCTCCGGTGGCTCGAAGGCGTCCTGAAGGCCGCCAAGGAGCCGTACATCTTCCTCCTGACCCATTATCCGGCGTGGAGTTCCGGCCCGCACGGCGCCTCCGGCGAGCACGCCATCGTCGAAGGCCGCAAGTTCCTCCTGCCCCTCATGAAACGGTACGGGGGCACCGCCATGCTGGCCGGCCACGACCACTGTTACGAGCGGTCCGGGCCGCCCGACGGCGTCACGGTCATTACCACGGGCGGGGCGGGGGCGCCGCTCTACGGCAAGGCGAAGGACGCCGAGACAGACAATCCGCACTCGCAGGTCTACGCCCGCAAGCACCACTACTGCCTGTTCCGCGCCACGCCGGAGGCGTGCACGATGAAGGCCGTGACGCCGGATGGCGAAGTGATTGATACGCACCGCTGGCCGCCGCGGC
>CAYTJE010000250.1:0-4826 GCA_964437855.1 uncultured Anaerolineales bacterium | reverse complement strand
ACTGGAATCCGTTGATCACGTCCTCCAACTTGCCGGCCCCGTACTCGCCGTAGGCGGAGTGGTCCCACAGTTCGTAGCCGGTGGCCACCACGATGGCGCCGACCTTGACGGTGACCTCCTTGTCCTCGTCCTCGTAATTGATGGCGTCCGTGGGGCAGACCTTGGCACACACGCCGCACTTGCCCTTCGTGAGCATCAGGCAGTGGTTGGCGTCGATGACGGGCTTGTTGGGCACGGCCTGGGGGAAGGGGCGGTAAATGGCCGTCCGCGTGCCCAGGTTCTCGTCGAACTCGTCGGCGATTTTCTTGACCGGGCACTTTTCCAGGCACGCCCCGCATCCGGTGCACGTGTCGGGGTCCACGTACCGGGCCTTCTGGCGGATGGTGACGTCGAAGTTGCCGATGAAGCCATCCACCTTCGTCACCTCGCTGTACGTCATGAGGGTGATGTTGGGGTGGGCCGCGACCTCGACCATTCGCGGCGTCAGGATGCACTGCGAGCAGTCGAGCGTCGGGAACGTCTCGCCGAGGCGGGCCATGTGGCCGCCCAGCGACGGGCTCTTCTCGACCAGCACCACCTTCTTGCCGCCGTTGGCGATATCCAGGGCCGCCTGGATACCGGCGATGCCCCCGCCGATGACCAGGGCCGTCGGCTCGACCGGCACGCGGATGGGGTGCAGTTCGGCGTTCTTCCGGACCTTCTCGACCATGACGCGCACCAGGTCGATGGCCTTCCGGGTGGCGAGCGCCCGGTCCTCGTGGACCCAGGAGCAGTGCTCGCGGATATTGGCCATCTCCAGCAGGTAGGGGTTGAGGCCGGCCTCGGCGGCGGCGTGGCGGAAGGTGGTCTCGTGCATCCGCGGGCTGCACGCCGCCACCACCACGCCGGTCAGGCGCTCCTGGCGGATGGCGTCCTTGATCATCTGCTGGCCGGGGTCCGAGCACATGTATTTATAATCGACCGATTTGACGACGCCGGGGAAGCCGGCGCACCGCTCCGCCACCGCCGCGCAGTCGACGGTTCGGCCGATGTTCTCGCCGCAATGGCAGACGAAAATGCCTACGCGTGCCATCGTTACGCGCTCCTTTCGTCCCTAGATGGTGCTCCGCGCTGCCTCTGCCGGCAGCGTTACGCGTTGTCATTCTGAGGGCCGTACGGCCCGAAGAATCTCGCCGTGGCTGTGGCCTTCTTGTCGTTCGCACGGCGAGACCCTTCGCTTCGCTCAGGGTGACAGCCTTGCTGCTCACGCTGGATACAATCAGCGCGGTGGACAGTCTTGCCCACCGCGCGGCGGGTCTCCCGGCCCACCGCGCAAAGACCACACGTTTCGGCCCCGCGCGGCGGGCCGGGAGACCCGCCGCGCGGGAAGCTGCGTTGTCCTGCTACGCTTTCGGCGCCTCCGCCTCCTTCGCCTCCGTCACCCGCTCCGTCACGCGCATGGCGTCGACGAAGTGGCGGTCCAGTCCCAGCCGCTCCGGCTCGATGCCGGCGGCCAGACCGAGCACCTCGCTCAGGTACAGGATGGGCAGGTCGTGCGGGCCGCGTCCGGCCGCGTTGATTGTCCGCTGGCGCATATCCAGGTTCGAGTGGCACATGGGGCAACTCGTGACGATCGCGTCGGCCTCGGCGTCTTCGGCGTCGGAGAGGATCGCGTCCGACAGGTCGACGACCGCCTCGGTCTTCGACATGCTGAACCCCCCGCCGCAGCACTCGGTGGCGAAGTTCCAGGGGACGATCTGGCACCCGGCGGCCACGAGGGCCCGCTCCATGGCGGTCGGCTGTTCGTGGTCGTCGGGCACGATGTCGTCGCCGCGCGACAGGAGGCACCCGTAGTACGGGGCCACCTTCAGGCCCCCCAGGGGGTGGGTCAGTTTGGCCTCCAGCCCCTCGTCCAGCAGGCGGTTGACGAACTCGTTGGTGTTCAGGATGCGGACGGCCCCGGTGTACGGCCGGCCCGTGATGCGGTGCATCTTCTCCGCCAGGGCCGGGTCCCGCGCCAGGCGCACCGCCGTCCCCTTCAGGCGCGAGAAGCACGCGGCGCACGGGGCCACGACCTCCGCCAGGCCCTGCTCCTCGGCCAGCGCGAGGCTCCGGTAGGGGAGGGCGACGGCCAGGTCGTGGTTCAGGCTGTGGGCGGCGCTGGCGCCGCAGCAGTTCCAGTCCTCAATTTCACGCAACGCAACGCCCGCCACCTCGGCCAGGGCGCGGATCGACTGGTCCAGTTCGCGCCCCGCGCCGTGCAGCGAGCAGCCGGGATAGTAGCCGAGGGTGGTCACGCCGGGTCCTCCTCGCCTTTCTCGCGGCGGAGGCACGTCTCGAAGAGCCGCCCGACCTCCTTGCGGCCGGCGATGACCGGCGGAATCAGCGGCAACTTGCCGCGAAGCAGCATCGCCGGCGCCAGGGTTACATCGCTCAGGAAGTCACGGCTCAAGGTCTTGTAGAGCGCGGTCAGCGGCATCTCGCTCATCCGCCCGGCGTGCCGCACGGTCTCCAGAAACGCCTCGTGGAACTTCAGAACCTTCCGCTGCGCGTCGGGGACGCGGCCCTCTTCGTAGGCGATCTCGCGCAGCGCGTCCATGACGGCCGCCGGGTCCAGGTCCTTCGGGCACCGCTGCGTGCACGTGAGGCACCCGACGCAACTCCACAAGGTCTGGCTCGAGAGGAGGGTCTCAACGGCCTCCTCGTCGCCGATCTGCACCAGCCGCATCACCTGGCTGGGCGTGAGGTCCATGAACCGGACCATCGGGCACCCCGCGGTGCACTTGCCGCACTGGTAGCACTCGCGGACGTCCACGCCGGTGCGCTCCAGGACCTGCTCGGCGAGGGTCTTTTGGCGGGTTTCGGTCTGTGTATGCGCCACCACGGGAGCCTCCGAATCAGTTGCGACGCTCCCCCCTCCGTGTGTCGTGGACCCGGGAGAGGGCCCTGTCGCGCGGCCGGTCGCCTGGTCCGGCAAAGGCCGCCCGCGTTATCGACGTTCCCCCATAGTACTCGTCGCCGGGCGCCGATTCCCTCACCCCCGGACGCCGAGAAACAGGACCCAAGACAGGGGACTCGGTTCGTCTCAGGAATCATACGGAACGTGCTCAGATTTGGCAAGGGAGAACCCGACCGCCGGCCGATTGCCGTACCTGGACCCATCTGTCTCCGTGGGGGACACGCGCCCGCCCAAGTTGTTGGGCCGATCAGCCCTGAACCGACGACTCCAGGACGTACCCTTCCAGGCCGGCCACGATCCACAGGAGCCGGCCCGTCTCGTCGGTCCAGTAGACCCATGGCACGTTACCGCGGCCGAGTTGCTCGTAGGCGAACGTGCGGATGGTCCGCCCCCCGGCGACCTGGGCGTCCATCGCCTGGCGGAACGAGAGGGTCGTCTCGGGCTTCGGCTGGTCGAAGTGGTCAATCAGCGTGAAGGTACGCGGGGGGGTGTCCGCCCCCGGCAGACGCTGGACCGCGTCGAAGAGGCACCAGTTGACCGTGTAGGGGCCGGCCGGCCGGAGCCGCTGCCTCTCGACGGCATCGACGATGGCCAGCCCCTCCCCGTCGTCCGAGGCCCGGCGGGCGATCGCCGTCTCGGCGATGGGCTTGTTGTCGGCCCCGAAGAGGCGGAGGCGGAACGACCACCGCGCGGGTGCCGCGAGGGGGCTATCGGCCGGCCCCTCGAGCGTGCCGGTCACCTCCTGCCGGCCGCCGGTCAGGTTCTTTCGGTACGTCACGTCGAGCCGGGCGGTCTCGCGGCCGACGCGCCGGCGGAGCGTCAACCGGCCGACGGCCCGGACCGACGGGGCCCGGCCGGCCAGCGTGCAGACCTCCCACGTCTGGTCCCACGCGCCGGCCGCGTCGAACGGGCCGTCCGGCGGCCGGAACCGGCGCAGCGCCGGCAGCAGCGACCGGAGCGGGTACGTCGCGATGGCGGCGTTCGGGTCGGCGTTCATGCTGGTCCCACCATACTGTTTCTCGCGCGGCGGGTCTCCTGACACCCCCGCGCGGCGGGGAGCCGGGCGAGGGCCCTACGGCTCCTTTGTCAACTCTTACCAACCGACAACGACTCTAGCGCGGTGGGCAGTCTTGCCCACCGCGCGGTGCCCACGACTGGGCACCGCGCCACGGAATTCCCGCGCGGTGCCCACGACTGGGCACCGCGCCACGGCCTTTGTGGATGACGGCGAAGTTGACAAAGTAGCCCTACGCGCGTTTCCGGTTCCGTCTCGGCCGGCGCCGGCCTCTGAGCGTCGGCGTGGGCTCGACCGGGTCCAGGCCGGCCAGGGACTCGTCGAGCATCCGCCGGTGCCGGGCGATTTCGTCGGCCACCTTCGGATCCTTGTACAGGTTGTTCGTCTCCCAGGGGTCGTCCTGCATGTCGAAGAACATCTCGACGGGGTCGCCCTCGTACCGGGCGTACTTGTACCGCGGCGTCCGGATGGCGCGGCCGTTCTGCCGCCATTCGCTGACGACGGCGTCGCGCCAGGGCACGTCGCGCCCCTCGAGCAGCGGCCGGAGGCTCCGACCCCGGCAGCCCCGGGGCGGCGCAACGCCCGCCCAGTCGCACGCCGTCGGCACGACGTCCAGGCCGCTCACCAGGTGCGACCGGTCCACCTGCCTCGCCTTCACCCGGCCGGGGCAGGAGCCGATCATCGGCACCTTGACGGCCTCGTCGTACGGATACCACTTCGAGACGTGCAGGTGCCGGCCGCGACCGTCGCCGTGGTCGGCCGTGAAGATGACGACCGTGTCGTCGGCCAGTCCGGCGGCCTCCAGGGCCCGGAGCACCCGGCCGACGTCGGCGTCGAGCATCTCGACCATCCGGTCGTACAGCCACAGGTAGT
>CAYTJE010000249.1:0-4847 GCA_964437855.1 uncultured Anaerolineales bacterium | reverse complement strand
CGATGGAGTAGATGTCGTGGTGCGGCGGGGGCGAGATGAGCGTCACGCCCGGCGTGGTGTGCCGGACGCGGGCGATCTCGGGGCTCACCTTGTGTCCCGGCAACTGGCCGCCCTCGCCGGGTTTGGCGCCCTGGGCCATCTTGATCTGGAGTTCGTCCGCGCCCGCGAGGTACTCGGTCGTGACGCCGAACCGTCCGCTGGCCACCTGCCGGATGGCGGAGCGCCGGCTGTCGCCATTCGGAAGTGGAACAGCGCGGTCGGGGTCCTCGCCGCCCTCGCCGGAGTTCGACCCCGCGCCCAGGCGGTTCATGGCGATGGCGATGGTCTCGTGGCACTCCCTGGAGAGGGAGCCGAACGACATCGCCGCACCCGCGAACCGTTTGACGATGGCCTCAACCGGCTCCACCTCCTCCAGGGGCACCGTGTCGGCGCCCTTGAAGCGGAGCAGGCTCCGCAGCGTGACGCGCGCCGCCGACTGGTCGTTAATGCACCGCGCGTAAGACTTGTACGCCTCATAGTTATCCGTACGGACGGCGTGCTGAAGGTGCTGAATGGCCTCGGGCGTCCACAGGTGCCGGGCGCCGCCGGCGCGGACATGGTAGTCGCCGCCCGTCTCCAGCAGCCGGCCGCGCGGCGCGTCCGGCCCGAAGCCGCGGGCGTGCCGCCGCGTCGTCTCGCGGGCGATGCCGGGGAGCCCCACGCCGCCGATGCGGGAGGGCGTGCCCGTGAAGTACGCCTCCACCACGTCCGGCGCGAGGCCGACGGCCTCGAAGATCTGCGCGCCGAAGTACGAGCGGAGGGTCGAAATGCCCATCCGGCTGAAGGTCTTCAGCAGGCCCTTCTTCAGGGCCGTGATGTAGTTGTCCACGCCCGTTTCGGGCGCGAGGTCCCGCTCCAGGCGTCCCTCCCTGGCCATCGCCACGACCGTGGCCATGGCCACGTGGGGACACACGCCGCTCGCCCCGTATCCGACCAGGAGCGCCAGGTGCATGACCTCCCTCGCCTCGCCGGTCTCGACGAGGATGGACGCCCGGCTTCGCAGCCCCGCGCGGATGAGGTGATGGTGGAGGCCGGCGGTGGCCAAGAGCGCCGGGATGGCCGCGTGCGCCGCCCCGGCGCCCCGGTCGGTCAGCACCAGGAGCGTGGCGCCGTCGGCGATGGCGTCCTCGGCGCGGGCGAAGACGTCCGCGAGCGCCCGCTCCAGCGCCGCCCCGTCGCCGTCAGCGGGAAACAGGATGTCGATATCCCGGACGACGATGTCCGGGTGCCGCGCGCCGCGCAGCCGGGCCATGTCCTCCGGCGTGAGGATCGGGTGATGCAGTTTGAGGCGCCGGCAGTGGTCGGGTGTTTCGTCCAGCAGGTTCCGCTGGGGGCCCGCGAAGTTCATCAGGCTCATGACGAGTTGTTCGCGCAAGGGGTCGATGGGCGGGTTCGTCACCTGGGCGAAGAGTTGCTTGAAGTACGCGAAGAGCGACTCATCGCGGCCGGAGAGGACCGCCAGGGCGGCGTCGTTGCCCATCGAGCCGATCGCCTCCTGCCCGCGGGAGGCCATCGGCCCCAGGACCATCCGCAACTCCTCCTCGGTGTACCCGAACGCCCGCTGGCGGGCCCGGAGCGCGTCCGGGGCCTCGGGCGGCAACTCGGCCGGGCCCAGCAGGCCGCGCAACTCGATGCGCGAGTCCTTGACCCACCGGCGGTACGGCCGGCGGCGGGCCATCTTGCCCTTGATCTCGGAGTCCGGCACGATGCGCCCCTGCTCCAGGTCCACCAGCAGCATGCGACCGGGCTGAAGGCGGCCCAGGCGCAGGATGCGGCCGGGCTCGAACTCCAGGACGCCCGTCTCCGAGGCCAGCACCACGTACCCGTCGCGCGTGACGGTGTATCGGCACGGCCGCAGACCGTTGCGGTCGAGCGTGGCGCCGATGTACCGCCCGTCGGAGAACACCAGGGCGGCCGGCCCGTCCCACGGTTCCATGACGGCGGCGTGGTACTCGTAGAACGCCCGCTTGTCGGCCCCCATGGTGAAGGCGTCGCCCCAGGCCTCGGGCACCATCATCATGGCGGCATGGGGGAGGCTTCGGCCGGCGCGGACCAGGAGTTCGAGCACGTTGTCGAAGATGGCCGAGTCGCTTCCGCCCTCGACGATGGCCGGCAGCACCTTCGCCAGATCCGTGCCGAACCGCTCGGACGCCAGGTCCGCCTCCCGCGCCCGCATGTGGCTGATGTTGCCGCGAAGGGCGTTGATCTCCCCGTTGTGCGCCAGCATCCGCATCGGCTGCGCCAGGCGCCACGTGGGGAGCGTGTTCGTCGAATACCGCTGGTGGACCACGGCAAAAGGCGCGGCGAACGCCGGGTCCACCAGGTCCGGGTAGAACCGCTCCAGTTGCGTCCCGGTCAGCATCCCCTTGTAGACCACGGTGCGCGCCGAGAGGCTGGCCACGTAGAACTGGCTGGCGCCCGCACCGGTCCAGCCGGCCATCTCCTTCTCGGCGACGCGGCGGACGACGTACAGGCGGCGCTCCAGGTCGCCCCCGCCCACGCCGCGGCGTCCCACGAACACCTGGTGGACGGCCGGCTGGGTGGACCGGGCCAGGTCGCCGAGGTGGTTGCCGGCAGTGGGCACGTCGCGGCCGCCGAGGACGCGAAGGCCCTCCTCGTCGACGGCTCGCTCGAAGACGGCCAGGCATCGCTGCCGCAGGTCGGCGTCGGTGGGCAGGAACAGCATGCCGACGGCGTACTCGCCCGGCTCGGGCAGGGTAAACCCCTCGTCGCGGGCCACGGCCGCGAAGAAGTCGTGCGGCAGGCCGAGCAGGAGGCCGGCGCCGTCGCCGGTGGCGGCGTCGCCGCCGCGCGCACCCCGGTGCTCCAGGTTCACGAGGACCCGCACCGCGTCGCGGACCAGGCCGTGGTCGGCCCGGCCGTCGAGCCGCGCGACGAACCCCACGCCGCAGGCGTCGCGCTCCTGGCCCGGGTCATACAGGCCGTGGGCCGGCACGACTCCGGCGGCGTTCGGTCGCGGCGCCTCTTGCGTGGCACGGGACATCGAAACGGTCTCCTGTCATACTACGGCCATCTGGGCACTGGCATCGTTCACTCGCCGCCCCAACAAGACCAACGACAATGATGAACAAGGAATGATGAATGATGAACGTCGAATGGACAGCATCGCGGCGCGCCGTTTCTTTCCCTTCATCATTCACGATTCATCATTCCTCGTTGGAAATTGTTTTTCTGCCTTTGCCGCGTCGCATCGCGGCGGCTCGGGAAATACCAGGGGGCGCCCCCCGATGGAGCGCCCCCTTGGCCACGCAAGAGGGACACGACCCTCTTGACTCCCACGGCGCCGCCGGGGCAGCGCGGCTGGCTGTCGAATGCGACTTCCCGCGCGGCGGGTCTCCCGACCCGCCGCGCCCATCCGCTGCCGCGCGCGGTGCATCAGGAGATACACCGCGCGGGAAGCCCTGTGGTCATCCTAACTGTCGTAGTACAGGTGAAACTCGTACGGGTGCGGCCGCAGGGCCATCTCGGCCAGTTCGTTCTCCCGCTTCCACTCGGCCCACCCTGCGACGAGGTCGTCGGTGAAGACGTCGCCGGCCAGGAGAAACCCGTGGTCGGCTTCGAGGGCGTCGACGGCCTCCTCCAGGTTGGCCGGCGTCTTTCGGTAGGCGGCCAGTTCCTCGGGGGTCATCTCGTAGATGTCGCGGTCGAGCGGCTCGCCGGGGTCGATCCCGTTCTGGATGCCGTCGACGGCGGCCATCATGACGGCGGTCCACGCCAGGTAGCCGTTGGCCGTCGGGTCCGGGCACCGGAACTCCAGCCGCTTCGCCTTGGGGTTCTCCGAGTACATGGGGATGCGGACGGCCGCCGACCGGTTCCGCGCGCTCATCACCAGGTTGACCGGCGCCTCGAACCCCGGCACGAGCCGGCGGTACGAGTTGGTGGTGGGGGCGGCAAACGCCAGGATGGCCGGCGCATGTTTCAGGATCCCGCCGATGGCGTGCAGCGCCAGGTCCGACAGGCCCGCGTACCCCCGGCCTGCAAAGAGCGGCTCCCCGTCCTTCCACAGCGACAGGTGCGAGTGCATGCCCGAGCCGTTGTCCTCGAAGACCGGCTTCGGCATGAAGGTCACGGTCTTGCCGGCCCGTCGCGCAACATTCTTGATGATATACTTATACCACATGAAGTGGTCGGCCGTCTTGAGGAGCGGCCCGTACTTCATGTCGATCTCGCTCTGGCCGGCCGTCGCCACCTCGTGATGGTGGGCCTCGACCACGATGCCCAGGCGGCGCATCGCGTAAACCATCTCACCCCGCAGATCGTGGTACGTGTCGGTCGGGCTGACCGGGAAGTACCCGCCCTTGAAGCCCGGCTTGTAGCCCAGGTTCGGTTCCTCGAAGCGGGCGGTATTCCAGGCGCCCTCGACCGAGTCGATGGCGTACATGCCCGTGTGCTGGTTCTGGTGGTAGCGGACCTCGTCGAAGATGAAGAACTCCGGCTCGGGACCGATGTAGCACGTGTCGGCGATGCCGGTCTCCCGGAGGTACTGCTCGCCTTTGCGCGCCACGTGCCGCGGGTCGCGCGTGTAATCCTCGTGGGTCACGGGGTCGACGATGTTCGCGATCACCGAGATCGTGGGCTCGGCGAAGAACGGGTCGATCGCCGCGGTATCCGGGTCGGGGACGGCCAGCATGTCCGAGACGTGGATGCCCTGCCAGCCGCGGATGCTCGACCCGTCGAAGCCGACGCCCTCCTCGAAGGTGGCCTCGTCCCACGTGTCGATCGGGAACGAGCAGTGCTGCCACGTGCCCAGGAGGTCGGTGAACTTCAGGTCGACCATCTCGGCGCCG
>CAYTJE010000248.1:0-4878 GCA_964437855.1 uncultured Anaerolineales bacterium | reverse complement strand
AGCAGGAGTTCGTCTGTGCGCGCGGTGCCCTTGAACGTGCGGACGACCTCGCCGGTGGCGGCGTCCACCGCGCTGACGGGGGCGTCGTAGCCGAGCGTCACGTAGACGCGGTCGCCCGTCGCTACGAGGCGGCGCGGGAGCGTGGCCGGCAGGTGCCGCAGCATCCTCGCCCGTTCGCGCGGCTTGTCCCACCGGGACCGGGCGTGCCACTGGCGCCAGCCCCAGTCCGGCATGGGCCGCTTCCAGAGGCGCACGCCGCTGAAGGCGTCGCGGGCGATGAGGTTCCAGTTGGCCGGCCAGCGCTCGTCGGGCATGCCGGTGGGGCCGTCGTCCCAGATGTAGAAGAGGCGACCGCCGGCCGTCACCATCGCCGCCATGCTCGAATTGATCTCGTGGCTGCGGGCGTACGGCGGGCCCGCCACCCACTGCATCCGCCGCGGCGGAGCGACCACCGTGTCGCCGGCGACCGCGTTGTTGTCCGGCCCGTGGAGGTAGTGTGACCAGGCGTCGATGGCCTCGGGGACCGGCTTGACGGTCTTCTGCCCGCCAACCAGGGCCACGCCGCCGGGTGCCAGGACGCGGAGGACCTCGGCCTTCGACACGCCGGCGAGGTCGTCGGCCACGAGCAGGCGGACGAGGTTGTCGACGTACGGCAGGTGGCGACCGTTGAAGTGCGCCACGGTGACCGGGCCGTACAGATTCTCCGCGCGGAGATTCGCGCGGGCCTTCGCGACGTTCGCCGGGTCGGCGTCCAGGCCGTGGACGATGCAGGCGTCGCGCTCGCCGAGGGCGGCGGTGAGGCGGCCGTCGCCGCAGCCGACGTGGACGACCAGGCCGCCCCGGACGCCGGTTTGCCGGAAGATTCGGGCCGCCTCCTCGGCGGCGCCGGCGTCGGCCCGGCCGGGGATCAGCGCCCAGGCGGCCGCCCACAGCATGACCGCGAGGGCAGCCCGCCGATGCGTGTTCGCGTGTGCGAAGGGCGTCATTGTTGGTCTCCTGTCTTTCGTGCGGCGCGGCTCACGGCAAACGCCGCGCAAGCGCGGCGGCGAACGTCGGCGCGGCCTCGCAAGAGGCCGTCACGACCCCCCACGCGCGGCTCACGGCAAACGCCGCGCAAGCGCGGCGGCGAACGTCGGCGCCCCCGCGTGCAGCCACGCGGCTGGCGCGGACTCACGTATAATCCTCGCCGTTGAGGCTGCGGACGACGCGCTTCTGCCACGCCTCCAGGGCCTTGCGCATCCGTGCGGTGCGGTCGGCGTGGTCGTCCGCCACATTCTTCTTCTCCATCGGGTCGTCGGCCAGGTTATAGAGTTCCCACCGCACGTCTCCCTTGCCGCCTTTCTTCTCGATGCGATGGAGTTTCCACGGCCAGTCGAGCCACGCGGCGTGACCGCGAGAGGTGTCCGGCGGATACTGCTTCGTGATCTTGTGGGCGTCGTGGCCGAAGGTGTGCGGGTCGATCTCCTTGCCGGCCTTCTGGGCCTCGAGCAGTTTGGCGTTGAGTTGCTGGGCGCGGACGGGGTGCCCGCCGGCGGGATAGTCCCAGAAGCCGATCGGTTCCGGCCGCTCGTCCATCTCCCCTTCCAGCAGCGGCGCCAGGCTGATGCCGTCGAGCGGCGGCTGGTCGGGCATCGTAATGCCCAGCAGGTCCAGCAGGGTGGGATAGATGTCGGAGGTGACGCACGGCACGGCGCTTGCGCGATGGCGGGGATACCGGGCGGGCCATTCCAGGATAGCCGGCACGCGGAGTCCGCCCTCGTATATCTGTCCCTTCCTGCCCCGGCCGCCGGACGACTCGGTCCGCAGGCCGCCGTTGTCGCTGGTGTACCAGAGGAGGGTGTTCTCGTGGATGCCGAGGCGTCGGAGTTCGGCCCGCAGTTTGCCGACGGCCCGGTCCATGCCGGTGATCTCGCCGAGCCAGTGGCGGTCCTTCTTCGGCTGGTCCTCGTACAGTGCGAGGTCGCGCTGGGCGGCGCGGTGGGGTCCGTGCGGCGAACCGAACCAGACGACCGCCAGGAACGGCTGCTTGGCCTTGGCGTGTTGCTCGATGAACGCCAGGGCGGCGTCCACCGTGACCATGCTGCTCTCGCCCTCGCATTGGACGGCCTTGCCGTTGCGGCTGAGGATGGGATCGTTGTCGAAGAAGTTCGGGGCCGAGAGCCACTCGTCGAATCCGCTCCGCCCCGGCGTCAGGGGGCTGCCCTTGCGGACCGGGCCGATGTGCCACTTGCCGAAGTGGCCCGTCGCGTAGCCGGCCGTCTTCAGGGCCTCGGCGATGGTGATTTCCTGCGGCCGGAGGGTGCGGCCCCACTTGAAGCAGCCGAACCGGTTCGGGTGCCGGCCGGTCATCACGCTGCCGCGCGTGGGCGTGCAGACGGGGGCGGCCGCGTAGAACCGGTCGAACCGGAGGGCCTCGGCGGCCATCCGGTCGAAGTGCGGCGTCTTCAGGACGGGGTGCCCGTTGTAGGCCATATCGCCCCAGCCCTGGTCGTCGGCCATGCAGAGGATCATGTTGGGCCGGGCCGGCGTTGCCCCGGCCGCCCCCCTGACGGCGGCCAGACAGGCCCCCGCCCCGACGGTCTTGAGAAACCTGCGACGGTCTACCCTCATGGCACCTCTCCTTCCGTGACGATTCGCTTGTCGGGGCGAGTCCGTTCCGATCCCGCCGGGCGCGGCCGTCAGACCGCCCGTCACACCTTCTCCAGGTCGAAGCCCTGGCGATACGTCTCCCGGACGAGCCGCCGGGCCGCCGGGACGTTGGTCACCGTCATGTGCTGGCCGTCCCACTGAATCCGCTGCTTGGCGCGGACGGCCGCGGCGCCCAGGAGGACGAACTCGGTCAGGGGGGCCCCGTATTCGAAGCGGCTGCGGGCGGGCCGGCCGCG
This sequence comes from uncultured Anaerolineales bacterium, assembly GCA_964437855.1. Taxonomy (GTDB): domain Bacteria; phylum Planctomycetota; class Phycisphaerae; order FEN-1346; family FEN-1346; genus BS750m-G62. The sequence goes on along the minus strand of CAYTJE010000248.1, from coordinate 1,993 downwards.
GCCCGTGGCCCAGCCGCCGGCGCCGCTCCAGGCGTGGACCTCGCGGACCTGGCCGACGGCGTCGTTCCAGATCCACTCGCAGGTCAGGCGGTGGGCGGCGGTGCTCCGACCCTGGTTGCCCAACTGGGTGGCCACGCCGGTCTCGGCGGCGGCCCGGGCAAACTGCCGACGGGTCATCGTGGAACGCTTCGTCATGGGCCTTCTCTCCTTAAACCCCCGCGGCGGCGAGGGGGGTCGCCGGAACCGCGGCGCGGCCGGCCGGTCGGACCGCCCGCCGGTCATCCCACGGCCTGCGGATTGACCCAGATGGGGCTGGACCACGCGTACTGCCCGTTGGCCTGGGCGACGCGGACGTAGTACCAGTCGCCGCCCGGGCCGGCGGACTCGTCCTGGACGGTCAGCGCGGTCTCATAGTTCGCGCTGAAGACCACGCGGTGCAGCATCGCCGATTCCCACGGGAACGGCCGGGTGAAGAGCATCTCGTTGCACTCGGCCAGTTCGGCGAAGGTGCGGCTCAGGGAGCACCGCGTCGGCCGGGTGCACGAGACGGTCAGGCGGGTCTCCGGTCCGCCCGCCACGCGCAGGACGACGGCCTTCTGGGAATAGTCGTCCACCTGCTGCTTCAGGGCCGTGAACGATTGGACGCGGACGGCCTCGTCGGTGCGTTCGACGATGCGGTCGCGGCGTCGCTCGTCGAGCGGTCCCGGCGTGAAGCACGGCTGGAGGTCCAGGATGCGGCCGCCGCGGACCTCGAGGGCGAAGTCCCAGTCGGCCGTGCCGCCCCAGCCCAGCGCGGGCCACGGCCCCCAGCCGTACTCGAACCGGACCACCACGGGCTTCGCCCACGGCTTCGGCCCGGGCTCGCGGTCGACGGGAAAATCGCGATGGATGACGCGGCCGTTCCTGACGACCTCCACGCGGTCGATGACGTCCCAGCCGCGGGCGCGGACCCGGATAGCCCGGCGGAGGGCGAAGGGCAGTTCGCGCCCCATCATTCGACCGTTCAGGTGGACGTCGAGGTCGATGCGGTCGCCGGTCACGGCGTAGGTGCGGCGGTGGCGGAGGGCGTCGAAGAGGGCCGGACGGGTCAGGTCGGTCGCCTTGACGGCAGCCAGGCCCTCGCGGTAGCCGCCCGGGTAGCCCAGGTGGTCGTCGGTGCTGGCGATAACGCCCAGGCGGTGCCCCTGGTTCAGGTAGTGCTGGAGGGTATGGCGCGTCCACCGGCCGCCCTCGGTATGGCGCTTGTACGGTTGGGGGGCGCGGTCGTGCTCGGCGCAGCCCCATTCGGAGAAGATTTCGAGAACGGGCGAGACCGCCGGGTCGATCTTCGCGGGGTCGATGCCGCGGTGCCCCAGCCGATTCGCCGGGTGATGGGGCACCAGGATGCAGCCGCGCTTCCGGGCGAAGGCCTGGAGGTCGGCCAGGGCCTCGATGCATTCGTGGTCGCCCTCCAGGTCCGGGTAGAGGACGTGGTAATCGCCCTCGGCGGCGTGGTGCCGCTCGTAGCCCAGGATGGTGACGAACCGGCCGGGGTCGTCGTACTTCCGCGCCAACTGGACGACCTCGGGCCACCGGGCCTCGGCCACGTGGAAGCCGTTCAGCCACTTGTGTTCGATGTTGCCGTCGTAGTGGCCGATGTCCGGCCAGTAGGCGTGCGGCGTGAAGGCGAAGAAGTCGAGGTGGTTGCGGGCGATCTCGTAGGACCGCTCCAGCGACCCGCGGGCGTACCCCACGTGGTTATGGTTGTGGAGGTCGCCGAAGTAGGTCCGGTACCCGTCGCCGGACTCGGGGGCGGCGGCCTCGGCGTCGGCCGGGCGCGACAGGGGACCGGCGACGGCGGCCGCGGTGCCGGCCAGGGCGGTGTGCTTCATCAGGTCGCGTCTGGAGATCGTCGGGGCCATGGGGCCTCCCTTCCCTTCCGGTTCGTCCTTCCGTTTATCGTACGTGTTTAGCGTTGTCATTCTGAGGGCCGTACGGCCCGAAGAATCTCGCC
>CAYTJE010000247.1:0-4894 GCA_964437855.1 uncultured Anaerolineales bacterium | reverse complement strand
ACAACGGCGGCGCCTGGGACGGCCCCGGCATCACCTCCAGCGACGCCGACGCCGACGACTACGCCCTCGGCGTGGCCGACACGGCTGACGGCGACTTCACGGCGCCCGCCGACCTGGAGGGCGAACCGTTCGACGACTCCGCCGTCCTGGTCAAGTACACCTTCTACGCCGACGCCAACCTCGACGGCCAGGTCGGCACCAAGGACGTGAATGCCCTCATCAACGGCTGGAACGGCGCCTACGCCGGCGACCCGCGGTGGACCGTCGGCGACTTCAACTACGACGGCTCGATCGGCACCAAGGACGTGAACAAACTGATCAACAGTTGGAACACCCACTTCGGCGAGCATCTGCCCGAGCCGGCAAGCCTGGCCCTGCTGGGCCTGGGCGCCGCCGCCATGCTCGCCCGGCGACGCAACCGCCGACCGTGAACTCAACCTCCTCCGCCGGCGAGGGGCGGCCGGGTGCCATCCTTGCCCACTGGCGTCGCGCCGGAGGTTCCGGCGTGCGAAGGCATGATTAACTGAGGCAAAAACCGGTATTCCGTTTGACAAAAGGCCTGCCGTGGGGTAGATTTCCACGAAGGGCGTTGTGTGAGCACCCGGGGCTGAGACCGTACCGAGAGCGGACGGTCCGGCCCCTTTTGTGTATCGCGAGAGCACGTACCCGCCCTCACCGGCGGGACGGCACCGGCCTACAGGGCCGGCCAGGGGGGCACCACCAGCCACCGGCACGAAGCCGCAGGTACCGTTCAGGTCAGGAACGTCTCGGCCGGGGGGCCGAGGGGACTATCCAGACAAGGGAGAGAACCATGAACTCACACGCCCGAACCGTTACGACCGCTGTTGCGATGGTCGTCCTCCTGGCGGCCGCCCCGGCCGCCCTGGCCCAACCCGTCCAGGCCGATTGGGCCGGCGCCGGCCCGGGGTACTGGGACGACCCCGCCATGTGGATTTGGCCGGTCGGCAGCGCGCCGCCCGAAGGGTACCCCCACGACACCTGGGGCGGCCTGTACGACTGCCGACTGATTACCGTCGGCGACCAGGCGGTCCTGCGCTCCGACATCGCCGTCTTCGACCTTCTGCTCGACCAGGAACTGAAATTGATTGACGACGCCACGCTCACGCTGACGTCAATGGTCGGCGACATGATGCTACCCGCCCCTCCATGGCCGACCGGCGGAGGGACCCGATATCCGCTGGCCGTCGGGGGGGACGGCATGCTCCACGGAAACGGGGAGGTCCGGGCCCTCGGCGCAAACCTCATCGGCACCGTCATGGCCGACGGACCCGGCGAGGACCTGGACTTCATCGTCGACGAGATCTACATGGACGGCGCCGGCGGCGCCCGCATCGAGGCGTTGAACCACGCCACGCTGACGGTCCAGTGCCTCGACCTCAACGTGGTGTCGGGCGGCCAGCAAGCCACCATCCAGGCCCTGAACGGCGGGCACCTGAGCCTGAGCGGCCACCTTCACGGCTCGTCGGGCAACCCCATCCTCGCCGACGGGAACGCCACCCTGGAACTCGACGGCGCGACCGTCGAGTACACCAACAACCTCCAGATCCAACATACCAGCCACGCCGACTTCCGGGACTCGTCGGTCATCCCCGCCGGCGTAAGCGTGGACAGCGGCAGCACGTTGCACGTCTACGACTCGACGTTCTATGACGAGGTGGCCATGGGAGGCCCCATCGTCACCGTGACGAAGGGCGTCGGCGACCCCAGCCACCTCTCCATCAACCAGGGGTATTGCCATATCGGAACCCTGGATATCCAGGACGACTGCACGCTGGTCGTCAATCCCCTGGGGCACCTCGAAGTGGACGACATGAACCTCGGCACCGACGCCGTCTGCACGGTCCAGGGCGTCATTGAGACCAACAGCCCCACCTCGTGGACCGGTCACCATGCCCAGGTCGTCATGGAGGGCGGCGAGATTCGCGGCGGGTTCCAGAGCAACGTGCCCCTGTCGGGCTTCGGGACGATCGCCACCGGCCCCCTGTCCCCGGGCATGACGCAGCAGGACACGATCACCGCGCGCGGCGGCGTCCTGGAACTCGCCCCGGGCGCCAGCCTTACCATGGAACACTGGGAACTCAACGTGGCGCCCGCCGCCGAGTTCTTCATCAACGACGCCTACCTCCTGGGATACGAAATCATGATCGGCGTCGCCAACGAAGGCGTCCTCCGACTCAACGACGCCACCGTGGACGGCTGGACCGCGATTTACCTGGGCTCACTGCCGGCCGCGACCGGCAGCGGGCCGGCGCCGCTCGGCGAGGCGCCCCCGCCCGGCGCCGAACTCATCGCCACCGGCGACAACGAGGTCGCGGGCGACCTCTACGTGAGGCCGGACAGCGAGGCCTCCATCCTCTCCGGCGAGACGTGCATCGAGGGCCTCTCCAACGAGGGCGAGGTCTGGATCGCCCCCGGCGCCGAACTCTGCGTCGAAATCGAGGACGGCGGCGCGTGGATGTTCGACAACTACTACGCCATCGACGTCGCCGGCACGCTCGACGTCTACCTCCACGAAGAGGCCGCCGCTAACAACGAGGGCGTCATCGACATCGTCGGCGACGGCGTCTTCCATCTCCGGAGCATGATGTACGGCTCCGGCGACATCGTGGTCGAGGACAACGGCGTCTTCCACCCCCACGACGCCGTCTACGCCCTGCCGATGCCTACCGGCGACAGCACCATCCGGCTGGAGGGCGGCACCCTCTGCGGCACCCTGCAGACCGACCATGCCGTGGAGGGCTACGGCACCATCACCGGATCGCACGCCGTTATCTCCGGCGGCGTGACGGCCAACGCGTTCGGCGAAACCCTCTACATCACCGATGCCTACATCCAACTCATCCCCGGCGAGTTGGGCGACAGCGATCTCACCGCCACCGACGGCGCCTTCCTCAAGATCGAGGACGCCGGCATCGAGACCTCCACGGTCATGGTCACGGGCGACGGCGACCCCGACCCTCTCGGGAGCGGCTCCTCCGAGTTCTGGGTCAGGGGCTTCTCCGGCCTCAGGAGTGGGGGGCCCGGCATGGGACCGACCGTCCTGTTCATCCGCGACGCCACCGTCATGCTCCCCGGACACGTAGAGGCCGGCGGCCTGCTGCTGACCCACGGCGACGCCAACATGCTCGGCGTCGAAGTCCACAACGGCGGCAGCATGGAGGTCCACGACAACACGAACCTGTGCTACCTGGGCGTCGGCACCATGCATCCCGAGACCGAGGAGATGGGCGGTGGCGAGGTTCTCGTCAGCCCCGGCGCCACCCTCAGCGTCCAGGAGGTGGGCGTCTTCGACGGCGCCCAGGGCGGCCCCGGCCTCGTCCGGGTCGAGGGCGATCTCCACTTCCGGCCTTCCATGTACGGTCCCGAAGAAACGGGCGCCACCTGCGAGATCGTCGGCGACGGACGCATCCAATTGGCCGGCGGCGTCATCAGCGGCGAGGCCCAGGTGTACCACAACATGCCGGAGAGCATCCACGGCCACGGCCGCATCGCCGCCGCCCTCATCAACGGAGGCACCATCTCCGCCGACACCACGGGCGGCTGGCTCCGCCTCGATACCAACGACAAGGTGAACCTCGGCCTGATCGAGACCACGGCGGGCGGCAACCTCGCCCTCGACGAAATCCGGCTCGACAACTACGGCACGGTCGACATTCAGGACTACACCACCCTGCTCGTCGACGCCTCCATCCTCGACTGCCACGAGACCGGCACTCTTACCGTGGGCCCCGACGCCAACGTCGAACTCCGCCGCGGGGGCGCCATCGTGGGCTGCCCCGCCATGACCACCGGCGTCGGCAGCCAGGTTCTCGTCGGCGGCGTCGGCCAGACCACCTCGCCCGACCCCGACGTGGCCTACAACGAGTTCGCCCTACCCGGCATGAACCACGCCGGCAGCCTGGTCGTCTTCAACCCGGCCGCCACCGGCCAGGCCGCCCCCGACACCGGCGACACCATCCTGACCGTCGGCGGCGACTTCGACACCTCCGGACAGGTCAGCGTCGGCGCCGGCAGCACCATGATCGTCGATGGGCCGTACACCCAGTCGGCCGGCAGCACCGACGTCGAGGGCCTGATGGTGGCCGAAGGCGGCCGCGTCCGCATCGACGCCGGCTCCCTCAACATCGACGACGCCGGTGGCGCCGCCCTCGACCTGACCGACAACAACCTCATCGTCGATTACGAGGCCGACAGCAGCCCGTACGAGGAGATCGAGGGCTGGATCGCCAGCGCCTACAACGGCGGCGCCTGGGACGGCCCCGGCATCACCTCCAGCGACGCCGACGCCGACGACTACGCCCTCGGCGTGGCCGACACGGCTGACGGCGACTTCACGGCGCCCGCCGACCTGGAGGGCGAACCGTTCGACGACTCCGCCGTCCTGGTCAAGTACACCTTCTACGCCGACGCCAACCTCGACGGCCAGGTCGGCACCAAGGACGTGAATGCCCTCATCAACGGCTGGAACGGCGCCTACGCCGGCGACCCGCGGTGGACCGTCGGCGACTTCAACTACGACGGCTCGATCGGCACCAAGGACGTGAACAAACTGATCAACAGTTGGAACACCCACTTCGGCGAGCATCTGCCCGAGCCGGCAAGCCTGGCCCTGCTGGGCCTGGGCGCCGCCGCCATGCTGGCGCGGCGTCGCCGGCGATAGACGAAGCCTTCGCCGCGAGTGCCGACTCCGCGTGGCCCGGCTGGCGGTCGACGGTCACGCGACCGAGCAGAAAGAGAGGCAATCAGTCCAGCGCCTCGACCGGCGCACGGGCGCCGGTCGAGGCGGCTTTTGTGGCGCCCGCGAGCCGGTCCCACGCGGCCTGGTTGAACCTGCACCCCGGGTCCGGCTCGCGCAGGTCGCCGAAGTACCCCC
>CAYTJE010000246.1:0-4908 GCA_964437855.1 uncultured Anaerolineales bacterium | reverse complement strand
AACATCCTGACCGTCGAGGACCCCGTCGAGTACCAACTCGACATGGTCAACCAGGTCCAGGTCCAGGCGGCCCAGGGGATGACGTTCGCCCGGGTGCTCCGGAGCATGCTCCGGCAGGACCCGGACGTCATCATGGTCGGCGAAATCCGCGACGAGGAAACCGCCCGCGTGGCGGTCCAGGCGGCGCTGACCGGCCACCTGGTCCTTGCCACCCTCCACACCAACGACGCCCCCGGCGCGGTGGCCCGCCTCATCGACATGGGCGTCGAGCCGTACCTCCTCTCCAGCGCCCTGAACGGCGTGGTGGCCCAGCGCCTGGCCCGGACCGTCTGCTCGGCCTGCGCCACGAAGTACTACCCGGCTGAGAACGTCCTGGCCGACGCCGGTCTCACCGGCCAGACGAACCTGGTCTTCCGCAAGGGCACCGGCTGCGAACAGTGCCATAACTCCGGCTATCGGGGCCGCCTCGGCATCTTCGAGGTCCTGGAAGTGGCCTCCGACCTGCGCAAGATGATCCATCGGGCCGCCCCGTCCCACGGCCTCCGGGCGAGGCTCCGCAAATCGGGCTGCCTGTCGCTCCGGGAGGAGGGGGTCCGCCTCGCCTCCGAGGGCAGGACCAGTCTCGAAGAGGCCCTCGCGGTCACCCACAGCGACGACGACCTTGACCCACCGGACAAAGGCGAGTCCTCGTGACCGTCAAACTCACATACCAGGCCTTCGACAAGACCGGCCAGGCGGTCGTCGACACCATCGAGGCCGGCGGCGTGGCCGAGGCGGAGGAAACCCTCCGCCGGCGCGGCCTGTACGTCACGGAGATGCGGACCGGCGAGGACCCCGGCGTCTCCCCCGCCGAGGGCGCCGGCCGACCCGGCGGCCAGGGACACCTCCGGAGTATCGCCCTGCTGACCGGCCAGTTGCAGGTGCTGGTTTCGTGCGGCACGCCGCTCGTGGAGGCCCTGGGGGCCCTGGCCCGGCAGACCCGTGACGCCTCCCTCCGGGCAACGGTCTCCGACGTCCAGCGCCGCGTGGAGGAAGGCGCCGCCCTGTCGGCCGCCCTCGAGTACCATCCCCGCTACTTCGGCCCGGTGTATCGGAGCCTGGTGGCGGCCGGCGAGGCCTCCGGCGATTTGGCCGCCATGCTCGACCGCCTGGCCACCACGCTCCGCAAACAACTGCACGTCCGCAATTCGCTGATCGGCGCCCTGATTTACCCGACCCTGCTGACGGGCGTCTCGGTGGCGGTGCTGGCCGTCATGTTCACCGTGGTCATCCCCCGGTTCGGCGAGTTGTTCAACAGCCTGGACGTGCCGCTGCCGCCGACGACCCAAATCCTGCTCACCCTCAGCGAGGGGCTCCAGCGGTACTGGTACTGGGTGCTGGCGGCGGTGGGTGGGACGGCCGTCGCCCTGGGCCTCTGGCTCTCGAGCGTCTCGGGCCGACGGACCTGGCAGGCCTTCGTCCTCGCCCTGCCGCAGGTCGGCAAAATCGTCCGGAGTTTCACGACGGCCCGGATCATCCGGCTGATGGGCGTGCTGCTGCAGGCCAACGTGCCGATTCTCGAGGCCCTCGGCCTGACGCGCCGCTCCATCCGCAACCACCGCTACGACCGCCTGCTGGCCGAGACCGAGGACGCCGTCACCCAGGGCGAGACGATCAGTTCCGTCTGGGCCCGGAGCCGCCTCGTGAGCCCGTCGGTCCAGGAAATCGTCCGCAACGGCGAGCGAAGCGGTCAGGTCTCCCGGATGCTCCTCAGCGCCGCCGATTTCCTCGACGACGAAAACGAACTGACCATCCGGGGCCTGACAAGCATCCTGGAGCCGGTCATCCTCATCGTCATGGGCCTGATCGCCGGCCTCGTGGCCATCAGCCTGTTCCTCCCGCTCTTTGACCTGACGGCGATGACGCAGGGGTAAGACCATGAGAGGACTGCTGCCCCATCGCGACCCGCCGATCGGCGTGGACTTCGACAGCCGCGCCCTCCGGGCCGCCCAGGTGACGCCGACCCGGGAGGGGGGGGCCCTCCAGGCCGTCGCCCGCGTTCCACGCCTGACGCCGGGCGAGGCCCTGACCGACCGGGACCTGGACCAACTCCGGGGCGCGCTGGGCCGGCTCGGCTTCCGGGGCCAGCGGCTCGTGCTGTCCGTCCCCGAGTTCAAACTCGCCGTCGACATCCTGGAACTGCCCCCCAGGACCTCCAGCGCGCCGGTGGACGAGATCGCGCGGGCCGAACTGGCCCGAACGCACGGCTACGAGCCGGCCTCGGCCGAGATGATCTCCTGGGACCTCCCCCCCTCCAGCCGCGCCAAAGACATGACGCAGATGATGGCCGTCGCCTTGCCACACGCCGACGCCGAAACCCTCCTCGACACGTTCGAGACGGCCGGGTTCGAGGTCGTCCTCCTCAAGCCCTTCATGGCCGCCACCGTCCGCGCCTGCCGGCCAAGCCTGCCGGAGGAGGGCCTGTCGGCCATCCTGAACCTGGGCTGGGACGCGGCCTTGCTGCTGCTGCTCGTCCGGGGCACGGTCGTCTATCGCCGGCTGATGCCCGAGAACGCCCTGAAACACCTGGCCGATACGATCACCCGCCACCTGGACCTGCCGGCCGAGGCCGTCCACTGCCTGATCGACGAGCCCGCCCCGCCCGACCCCGCGGGCGGGCGCAGCGACCCGTCGATTCCGCTCGACGCCGTCCGCGCGCTTGTCCAGAAGCCGGTCGAGGCCATCGCCCAGGCGCTCCAGGACGCCTTGGCCTACGCCCGGCAGATGTATGCCGGGGTGACGGCCGGCCGCGTCCTCCTGACCGGCCACGTCCCCGCCATGCCGGGTCTCGGAGATGCCCTGGCGTCCCGGCTCGGCCTGGAGGTGCGGACCGTGTCCCCCGCAGACGTGGTCCCACCGCGCCCCGACGTCGCCCAGGCGGCGGCCGACCCGTCCCTGACGGCGACCGTCGGCCTCGCCCTGTTCAACGAAGGACACTGCCGTGCAAAGCAGGAATCTCATTCCGTCGTACCGGCTTGAGCGCCGACGCCGGCACCGACGCGTCCGGGCGTGGGGGGCCGCGATCTCCGTCTACGCCGTGCTCCTGGCGGCCGTGTACGTCGGCTGCCAGGCCCTTTGGGGCGTTGACGCCGACGCGATGGCCCGGCAACGCGAAGCCACCCGGCAGCGCGTCCGGCAGATCCGCGACCGGATAGACGGCGTCCAGACCCGGCTGGCCGAGGCCCAGCGGACCCTCCGGGCCAACGCCGCCCTCGGCGACCACCCGGACTGGAGCCTCCTGCTCATGCTCCTGGCTCGCACGATGAACGAGGGCGTGGTGCTCCGGCAGTGCAGCCTCACGCCCGCTGAGCCGACCGCGGAGGCGCCGGCCGCCACGAAGCCTTCCCCCGGCTGGCGGCTCGAGATGAGCGGATACGGGAAGACGGTGACCGCGGCCTCGGAGTTCGCCCTGGCCATGGAACGCACCGGCCTGTTCCAGGAGGTCCGGCTCCTCAAGACGGTCCGCCAACCCTTCCTGGCCGGTCAGGCCACCCACTTCCAGATCCACTGTGCCCTGCGACGCCGGGCCGAGGAGACGCCATGAACACCCGCGACCTGCTCCGGACGAACCGGGCCATCGACGCCGCCGGCCTGGCCGCCTGCGTTGTCCTCACCCTGGTCGTCTACGCGGTCGGCATCGCGCCGGTCCTGGCCCGCCACGACGCCTACGCGGCGGACGAAGCGGCTTACGCCACCGAGAAGTCCCATGCCGCTCGCCTCCAGGAGACCCTGGAATCGCTCCAGGCGCGGCTCGCGACCGCCCGCCGCGAGGCGGCCGCCACCACCATCACCCTTCAGCCGCTGGCCACCACGCCGAGGCACGTGGCAAAGATCTCCAAGTTGGCCACCGGCAGCGGCCTCCAGATCGACGACATCCAGACCGGTGCAGCGACGCCCGGCGAGTACGCCGTGGCCGTCCCCGTCCACCTGGCCGGCACCGGCACCTACACCGCCTCGACGCAGTTTCTGAAGCGGCTGCGGCGCGCGCTGCCCGAAACCGCCGTCCAGTCGTTCGCGCTGACCGGACACACCGAGGACGCCTCCGGGGCGGCAACGTTCCGGATGGACCTGACCTGGCACGCCACCCTCAGAAGCGCCCAGGCCCCGCCCCCAGGCCGGCGGGACGAACCAGGCCACGAACCGGACGCCGGACCACACTCATGACGCTCACACGGTCACGTAAAATGATCCTGGCCATCCTGGCCCTCGCCGTGGCGGCCCTGGTGACAGACCGCCTGTTCCTCTCGGGCGGCACCGGGCCGCAGCGCGCGTCGGCGTCGCCCGCCGCCGCCGAGACCCGTTCCGGAGCCGCCGCGCCCGCCTCGCCCGAGACCGAGCCCCCGGCCCCCGCCCAAAAGGGGCCGCGCCTGGCCACTCGCCTCCAGGCCATCGCCGAGCAACTCGACCTCGACGCCGCCGGCGCCCGCGACGCCTTCACGCTGCCCCCGGCCTGGCTCAACGAACTCCAGGACCCCCCGACAGCCTCCCAAGAGCCCGAGCCCGAACCCGAGCCGGACCCCGCCGCCCGCTTCGCCGAGCACCACACGCTGACCTCGGTCATCCTGACCGCCGACGGCGGCAGCGCCGTGGTGGACGGCAAGGTCGTGCCCATGGGGCAGGCTATCGACGGCTTCACGCTGGTTCGCCTGACCCGAAGCACGGCCGTCTTCGAGGCGGACGGCCAGCAGGTGGAACTCCGCCTGCGCCGGTAACGGCCCCGCCCCGCGACCGCGTCGCGCCTCACGGCCGTCAGTTCACCCCATATCGCGGCAACGTCCGATAACGTGAGCGAGGCGCCGATGATGCCGTTAAACTGGCTCTTCGCGGTTTTTGGGGGTGTCATGCAGGAGCATGACGCGCGCAAGCCTC
>CAYTJE010000245.1:0-4910 GCA_964437855.1 uncultured Anaerolineales bacterium | reverse complement strand
GTTTTTGACCGCTTTTTGACCGGTTTTTGACCCCGTATGGGCGGGAGGCGATGTGTACTAAAACGTCGATTCCGGCGGCGCGGGCGTATACGGGGCTATCAATTTCGACACTCCGGGCGCTCCCGCCTGGTGGCGGTCGGCATACCCCTCCGGGTGGACGAGGCCGCCACACCCGAACCCGTGCCGCGCGGAAAGCACGCGGCGGGACAACGCGCAAGACGGGTCGGGATATCCGCCCGTACGGTCCGAAGTCCCTGGCCGTAAAGCCCAATCCCAAAGCGATCCGATCCGTGGGACCCGTCGCTGTGAAAGGGACGGACGGGCGGGCAGGACCCGTTCCGGGACGGCTCGGGGAAGCGCCCGAGCCGGGTCGGGCGATCAGTCGGCCCTGAAGACCGCCGTGAAGCGGGCACCGTTATGACCGGCGTCGGCCCAGGGCGTCAGGAGGACGCGGCGGGGACGGCCGGCGACGCGCATCCGGGCGGCGTATCGGCGGCGGTTGCCGGAGGCGTCGGCGGCTTCCAGGGCGAGGTCGGCCGGGGCGGCCACGGCCTCCAGGTCCATATCCGGGTTGTCGCGCGCATCGGCCGCCAGGAACTCCGGGCCGCGCTGGATGAGCACGCCGTCGCCCAGGGGAACCCGGCGACTCGCCATGCCGAACGTGACCTGGACGCGGTCGCCCGGCCGCCAAGAGCGCAGGAGCCGCGCGTACGTCCCTGCCTCGACGGTCCCGCCCGCAGGCTCGTCGTTGACGGTCACCTTCGGGTCGCGGACGTGCGGCGGGATGCGGACCTTCAGGGCAAACCGCATCGGCTCCGGCGGCCGGACGGTGATCGCGGTCCGGCCGGCGGCGGGGCAGGCCGATTTCTGGTCAACCCGGACCTCCCGGCCGAGGACGGGGAGCGCGGCCCGGCTCGAAGCCAGCAGGTCCACGCGGAGGCCTTCCTCGTCGGTGGCGTAGACGAGGGTCGGCAGGCGGGCGATGCCGCGGGGGCCGGACCAGTAACAGCACCGCGTCGGGCCGCTGAACCACTGCTTCTCGTACCGCAAGGGCGTGTAGTACATCCACTTCATGCCGTCGGCCGACTGGGCGGCCAGCAGGGCGTTGCAGGCGGTCCGCTCGATGGCGTGGGCGTAGCGGACGCGGCCCGTGGCCCGGTACAGCCGGTGCGTCAGGATGAGCCATTCGACGGTGGCGCACGTCTCCTGCATTTTGGCGCCGGGTTTTTCGGCGGGCGGGGGCGGGCGGAGTGTCTCGCCCAGCCCCAGCGAGCCGGTCGGGTAGAGGTGGTCGTCGTACATCCGCTCCCAGACGGCCTCGACCCACGCGAGGTCGTCGGCCCGGCCGGTGGTCCGGGCCAGTTCCACGGTCCCGCCGAGGTAGGCCGCCAGGACGTAGGCGTGCGTCAGGGGTGGGCGGCGAGTCGAGCGCATCGAGCGGATCGGCGGGTAGTGGGCGACGGTGGCGGCGGCGAAGCGGCGGAACGTCTCCTCCCCCGTGAGCCGATGCAGGCGGACCATCTGGTCGAGGACGTCCACGTTGCACCCGCCGCCCCAGGCGCCGCGGAAGAACCGCGTGTGCGCCGGGTCGATGGGCCCGTAGTGGTCGGTGAGCCAGCGTCCGGCCCGCCGGGCGGCCGCCAGCGACGCCGCGTCGCCGAACGTCTCGTGGTGCGTCAGCCAGCCGGTGATGGCGTACCAGTGGTTCCAGACGTCCCAGGGTGTCCGGCCGCGCGTCTCGGGGCCCTGGATGCCCATGTAGCCGTCGTCGGCCTGGGCCTTTCGCAGGGCGTCGGCGAGTTGATGGACGCGTTCGGTCAGTTCCTTGTTGCCGGTGTTGGCGGCGGTGAGGGCGGCGGCGTCGAGCCATTTGCCGGCGTACTCGCCGTCCCAGGGGCGATCGGCCTTGCGCCGGCCGCGCTCGCTGAAGGCGGCGATCATCGCCTCGCCGTGTGACCGGTGCAGGTGGAGCAGGTAGGCGACGTTGGCCCGGTGCCGCTGGCCCAGGCGGCCGCTGAGGTGGACCGCCCGCACGGGCGCGGGGGTAACGCCCTCCTGCCCGCCGGCGGTGCCGGCCGGCAGAAGCAGGGCGACGGCGGCCAGCGATGGCAGGCGGAAGCGCATGGCGCGGCCTAGGGCTACTTTGTCAACTCTTGCCAACCGACAACGACTCTAGCGCGGTGGGCCGTCTTGCCCACCGCGCGGTGCCCACGACGGGGCACCGCGCCACGGCCTTTGTGGATGATGGCGAAGTTGACAAAGTCGCCCTACGTTCTGTCTGACGAATCCGATCTGGCTTCGAGCGGCTGCATTCGCCCCTGGCGGCGTCCAGCACGTCGGCGGGCAGGCTTCCGATCATGTCGTTCTCCCTTCAGGCGGCGTTCGGGTGGTGTGCAGTGCCTGAGTGCCTGGGTCCCTGAGGCCCTGAGGCCCTGAGGCCCTGAGTCCCTGAGTCCCTGAGTCCCTGAGGCCCTGAGGCCCGGCCGGGCGAGCCTCATGATGAACGAGGATACCGGCGGGCGCCGCCGGCCGCAAGGGGGAGGACGGGTTCGACGTTCATGGTTTACCGTGCAAAGGCAACGGCGGTTCGGGAGCCACGGTCTGCACGCCACACGCCGCAGGCTGCAAGCCACGGCGAAAGGCCACGGCGAGATTCCTCCGCCCCGGAACGGGTCCAACTTCGGACCGGCCCTGGCGGGCCTCGGTCGGCATGACACCCCTTGCGGCGCCTCGCCGCCTACTTCTTGCCCTTAAAGAACGGGCAGGCTTCCTTCTTCACGTCCTTGGCCCACAGGCGGATGTTCGTCACGATCCCGGAGTCGTCGAACGTGCCGAAGCCGACCCATCCCCAGCCGAAGTGCGTGTCCTTCGCCTCCATCAGGGGCTTCGACATATCATCGTAATAGACCAGGATGGTGCCGTCGGAGCCCCGCCGCACCAGCCGGACGTGGTGGAACGCCTCCTTGCCCCAGTCGATGCCCTTGGTGGTGCGGGTGGCGATGGCGGTGCGCGGCTTGCCGTTGACGAGAAAGACGTTGTGGGCGTGCGGGTCGGCCTTGGTGGCGATGTGCGTGTAATAGAAGTGCGACGGGTCCGTGAAGCCGTAGAAGAGGCAGGCGTCCCGGTGGCCGTACTCCTTGCCCGTCTGGCAGATGTCGGCCTCCAGGACGAAGTCTCGGACCTTGATATCTTTAATCAGTCCGATGATGCGGGGCGAGCGGACCTTCGGCTTGTACGTGGCCGAGTTGTCGTAGGCGAGGCCCTTCCTGCCGGCGGCCCGGCCGGGCTTCCACGCCCGCGGGTCGGAAAAGACGAAGTCGCCGAGGGCCTTCGCGTCGCCGAAGTCCTGCCGGTACACGAGGGTGTAGTCGTCCGGGATGCCGGCGGGGCGGTCGGAGGCGGTTCCGGCGGCCAGGCAGGCCGCGCCGGCGACGGCGAGGGGCGCGAGGAGGGCAAGGCGGTGCATGGACGGTCCTTTCTGTTCTCGGAAGGGTCGGCATGACCGCGCCTGTCGGAACGAAGCGGAGACCCGTTGCCGTGTCAGGGCGCGGCCATGCGGCTGTCGGTCTTCCATGGCCACCCACCAGGCGGATGGCCATGCCATCCCTCTTTTGAACGTACCCGGGGCGGCGAGGTATCGCAAGGGTTTGCCGGCGCGCGGGGCAACCGTTCGATTTGGACCCGTGCCGTGCGGGCCGGGCCGCTGAGCCGCGCGCGGCCGGGTTACTCGTCCGGCATGGCCTCCGGGCGGAGGCGGATGTGGAGGTCCTCCAGTTGCCGGTCGTCCACGGGGCTCGGGGCGCCGGTCATCAGGCACTGGGCCCGCTGCGTCTTGGGGAAGGCGATGGTCTCGCGGATGCTGCCTGCGCCGACCATGAGCCGGACGAAGCGGTCGAGCCCCAGGGCGATGCCGCCGTGCGGCGGGGCGCCGTAGCGGAGGGCGTCGAGCAGGAAGCCGAACTTCCGGCGGGCCTCCGCCTCGCCGATGCCCAGCAGCCGGAAGACGCGTTCCTGGACGTCCGGGCGATGGATACGGATGCTGCCGCCGCCCAGTTCCACGCCATTGAGGACCAGGTCGTAGGCGCGGGCCCGGACCGAGGCGGGGTCCGACTCCAGCCGGTCCACGTCCTCGGGCATCGGGCTGGTGAACGGATGATGCATGGAGACATGTCGCCCCTCGCCCTCGTCCCACTCCAGGAGGGGGAACTCGGTGATCCAGCAGAGGTCGATTCCCTCCGCGGGTACCAGGCCCAGGCGCCGGCCCAGGTGAAGCCGGAGGGCGGAGAGGCTGGCCGCCACGACGGCCGGCGCGTCGGCGACGAAGAGGAGCAGGTCGCCGGCGCCGGCGTCCATCGTCTCGCGGAGTTGCGCTGACTGATTGTCCGTAAAGAACTTGGCGATGGGGCCGGCAAGGCCCTCGGCCTCGCACTTGAGCCAGGCCAGGCCCCCCGCGCCGAAGTCCCCCACAAAGGGGATCAAGTCGTCGATGGTTTTGCGGCTGAACTGCTCGGCGGCCCCGGGCACCGCGATGCCGCGGACCTCGCCGCCCGCCTCCACGGCCGCGGTGAACACGCGGAACTCCGACTCGGCGGCCAGGGCGGTCACGTCCTTCAGGAGCATGCCGAACCGCCGGTCGGGCTTGTCCGTGCCGTAGTCGCGCATGGCCTCGGCGTAGGTGAGGCGCGGGAAGGGGACCTCGACGTCCGCGCCGAGCAGGTCGCGGACGACGGCGGCCACGACGCGCTCGGTGGCGTCCAGGACGTCCGCCTCGCTGACGAAGGCCATCTCGAGGTCGAGTTGGGTGAACTCGGGCTGGCGGTCGGCCCGCAGGTCCTCGTCGCGCAAACATCTGGCAATCTGATAATACCGGTCGTAGCCGGCGATCATCAGGATCTGCTTGAAGAGTTGCG
>CAYTJE010000244.1:0-5005 GCA_964437855.1 uncultured Anaerolineales bacterium | reverse complement strand
CGGGCTGCTCGCGGTCATACACCTCGGTGGGCGTGTTGATGATGATGGCCTCGCAGGTCGAGATGCACTTGAACCCGTGGTAGACGCCCCTGGGAATGCGCACGCGAATCGGGTTCCACACGCCCAGGAAGAACTCGTTCACCTCGCCGCGGGTGGGCGAAGAGTCCCGCGCGTCGTACAGCGCCACCTTCATCATGCCGTGGATACAGACGAAGTTGTCCGTCTGGTTCTTGTGGTAGTGCCACGCCTTGACGACGCCCGGGTAGGCCGTGGTCATATAGACCTGGCCGAACCGCTCGAAGTCCGGCTCGTCGGAACGGAAGATCTCCATCAGGCGGCCGCGATCGTCCGGAATGGGTTTCAGGGGGGTGACTCGTACGCCATCGATCATAACACATGCCTCCACACATAATCGGGGAACCCGCGCGGCGGCGGCGCGGGCCCGTCAGTCGGCGTCCGGCAGACAGGGCCTCGTGACGACGCTGGTCGGGAACAGGTCGCCCACCGTCACGTCCTCGGGCACCGTCTCCAGCACGTAGCCGGCATGGTGTTTGCAGCGGACGGTGGGCGGGCGGCCGCCGGTGCCCGGCACCCGTTCGTAACTGATATCGACGTTCCTGCGACCATCGGCGGGGCACTTGAACAGGAGCGCGAGGCGCTTGGGGTCATCGCCGGTGAAGGGTATCCCGCTCTCGGTCTCGAAGGACCACTTGCCCAACGCGCCGTTCAGCAGGGCCTTGCGCAGCCGGGCCAGGTCGCCCGTGATCTTCGGACGCTTCTTATGGTAGCGGCGGAGGAGGAAACCGAGGACCTCCAGGCGGTCGCGGCACGGGAGGTTCTCCATGGCCTTCAGGCCCTGGACGTACGCCTCCCACCGCTGCTCGAACGCCAGGAGATTGGTCCCGAAGGTGCGTTCCCAGGCGCGATACGGCTTGCGCCCGCGGGAAAGGTAGTAGATGAACCGGGTAAACGGCGCCCGGTATTTCTGCCGGTTGGCGAAGGCCAGGAAGTGGACCATCGCCCAGGCCTGGTCGTACTGGAGGCCGGCGTGCGATCCGCCCACGTTGACGGCCCCGAGCCACTCGTAGTTGCTCATGCGGAGCATGCGGCCGAGCGAAATCGTGTGATGGCCCTTGATCGCCTCCTGAAGCCGCATCACGCGTATCGGCGGCACCTTGCCCAACTCCAATCGCCCACCCTTGAACCGGCTGTGCTGGTAAAAGACGGCCATGCCCTCGTTCAGCCAGACGGGAACGTCGCTCCCGATGAAATTCATGACGAACTGGTGGGTCCCCTCGTGCCGCAACGTCTCAAACACGACGTCGAGGAACTCCGGCGGCCCCCAGGCCGCGAGGAGATCTTTGTTGTGCATGTACATCCCCTGCGACCCCATCGCCCCGAGACCCAGTTCCCGGAGATACCCCCTGGGGCCCCGGAAGACCTTGATCTTGAATCGCCCGCTCATCGGGTTGGTCTTGACCTTGCCCATGCGGCGGTAGAGTTCGCGGAAGAGGGCCTCCTGGTGGCTGGCGATCAACTGGGCGACCCCGGGGCTGTGGTCGGACTCCACGGTGTAGTGCGGCGTCTGGATGGTCAGCCGGTCGCCCAGGCGTCGCATGGGCCATCCCTTCCCCCCGGCCCCGGCCGAGGAGACCATGCCCAGGACCGCGCCCAGCAGAGCGCCCGCCGCCCAGCCACGCCCTCGAGTACACATATGATCCCCCTTGAATTCATTCTCCGCGACCCTCGTACCGGCCGTGCCGGCGGGATGCAACCCCGCCCTGCCGCGCCGCCACCGCACCGACGGCCTACTCCGGCCGGACCGTCTCGAAATCACCCTCGCCGGGCAACTGCTGGCGGAGTTTCTTTTCGGCGTCCTCCCTGAGCCGCTCCCTTCGCTTCTCCAGCGCCTTTTCGTCGACCTCCCCGCCGCGCTCCGGCTCCGCTTCCACGGGGAACCTTGGCGGCGGCTTGGGCGGCTGTTTGGCCCGGTACCGCTCGTAAACCACCGCGACCACCCGGCGGGGCACGCCTTGACCCTGGCCGGACACTCCCATCACGCGGCGCGTCGCCAGGGCGTAGTAGACCCAATCGCCGCGGATTTCGCGGGCCACGATGCGGCCCGCGCTGGCCGCCCGGACGTAGTGCATGTACTCTCGCGTCTCGACCGCGGTAATCTTCGGCACGCCCTTCAGCGACGACTCGGCGTCGGCCTCGCCGTAACGGACGGTCTGCCATTCCGGCACGCCCAGGAACGGGTCGGTCAGCGAGGCGCACCCGGCCGCCGCGAGGCCCGCCCCCGCCAGGGTCGCGACCAGCCGAACGATTCGCGCGGTCCGGCCGACCATACCGTCCTCCTCGCGTGACCGGTTCGCCCCGTCAAGGGCCCGCCGGGACCGTGCGCAGCGTCGGGCGCGACCCGCAAGCGGTCCGGCGAACTTGGGCGCTGCGGCCGGCAACCTTCGTCTCCGCGGGCCGGGAGCCGGGGGGCAACCTCGGGTCAGCCGAGGTCCTCCCAGCCGATGGGAATCTTCTTCAGGGCGTACCCGATCTCCCGCCGCCAGTCGCCGTAGGCCGTCATCCAGTGGAAGCCGGGCATGCGTTCGGCCACGAGGTCGTCGTCGGGTTCGTAGGCGATGTCGATCTGGCTCCGGCAGATGGGCAGGAACGGGGCGTCGACGATCTTGGCCTTCAGCCCCACCCAGCGCTGCTCCTTGAAATCGGGCATGACGTTGGTGATGACCTGGCCCTTGTGCATCTCGACCTTCGGGGCCGCCCCGAAGTCGGACTCGAAATGCGTGACGATGCGGGCCGGCTCGCGCGTCTTCCCGTCCATCCGCCGCGGCGCCGTGCAGTGGGCGAGCGTCGTGATCCCGTGGTGCGGGTACGTCGGGTCGTTCAGGAACGACGGCTGGCCGGTGATGTTGGCCATCAGGATGCCGGCCGGAATGGCCACGAAGTCCGACTCGCAGAACGCCAGGTACCCGTCGTCGTTCAGGGTCGAGAGCGTCAGGCAGGCGGTCGTGTCGGACACGCCCATGATGGTACCCATGCACCCTTTGACGGTAATCGCCTTGGCGCCGGCCTTGGCCATCAGGCCGCGGAAGACGTCGTCGAGCAGGAAGCACCTCTGGACGTACTCCTTCTTGGTCTCGAGGCTGACATCCTTGTCGGCAAGGTAGGCCTCGGTGCGGTCGCGGACGCGGGCGACGGCGTCCTTGTCGGCGCGGGCCTTCTTGATGATCTCGCCCAGTTGCTCGTACGAAACGGTCTGGAGGTCCATCGTCCACTTGGCGCGCGCGAGGTCCGGGGCGTTCGGGGTGGCCCAGCCGGCCGGCCCGCCGATGCAGACGACGCGGGAGCCGAGCGTATTCTTCAGGCCGCACAGCGCCCGCAGCCGCCAGGCGATGTCGTCGCAGGAGTCGACGACCACGTCGGTGTAGTCCACGCCCTCGACCTTCAGCGTGTCGGTATGCTGACGGAGGTAGCGGGGCGAGATGATCTCGTACCACAGGTACAGCGGCCCGGAGCGGTGGCGGAGGAAGAAGATCACGTCCTTGCCGGTCTCGACCGCCGCCTTGAAGATGCTCTGGGGGCCGCCGGCGGCATAGACGATGAGGGCATCGGCCTGGTCGAGGTCCGCGATGGCCTTGAACTGGTCCGGGTTGCGGACCGGCGCCACGGGCAGGACCTGGAGGGGGAAGTCGGCGTCGGCCTTGAGCCCGTCGAGTTCGCCCTGGATGCGCCGGACCTCGGCGTCGGCCTGCTCCTGGGTCTGGATGCCGCCCCAGGGGCGCCAACTCCGCTTCTCCCGCCGCTTGTACGTGGCGTAGGTGAAGACCGGCTTGACCCGCAGGGGCTTGCGAGGCGGGGCAATCTCCCTCATGGCCGCCGCCTCACGGACGGCCGGGTACGCACACCCCGCCATCGCCGCGGCGCTGAAGGCGATGCCGGTGGCCGCCAGAAACTCTCGCCGCGAGACGCCGCCCGGGTCGCTCCGCTCGGCGCCGCAGCAGCAGTGCAGGTGTCCGTGCTCGCATGCGGCAGGGTCGTGGGTAGCCATGATCAACCTCCTCATCGGCGTCTCAGAAACCCGCGAATTGTCATTCCGAGCGAGCGAAGCGAGTCGAGGAATCTCGCCGTGGTCGCTGGCGTCTTGTTTCTCGCACGGCGAGATTTCTCCGCTCGGCCCTGAAGGGCCTCGGTCGAAATGACACGGTGTTAGCACCGCGCCCATCGGCACATCAGTTTACGGCGCCAGGGTGGGCACGTCCAGCCATCGTCGCTCGCGCCAGGCGCGGCGGCCGGCCTCGGCCAACTGGACGCCCTTCGCGCCTTCCAGGAGGTCCCACGGAAACGGCTCGCCGGCCACGACGTGCCGCAGGAACCACTCCCACTGGACCTTGAAGGCGTTGTCGAAGGCGGCGTCGGGCTCAACCGCCTTCCACCCTTGCCGGAAATTGACGGGCTGAGGCACGTCCGGGTTCCACACGGGGCGGGGCGTGTCGGCGAGCGACTGGACGCGGCAGTCCCGCAGGCCCGCCACCGCCGAGCCGTCCGTCCCGTCGACCTGGAGCACCAGCAAATCGTCCCGCCGCACGCGAGTGCACCACGACGAGTTCATCTGGACGACGATGCCGTCGCCCACCTCGAACAGGGCGTAGGCGGCATCGTCGGCGGTGCAGGTGTACGGCTCGCCGCTTTCGTCCCACCGGGTAGGGATATGGGTGGCGCCCAGGCAGGCAACGCTGCGGACCGGGCCGAACAGGTGGTCCAGGACGTACCGCCAGTGGCAGAACATGTCGACGATGAGGCTGCCGCCGTCCTCGGCCCGGTAGTTCCACGACGGCCGCTGCGGGGGCCGGTTCGGATCTTCGCCCGTGAAGACCCAGTACCCGAACTCGCCGCGGACCGACAGGATGCGGCCGAAGAAGCCGTCGTCGATGAGCCGCTTCAGTTTCACGAGGCCCGGCAGCCACAGTTTGTCCTGCACGACGCCGTGCTT
>CAYTJE010000243.1:0-5032 GCA_964437855.1 uncultured Anaerolineales bacterium | reverse complement strand
CCGGGAAGAAAGGAGGCTCGCGTGCGTCAAAAGTAGCGGAGAGCCTAAAATGCTCGAGTGCCCGGCGGTTTCTCGCGCTTGATTTCCAGCGCGCTGAGCGCGGGCCCCGTCTCGGCCCGCGGGCGATCCGCTCGCGAACGCAGGGTCACCGTCAGCGTCGGTCCGGCCCGGACGTGCTCGATCGTTTTGACCAGGGCGTGCCGGGGGCCGCCGGCCGCCTTCGCCACGTCCAGCGCCTCGAGCACGACCTGATCGCCGATCAACACGTCGAAGCCCCGCCGGCCCGGCTCCTCCCCCTCCGCCGCGCAGAAGTGGAGGCGGACGGTGTACGTTGCCGGGTCCCCGCCCCCCTCGGAAAGCGCAACGGTAAGCCGGCACGTCTTGGGGGCGGCCAGGGCGGAGGCGTACAGCCAGGGCGTCTCCGTCCCGCGGACCTCCAGAAAATCGGCTTGGCCGCGACGAGGGTACGAGACCTTCCCGCCCTTGCCCTTCACGTCGAGGTCCAGCGGGAGCACGAGCCGTCCCTTGTACGGCCGGGGGTACGCCAGCCACAGGGTGCCGTCGGGGTCCCGGCGGTCGCCCGGGGCCCCGAAGTTGACGGCCAGGTGGCTGACGGGCTTGGCGGGTCCGTCGGCGCTGGCCATGCCCCACACGCGGTTCGTCCGGCGGGGGTGAAACGCGATCGTGCAGTGCACCGAGAACGGGCATATGCACCCGCTGCTGGCTTCGGGCATCAACACCATTCCGCAGGCCGGGATGCAGTTGATCCAGCACCCCGGTCGCTGCGACCCGAAGTGCGCCGTGCCGTAATCGGCCGCCAGATCGTAGTAGGCCGTGGATTTCGACCGGAAGAACAGGGCGTTCGGGCAGCCGACCACGTTTCCGCAGTGATGGCCGGGCCGGGCCATCTGCCACCGGCCGTACTCGCCCGTCACGGGATGGCGCCGCTGCCGGGGCTCGCCGGTGCGGAGGTTATAGGCCCACGGCTCGGCGTAGATGACGTCGTCGACGATGAGGGGTCGGCTGCGATACCCCCGTCGTCCGGACCACAATTCGTGTCCGTCGTCGGCCGAGAGGGCGATGAGGCTCCGGCGTGAGAACCTGCCGGCGAAGAACTCGTCCCAGAAGTGGCCGTTCCACGGCTGTCCGCAGAGGAGCAGGACCCCGTGGGCGGTCATGGCGGTCAGTTCGCCCCCGGCTTTGCTGATGTTGACACAGTCGCCGACGTACTGCGGCCGCTGCCACAGGGGCTTGCCGGTCGCGGCCTCCAGCGCCACGACGAGGCGGACGTCGGGCGGCACGGGTCGGCCGCGGTAGTCCACGCGCTGCTTCGGGTCGATGCCCGCGAGGCCGGCCTTGCGCTGCTTGTCGGTCACGGCGCGGTCCACGTAGAACAGTTTGCCGTCGTCCATGCAGAGGGTGGTCTCCATGGGCCGGCCGGCCTGCCGGCTCCAGCGGACCTTGCCGGAGTCGATCTCCAGGGCAAAGAGCCGCCCGCCCGCCGTGCCGCCGAAGAGCAGGTCGCCGGCCGTCGCCACGTACCGCCAGGCGGCGTCGTCCTGGCCGTCCGGGGCCGAGTACGTCCGGAGCGTCTTCCCGGTGGCCGCGTCGAGGCGCAGGCACCGGTCCTTCACGACCACGAAGAGGCTGTCGGGCCGGGCGGCCAGGTTCGAGCAGTGGGTCTTCAGGCCGAGGCGCATGGCCCCGGGTATGTCGCGCCGCCACAGGCGGACGCCGTTGTAGGCGTCGTAGGCCAGAAGGACGTTCTCGCCCTGGACGAACAAGCGGCCGTCCACGGCCAGCGGCGCCGCGTTGCTGGCGTGCCGGCTGGGCATCTCGGCGGGGCCCGGCCGACCGTACCACAGGATGCCGAGCGGCCCGCGGACCCGGCCGTCGTCGGACGCGGCGGTGTTGCCGGCGTCGGCGTATTGGTGGGTCCACGCGCCGACGTCGTTCAGGGGGCCGCGGCGGACGACGGCCCATCGGCCGGTGGTCGCCTTCGACGCGGCCTCGCCGGACCGCTGGAGGTCCTGGAGCAGGGCCGACATCCACGCCCGCATGGCGGCGGGCGGTTCCTGGGTGCCGGCGGGCTTCTCGAGAAGCACCCGGCCGCCGCACGGCTTCAGCATACGGGCGACGTCCTCGGCGGGCACGGGCGGCTCGTCGGCGAAGCACCCCGCCTCGCAGATGACCGCGTTCGCGAAGTAGTCTGCAAAGGGCAGGGGCCCCGTCGGCAGATGCATGACCGTAACCTTGTGGCCGTGGACGCCCGCCTCGACCATGGCCCGGCGCATCGCGGCGGCGCGGTCGGCGTCGGCCACGGGCACGTAGAGGCGGAGGTCCGTCCGGCGGGCCAGTTCCAGCGCCAGCCGGCCGTCGCCGCCCAGCACCAGCGCGTAACCGTCCGCGAGGTCGAACGTCTTGGCCACGTCGGCGGCGACCTCGCGGCGGGTGGCGGTGCGCTTCGCGTCGGGGAACGGGTCGGGCGTCGGCTCTGCTTTGACGGTGCGGCCTTTGCCCGCGTCGCCCGGCGTGAAGGCGTAGATGCGGCCGGTGTCGGTGCTGACGAGGAGCCGGCCCCCGGCGACCGCCAGGCCGCGGGCGCTGCCTTCGACCGTGGCGGACCACGTCGTCTTGCCGGTAGCGGCCGCCAACGCCATGACCGTGCCCTTGCCGCCCGCGAAGAGCGTCTGGCCGGCCAGGGCCACCGCCGACGCGCACGGGCACGGCACGCGCCAGCGGGTGCACGCCTCCAGGCGCTCCTGGAGCCGCGTCTTCTCCGGCGACAGGTCCGCGAATTGTTTCTCGAGGCGCTCGGCCTCCTTGCGGAGCCGGTCGCTGTCCTGCTCCCGGAGCCGTCGGCGGACGTCGTTCAGGCGAGACGTAAGGTTGCGGAAACGCGGCTTGAAATGCGTCAGTTTCTTCTGGACGTCGATCCAGGCGTCGCGGCGGCGGGCGGCGGCCTCCTTGCCCGTCAGCATGTAGATCATTTCGTCCGCGACGATGAGACGCCGGCTGCCGGCGGCGTGCTGGTGAGGGGCCCGGCCCTCGTTCAGCACCAGTTTGCCGTTCTCGACCGAGACGGCCGTCACCTGCTCGGTTCCGTTGAAGAGGAGGTCGTCGGCCAGCAGGGTGTACGTGCCGCCGAAGAGGCCGACGGCTCGCCAATTGAAGTTCCGCTGGAACAGGAACCGGCCGGTCCCGCGGTCGAACGCCGCCGGCATCGCCCGGCCGGACGGCATGAACAACCGCTCCTCCGACGCCAGGAGGTAGCCCTGCGGCGAGATGCCGCTTGCCCCGCCCCGGGCATACGTGTCGTTCGTCCAGTGCACGGTGCCGGTGGCGGCGTCGACGGCGTACAGGAACAACCCCTCGGCGGGAAAGACGCCCGCCCCGAAGTACGCCAGGCCCTTATCCGCGAGGACGCCCGTGCGGACCGGCCACAGCGAGATCATCCGGCCGTTGCCGAGCACCATCTCACGGGTCGGCGCCGCCCGAAACGTCCAGACGACCGAGCCGTCGGTCCCGTCCAGGCAGTAGACCCGTCCGTCGTCGGAGCCGACGTATACCCGGCCGTCGGCCACGGTCGGCGCGCAGCGGACCGGGCCCTCGGTGGCGAAGCGCCAGCGCAGGGCCCCGGTGTCGGCGTCGAGGGCGTACACCTGGCCGTCGGACGACGAGCCGAAGTACACGAACCCGCCCGCCGCCGCAACGTGATACGCGTCGTCGAAGCGCAGGCGGGGCAGTTCCAGGTGGTGTTCGATGGGTTTCGGTTGGGGGTCGCCCCAGGCGTGCTCCGGCGGGTGCGGCGGGACGAAGACCCAGTCGAGCGACAGCGGCGGCGCGAGCGACTCCGATGCAATGCCGCTCCGGCTCGGATCGTGGCGGTACGTGGGCCAGTCCGCCGGTGAGGGCTTCGCCTCGGCAAAGCCCGGCAATGTCAGAATCAACGACAGGCCTACTACAGCCAGAAGGTGTCGAACCGCGGTCATCGCTTTTCTCCGCAAGAGGGTGCGTTCCGGGCCCGCTGCGTCCGCGGTGCCCGCCGTCCCCCGCGCCGTAGCCGGACGGTCCTGGCCGGGCCGGCGGCCCCGTGTCGGATAATACATCCGACGGGGGATGGGGTAAAGGCCGCGTTCGGGGTTGGCCCTTGAGGCGTTTAGACAGTGGCTCTATAGTGGAACCGGAAGGGGTCGGCCACGGCGCCCGCGCGGAACGGCGCGGTAGCCGCCTCACCCCGGACGTTCCTGCCAGAGTAGGGGATGTCAAACGGCTCTGACCCGGCGCGGGGCAGTCAAGGAGAGGCGGCATGACGAGGGGGCGTGCGGGCGTGACACGGACGGCGGTCGATCATCCCCTCCTGGTGACGGGCCTGGTGGTGCTGGTGTCGATGGCGCTCGTTGCCCTGGCCGGGGCGCCGAGCCTTTGGCCGGACGCGTTCACCTATCTCCACGCCGTAAAGGTTGATACGGACCCGGAGAACATGCTGCGCCCGGACGAACCGGTCCGGGTGTTCCACGACCGGATGAAGCGGACCTTTTCGCTCTACGACATGGTGGTCGTGGGCGTGGTGAACGAGGAACACCCGGAGGGCGTCTTCACCCCAGAGTCGCTGCGGCGGGTGTACGAGTTGACGGAGTTCGCCAAGACGCTCCGCTGGCCGAGCGAGGACGACCCTCAGGCGAAAGAGGGGGTGGTGGCGGCCGACGTCATCGCCCCGTCCACGGTCGACCACATCGAGCAGGGCGGTCTGGGGACGGTCCGGTTCGAGTGGCTCATGCCCAAGCCCCCCGAGACGCAGGCCGAGGCCGAGGCCGTCCGCGCCAAGGCCCGGGACGTGCCGTTCCTGGACGGCACGCTGGTCTCCGACGACGGCAAGGCGCTGGCGCTCTACCTGCCGCTGACGCGGAAGAACCTGGCGCACCGCGTTTCGACGGCGCTGGAGGCTAAGATGGCCGAGTTCGACGGGCCGGAGGCCTGGCACATCACGGGCCTGCCCGTGGCCGAGGACACCTTCGGCGTCGAGATGTTC